>JANPDJ010000227.1:0-4931 GCA_031431395.1 Chloroflexota bacterium | reverse complement strand
GATCTGGGCGATGAAGTTGACCGTCTTCGGCGCCTCGTATTCCTCGCCCAGATCGGTCCGGCCCGCGGTGCCTGGTTCAAGGACCCCGACGGCAACGTGTTTGGCGTACGCCAGGGGCCTGTACCCGCCGCCGGGTAGGGTCGTCGTAGCGGTCGCCGGAGTGGCGGTCGCCTGAGCGCCGGTCACAGGGGCCCGGATGTGGCCGGGCTTCGACCTGGCCGGGCTTCGACCTGGACGGGCGTCGTACCGGAGCCGCCAAACCGGGGCCGCTGGGAACGCTGAGCGGCACGGGTCACTAGCATGCGCTTTGTCGACGGTCCTTGCCGGACCGACACGGCATCCGGCCTCGTGTGGGAGCAGCCGCCGGTCGGCGCACCGTGAGGTCCTTCGATATGGCGACCGATCCGGAAACCAGGACCACGCGACGCACGGTCATGACCGCCGCGCTGGGAGCTGCGAGCGCGTTCGCGGCGTCGGCGATCGTGGGCACATCCCCGGTCGCGGCCACGCCCAACGGCAGTGTCCAGATTGGCGCGGGAGTCAGCGACTCCGACGACGATGCGGCCGCCGAGACCCGGGTGGTGGGGACCACGGCCGGCGCCCCGCGCCGCGCGCACGAGCGCGGCCGTTCGAGGCCGCGATCACGAACCGCCCGTCCTCGATGAAGGCTGCGGGACAACCGCGACCAGCACCGCTGCCCCGCCGGTCGAGAACGCATTCACGTAGACCGTCCGTCGGTCCCGGTAGCCGATCAGGGCACTCCCCAGCCCAGTGGCGCCTTGCGGCTCGCCCGGGCATGGGAGGGGGGCCGTGCAGGGGAGAAGGTGCGGGCGGACCCCGACGATCGTGATCGAAGACGAGTCGAGGTCGGTCGAAGCAAGCACCGCGCCCAGGATCAGTGAACAGGTGGTCGCGCTCATCGAGAACCCGTATTCGTCGGTGCAGACAACACCCGGATCGAAGACCGGCTGCGGCAGGAGGGGAATCGTCGGTGGCTGGTAGGTCACGGTCAGCGAGACGGGCTTCTTCGTCCCCGAACTGGAATCGTCGACAGAGATCGAGCCCGGCCGGGGCGGATTCGAGAGGATCGTTCGGCATGTCGCGATCGGCCCCACGACCGGCGGCAACGATGCGCTGGGCGACGGCGCCCCGCCCTTGGACGCCAGCGTCAGCCACGTCCGCATCCGCACGTCGTCGCAGATCGAGAGGTCGCCGTCCATCTGGGCGCGAGCCATGGCCGCATACCAGGTCTCGCTGCGGCCCAGCGGGTCCCCGTCGGTGGCGATTGCGCGCCAGTCGGCCCGGAGGGCCAGGGCGCAGAAGTCACGCAGCCAGGCACTCGGGATGAACGTGCAATCCGACGCCGACCGGATCAGGTGGTCCGTCCCGCCGAGCGCGAGGTGGTACGGGCTGGCGGGCACAGGGGTGGGCGACGCCGTGGCGGTCTCGTTCGCCCACACCAGGGCGTCCATGACCATGGCCGTATCGCACTGGCGCCGAAACTCGGCAGAGCAGGCGCTCGCGAGTGGGTCGTGCGTGTGCACGCGCAGCACCACGGCACCCGTCTGCGGCAGGGCCAACCCGGCGAGGTTGAAGAGCCGGCCCCAGAGACCCTGCAGCCCGGGCGCCTCCCCGAGCCAGTACATCTGCGTGAGGCAGCTGGGGGCGAGGGCCGGCCGGGAGAACGCCGTAGGACACGAGATGCCCGGAGCGCCGACGGTCCAGCCACCCACCAGGAACGGCGTGGCGTCAGTGGCCGCCTCGGCGTACGCGGCTGCGGCCGACGGTCGCAGGACCGGCAGGCCGTCGACCACCCGCGGGATCCCGTCGGGATAGGTGGGGATGCTCGAGGAACCGGGGCTGTTCGATACTGGCGACAGCGACGGAGCGGGCGCCGGCGGCGACGAACTCACCACCGGCCCGCCGCCGCATGCGCCGACGCCCAGGGCTACCAGGACGACGGCGATGCGGGCGAACGAGGACAGACTCAATGCGCGCGACGTCAGCCGTCGCCCACGGTCACGTCCTGGTGCGACGCAGATCTGTCTCGCGGCGGATCGTGTCACCGGCGTTCCCGAGGTCCTTGCGGATCTCGTCGCCCGCATTGGCAACGCGATCCTCCGGCGAGGTCCCGTCGATAGCCCGGACGGTCTTCTTCGTCGTGACCTCGATGTCCCGAACGACCTTCTTCACGTTGCTCATCCTGATCTCCTCTCTTGGTTCCTGGTTCTGCTGGGATGCCCTTCGAGGCCTGGCCCGGTGCGAGCGGGAGCGCCGCCGACCTAGAGCCTGCCGAGCACGAACAGCACGACGATGACGATGACGATGACGCCGACAATTCCGATGCCGCCGCTTCGATAGTTCATTCCCATCTCCGTTTCATGTTGACCGTTTCAGTGAAAGCCGCGCCGGGTCTACTGGGTGACGAGCGATTCGCGGCGGAACAGGTTGATCCCGGCAAAGATGATGAATTCGAGGATCGTCCAGCCGATCAGGGCAACCCCTGCGGCAAGGTCGAGCACCGATCCCCCGGACTTGAGCGCGTTGGTGTTCAGGATGCCCTCGAACGGTCCAACGAAGACCTGGCTGACATTGAGGATGCCGGCCACGAGGTCATTGCCCGTGCGTGCGTCGAGTACCAGCAGCACGATCCGCAGGATGACGACCGCCTGGATGAGGCCGAACACGAACACGATGACGCGCCGGGCCATCTCCGCGCCGCTGGCCTGCACAACCGTCGAGCGGCTGGTGTAGGTCTGACGGCTCGAGATCGTCGGATTCTCGGGGGCGACGGGCGGCGCCTCGGGGGCGACCGGCGGCGCGACCGGCGGCGCCTCGGGGGCAGCCCGGGTGACTTCCTGGTTGGTCTGAACTGTCGACTGTCGTTCCTGGAGTGTCATGGCCCGGAGTCCTTTCGAGCGGCGGCAACCCTGGTCATCGGGGTTGCCGGGAACATCGGGGGAGGGACGCGGCCCGGGCAGCGCCGGCGGAGGGGACCAGCGGCGCCCCAGGCCCGAAGCCGCGTCCTGGGAGGTGGTTGGCTAGAGGTGGAGTCGACCGGTGTTCCGGGATGCCAGCATGCGCCACGCGAACAGCACGACGACGGCCCCGGCGATGGCGATGAGGATGCTCTCGATGTTGACCCCGTTGACGCTTCCGCGGTGGAAGAGCTCGCTTGCGGCGAAGCCGCCGACCAGCCCGCCGACGATGCCGAGAAGCACCGTCCCGATGAGGCCCTCCCGGCCCCCGGCGATCATGTTGGCCACGTATCCGGCGATCGCGCCGACGACAATCCAGGCGACGATGCCCATGGTGCAGTCCTTCCATGCCCCCTGGGAACGTCGCGCGAGGCCCGTGTGCCGGAGACCGGCTTGGTAATCGAACGTGCCGACCGCCGGGCCCGGGTCCACATCGGTGACGGCGCCGCCACTGGGGGATGCTCGTAGTTTCTGCCGGCGCGTGTCGCGCGTCTGCCTGTTGGGCGACGTTCCGGACAGATCGAGCCGGGTGCGGGGCCCTCCGAACGGCGGGCGCTCAGCGGCCCTTGCCCGCTTTGCGAACGACGGTCAGAGACATGCTGTTCTGATTGCCGGCCCGGTCGATCACCTCGATGGCGAGGCCGTTCGTTCCGAGCGCGAGGGCGACGAGGCTGGTGAACGTGCCCTGTGCGTCGACTGCCACTGCCGATCCGGTGCTGTTTGCGAGGTTGCGGATCACGACATGCGACCCCGCGGGAACGTGCCCGATCACGGCGATCGTTGTCGCGCGGACGGTTGCCCCGCTGGCCGGCGCCAGGACCGTGATCTGCGGCTTCACCAGTTCGTAGACGTACCGAACGGGTGCCGACGGCGCCGATTCACCTCCAGAGCCGGAGATCGTCGCGGTGAACAAGTTGATTCCGGGCAGCAGCTTCACACCTGACACGGTGAACTCCGGAAGGGCGCCCACCGCGACCGCGGCCACCAGGATGGGCGGCTTGGCCTGGCGGTAGATGCGCACCTCGCCCGTACCGCGTTTCAGCCCGATGGGCAGCCTGCCCCGAAGTGTCACGGAGCCAATGTTCGTGTACAGGCGGCCGGGGGCGATGAGGATGGGCGGTGCAGAAACCGGCTGTGCGATGGCGACGGCAGTCGGTCGAGCCGATGGTGCGGCGATGAGCCCGCGCGGCGAGTTCGCCACGGCTGCACCCGCGGCATCGAGCGCGTGGCTGCTGGCCAGCAGCACGACGCCGGCAAGGGCCACGAGGACGAGACCCAGCGTCAGCCGGACCATCGCCTCGCCGAGAACACGGCCACGACGGCGACGCTCCGATGGCCGGATCCAGGCGGGATGGATCGGGTCGGCGTCGTAGAACTCAGACATGATTGCCCGAATGCCTCGCTGCGAGATGCGGCGTCAACGGGCAGGTCCGCCAAAGGTGATCTGGCCGGCCAATACGAGCCAGATACCGAAGACGACGAGGGATGCTACCTGGGCGACCAGGAGCCAGTCGCGGTAGTTCCCGCGAGGCTGGCCAGGACGGGCGGGTTCCTGCCTCAGACGGGTCGCCGCACCGGGCGGTCGCCCGGCCTCGCGAGTCACACGAGAAGGATCGTAGGTTCGCAATTCCGCAGTCCCGTCTCGACAGCCATTCCGAGAGTTCGAACTTCACCATGGGCGCTGTCGAGCCGGGCGTCAGCCTGCTGGGTTGCGGTGTTCCCGGATTTCGTGGATATTGGGCCGTAGCAGCGGTGTCCCACTCGGGCACCGGTCCGCCGCATTGAGGACGCGGTGTTGGCGCTCGATCTAAAGCCAGCCCGAAACCGACTGCTGGTGGCGCTCCGCGCTATCGACCCATCTGCCGAGGCGCATCTGCGGAACGGCCTGGAGACTGTCGAGCTCAAGCTCCACACGCGGGTGATGACACCCGACCGGCCGATCCGCCACGTCTA
>JANPDJ010000226.1:0-2462 GCA_031431395.1 Chloroflexota bacterium | reverse complement strand
CGATCATGCTGGCCGCCGCGGAGATCGTGGCCGGCGACGCCGAGATCGTGGTCGCGGGCGGCATGGAGAACATGAACCTGGCGCCGTTCCTGCTGGACCGGGCCCGGTTCGGGTATCGCCTGGGCGAAGGCGTGATCCGGGATGCCACGGTCACGGACGGCCTTTGGTGTACGATCGAGGACTGCCACATGGGCACGCACGCGGAGCGCGTCGCGATCGGGCAGCACGTGAGCCGGGCGGACCAGGATGCCTTCGCGTACGCCAGTCACCAGAAGGCGGTCGCGGCCATGGATGCCGGCCGGTTCGACGCCGAACTGGTGCCAGTAACGGTCGCCGATGCGAAGGGCCGCGAGTCGATCGTCACCGCGGACGAGAGTCCCCGCCGCGACACGAGCCCGGAGGCACTGGCGCGCCTGCGCCCCGCCTTCGCCCTGCCGACGCGCCTGGACCCGGACGGAGACCTGGTTGACACGAACTCCATCACTGCCAGCGTGACGGCCGGCAATGCGCCCGGGATCAACGACGGGGCGGCCGCGACCGTGGTCGCCAGTGAGCGGGCCGTGGAACGGCACGGGCTGAAACCGCTCGCACGCATCGTGGGTTACGCGCAGGCGGAAGTCGAGCCGCGCTGGCTGTTCCTGGCGCCGGTCGAGGGCGTTCGACGGCTGCTCGAGCGGATCGAGATGCCCATCGAAGCTTTCGACCTGGTCGAGATCAACGAGGCGTTCGCGGCGCAGGTGCTCGCGGACGGCCGCCGGCTCAACTTCGACTGGGATCGCGTGAACGTCAATGGCGGCGCGATTGCCCTGGGTCACCCCATTGGGGCCAGTGGGGCCCGCATCGTCGCCACGCTGCTGCACGAACTGCAGCGTCGGCAGGGCCGCTATGGCCTCGCGACGCTCTGCCTGGGAGGCGGTGGGTCCGTGGCGATGGCATTCGAGCGGGTGGCCCAGGCGTGACGGAAAGGGCGGACGACGCGGCAGAGGCGACGACCGGGGGCGCACCTTCGGCCGGCGCCTCGGGCCCGGGCGCAACGGGCACCGCGGGCGCAACTCCGCCCACCATCGGCCTGTTCATCGGCGGGGAGTGGGTCGATTCCGCGTCCGGCCGGACGTTCGAGAGCCGCAACCCCGCCGATACGCGTGATGTCGTTGGCCGCTTCCAGGCCGGCACGGCCGCCGATACGGCCCGGGCCATCCGGGCGGCCGTGGAGGCGCAGCGGCGATGGCGCCGCACGCCGGCCCCCAAGCGTGGCGAGATCATGTACCGCTTCGGCGAGATCATGGCCGCGAACAAGGAGCGGCTGGCCCGCGCGATGACGCGCGAGATGGGCAAGGTTCTCGCTGAGGCGCGCGGCGACGTCCAGGAGGGCATCGACATCGCGTTCCTCATGGCCGGCGAGGGCCGTCGCACGTTCGGGGACACCGTCCCGTCGGAGCTCCCGGACAAGTGGGCGATGAGCGTGCGCGAGCCCATCGGCGTGGCCGGGATCATCACGCCGTGGAATTTCCCCATGGCCATCCCGTGCTGGAAGATGATGCCCGCGCTCATCACCGGCAACACCGTCGTCTTCAAGCCGGCCAGCGACACGCCCCACTGCGCGGCGCTCCTGGTGGAGCTCATGGCCGAAGCCGGCTTTCCGCCGGGCACGGTCAACCTCGTCACAGGTTCAGGTGCGGATGTGGGCGACATGATCGTGGAGAGCCCGGATGTGCAGGTGATCTCGTTCACTGGCCACACGTCCACCGGCAAGCGGATCGCCGAAACGGCAGCCCGGCGTCTCAAGCGGGTGAGCCTCGAACTGGGCGGCAAGAACGCGGTCGTCGTCATGGCGGACGCTGACCTGGACCTTGCTGCCGACGGAATCCTGTGGTCTGCCTTCGGCACCACCGGCCAGCGCTGCACCGCGGCCAGCCGGGTGATCGTAGAAACGGCGGTCGTCGAGCCGCTGCTGGAGCGCCTGGAGCGACGGACCCGGGGCCTCCGGCTGGGCGATGGCTCTGACCCTCGAACGGACGTGGGCCCGCTGATCAATGCCGCGGCCCGCGAGAAGGTCGCCGGCTACATGGAGGTGGGGCGTCGCGAGGGCGAGTTGATCGTGGGGGGCGACATCGCCACGGGCGACGGCCTTGCTCACGGTCACTTCTTCCAACCGACGATCTTCGCCGGCGTGAAGCCGATGGACCGGATCGCCCAGGAGGAGATCTTCGGGCCGGTGCTCTCCGTCATCCCGGTCGCCGGCTACCCGGAGGCGGTCACAGCGCTCAACCAGACGCGCTACGGCCTCAGCGGCGCCATCTTCACGCGCGACGTGAACACTGCGTTCCGCGCCATGCGCGTCTTCGAAACCGGCATCGTTTACATCAATGCGGGCACGATCGGCGCCGAGACCCATCTGCCGTTCGGCGGCGTGAAGGAAACCGGCAACGGCCACCGCGAGGCCGGTCACGCCGCCCTCGAGA
>JANPDJ010000225.1:0-5210 GCA_031431395.1 Chloroflexota bacterium | reverse complement strand
CTGCTCTACGCGACCGGCTTCGAGCCCCTGGCGTTCGCCGTGTGGCGAGGGACCATCGCCGGGGGCGCGCTCTGGCTGTTCATCCTGTGGCAGCGACGGCGCTACCCGTCCACGGGTGGCATCGTCCTCGCGGGGCTCTCGGGCCACCAGCGACGCATGCTGGCCGGGTTCGTCGTCTCCAACATGATCCTGAACACGGCCCTGTTCGTCGCGATCAACTCCATCCCCATCGCCGTGGCGCTGCTGACGTTCTACACCTACCCGGTCCTGCTCGCCCTGTACGGGCGCCTGACGGGCAGCGAGCCCATCGGGCCGGTCAAGGTGATGGCCCTGGTTCTTGGCCTGGCCGGGCTTGCACTTGTGCTCACCGCGAGTGGCGGCGGCTCGGACCGCGGACTCGATCCGCTGGGACTGGCGCTGGCGGTCCTCGCTGCGGTGACCGGCGCTGCCTGGGTCGTGTTCAGCAAGGCGCTGCGCGAGGTCCCGGCCGAACAGGCGATGGCAACATCGCTGGTGATGACGGTGTTCGTCATCGGCGGCCTGATGCTGGCGACGGGCCAGGCCCAGGCGGTCATCTTCCCCATCTGGCACCTCGACACGCTGCTGGCCATCGCTGCGCTGAGCATCATGAGCGGAGCCGCGGCGGCCGTCATTTTCACGAGGGGCGTCCGGCTGATCAGCCGCGTGCGCGCCGGCGTTCTGGGACTCATCGAGCCCATCGTGGGGACGGTCGCTGCCGCCGTCGTGCTGGGCCAGGTGCTCGCCCCCATCCAGGTCGTGGGCGGGGCACTGGTTCTGGCCGCAGCAGTGCTGATCCAGAGCGCGCAGGAGAGCGGGGCCGTGGCGGGCTCAGCGATCATGCCGGACGACGCGGAGGCACCCGCGCCGGCGGGGGCCAGCTGAACTCCGCGGGCGCCCCCGCCCCAGGTCCGGCCGCGGACGTTCAGTAGCCCTGATCGAGCAGGGGGAACGCCGACAGCACGTGCGGATTCGGCAACGGTGGCGCCGACACCACGAACGACGGTCCGAGGTCCGCGGTGCTGGCAACCCCCATCAGCGCCATGTTCGTGCGCATCTCGTTCTCGAGCAGTTCCAGCATTCGGAGCACGGCAGCCTCGCCGCCCGCCGCCATGGCCAGCGCCTCGAGCCGTCCGATCCCCACGGCCGTCGCGCCCAGGCACAGCGCCTTGATCACGTCCGTGCCGCGCATGATCCCGCCGTCCACGACCACGGGGACGCGCCCGGCCACGGCCTCGACAACCTCGGGCAACGAATCGATGCAGGCGCGCCCGTGGTCCAGTTGGCGGCCGCCGTGGTTCGAGACGTAGATGACGTCAACGCCGGCATCGATGGCGTGACGGGCGTCCTCTGCCGTGTTGATGCCCTTGATCACGAGGGGAATGGGAAATGTGCGCTTGATGTGCTCCACCGTGGCCCACGACATCTGCGCCTGGTACACGAAGTCGTCGTCCACGGACGCCTTCCGGAGCGAAGCCCGCGGCACCCAGTCCGTGGCAATGCTGCGCTCGCGCCGGCTGTACACCTGCGTGTCTGCGGTCAGGCACAGCGCGGCGTAGCCCGCTTCCACGGTCCGGCCGATGATGTCGTCCATCCACGCCCAGTCGCCGTAGAGGTACAGCTGGTAGATCTTGGGGCCGGTCCCGATCCGTGCGACCTCCTCGAACCCGGGCTCGCACACGGAACTCAGGATCATCATGGTCCCGAAATCGGATGTGGCGCGGGCAATGGCGGCCGCGCCTTCGTCGTCGAAGAGCTGGATGGAACCCAGTGGCGCCAGGAGCACGGGAATCCGCAGATCGTGGCCAAGGAGGCGGCCCGACGCCTGCACGTTCGAGACGTCGTTGAGGACCGACGGGCGGAAGGCCAGCGAATCGAGCCCCATCCGATTGCGCTTGAGCGATGTCTCCGTCTCGGCCCCACCCGTGAGGTAGTCCCATTCGCCCTTCGGCAGGCGCGACCGCGCGACCCGGGCAAAGTCATGCAGGTTGCGAAAGTCGCTCATCACGCCTCTCCTTGGCGACGGCCGGTGTGGTCGCCCCAAGATTGCCCGATCCGGACGCGGCTGGTGAGGCTGGCGCGGAAACCGCGTAGAGCGCCGCATGCGCCCCGCCGCGGCTTTCATCAGGGCGACGGCGCGACACTCTCCGCAACCGCGGCGACGGCCATCCGGCGCCGCCCCCACACCGACGCCGCGAACAGCGCCGCACCGGCCATCGTGACCGCTCCGGCGACCACGAGGCCGGCCGGGATGCCCAGCGCACCGGCAACGAGCGCGCCGATGATGGGAGCCGTGATGCCGGCGAAGTTGGACGCGCCCTGGTCCAGCGCCGCGAACCGGGTTGCCTGGGCCGGCGGGATCGCCTTCATCAGTTCGTCGAAGATCGAGAGTTCGATCCCGGCGAGACAGATGCCGTAGATGCCGACGATCACGGCGACGGCGAGTTCGATCCGCGTGAATGCCAGGCCGATCGGGAACGCGGCGACACCCGCCGTGCACAGGACGAGGATCCAGAAGCCGCCGGTCCGGCGCCGTGCGACGCGGCGCCAGAGGAAGTAACCCGACATCGTCAGGATCGCCTGGGTGGTGCCGATCAGACCGATCCAGGCGTCACTGGCACCAAGCTCGCGAACGTAGTACAGCGGAATCAGGGGAACGGCCATCGACAGGCCGAACCCGAGGACCGCGTGCCGCCCCAGGAACAGAAGGAAGCGCCGCTCAGCGCGCATCTCTGCCGCGAAGGTGCGGATGCTGGCCGCCGGCGAACGCCGCCCGACAAGCCGTGGACGCCGCACCTGGTCCGGGATCCGGAAGGTGCTGGAGTAGCGGAACCCGATCACCGCCGCCACGCCCACCGCGATGTAGACGAACTGGTAGCTGTGCGGAAACGGCACGTTGGCAAGGATCCAACCGATCACGGCGAGGCTCACCGCCGTGGCCAGGCCCTTCATCCCCCAGCGCCGTCCCATCAGCTCGTAGCGTCCGTTGGGCCCGGAGAGTCCATCCATGACGGTGTAGAAGCAGAAATTGGCGAATGACCCCACGCAGGCCGACAGGCCGACGAGGACGAGGATCACCGGCACCGCCTGGTCCGCCGGCAGCACCACGAGCGCGATGCCGATGGCGGGCAGGACCAGCTGATTGATGAACCGCCCCCGTGAGTACCAGGGGATGACGTTCCGGCGGCCCTGCAGGAACTGGCCGATCGGGACAGCCAGGAGGAACCCGGCGAGGCTCGGGATCGCGCTGAGCAGGCCCACCTCGACGTTGGAGGCGCCCAATCGCGCGAGCAGCACGGGCAGGAACGACCCGGCCGCATCCGTCGGCCCGAAGGAGAGGCCCTCCTTCTGGGACGCCGTCCAGTTGTGGCGCGTATCCGCCGGCAGGTGTGCGGGCGACACGATCAGGCGCGGACGCACGAACCCACCGACCTCCTGGCTACCCGACCAACCGACCGACCCACAGTATCGGCGCCCGGCGCACGGGCGGTGCGGGTGCTCGGCGCCAGGGGCAACGGCGGCCGTCCGACGGCCCGCGCGAAGTACACGTTGGAGGAACCCGGCGGCCGGTACGCTTCCGGCGATGACTGCGCTGCGAGCCCTGCCACCCGCCGTCCTCGGCGCGCTGCTGATCGTCATGGGGGCAATCTTCGCGGGCATCCTTGGTCCGCTCGCCCGGCTGCTGTACGACGAGGGCATGACGCCTCTTGCCTTCGTCGTCTGGCGCGGAGTCGTCGCAGGCGCAGCCCTCTGGCTGCTGGTCCTCGTGCGCCGACGGCGCGATCGGGCGCGAAATGGGTTCGTGTTCGGGCGGCTCCCGCGTCACGAACGGCTGGCGCTGCTCGCGTTCATCACCGCCAACATGGTGCTGAACACGTCGCTGTTCGTGGCCTTCGATCGCATCCCCATCGCGGTGGCGCTCCTCACGTTCTACACGTACCCCGTTCTGCTGGCGCTCTATGGCCGGGTGTCCGGGACGGAGAGCCTTGGACCCATCAAGGTCGCGGCGCTGGTCCTCTCGCTCGTCGGGCTGGCCCTGGTGGTGACGGCGAATTTCGATGCTTCGACCGGGTCGGGCCTCGATCCACTCGGGCTGGCCCTCGGCTGCGTGGCCGCGGTGTCCGCGGCGGCGTGGGTCGGGTTCGGGCGGGCGTGTCCGTCCGTTCCCCCGGAGCAGGCGATGGGACTGGCACTGGCCGCAACAGTCGCCGCGGTGGGAACGCTGGCCCTGCTCAGCGGTCCGGCAGAGGCACTCCGCTTCCCGCTCGATCACGCGGACGTGTGGCCCACGATCCTCGTGTCCGGCCTGCTGAGTGGCGCCGGGGCGGCATGGCTCTTCACGACGGGCATGCGGCTGATCAGCCGCGTCCGCGCTGGGATCCTGGGCCTCGTGGAGCCCATCGTGGGAACGCTCGCGGCGACCGCACTGCTCGCCCAGGTCCTCGCGCCGGCCCAGGTCCTGGGCGGCGCGCTGGTTCTCGGCGCCGCCGTGCTCATCCAGCGGGACGGCGATGACGCCCGAGAGACCCCTCAGGCAGACCATGCCGAGGAGCACGCACTGCCTCCTCCGGAAGCCGTCGTCTGAGCCAGGGGCGTGCGTCAGGCCAGATGGACTCCCGCGGCTGCAGCATCCAGTGCAAGCCCGTGCAGCGCGTCGTCTCGCGTCACGCTTCCGGGCAGGAGCGCCATCACGCGGGAGACGCCCAGAGCGCGGTAGCCGGCCAGCAGCCTGACACGATCGTCGCCGCCCGGCTCGATGTCGTGCGGCAGGATGTGGACGGAGACGGCGAGCCTTTCGGGATCCCGGCCCACCTCGGTGCAGATCGCCCGGATGGCCGGCAGTGCCTCCTGGACCGCAGCCGGATTGGGCCCATCGAGATTGAGTTCGTCGGCGAACAGCGCCGCGAGTCGCCATGTTGCCCGGCTGTTCCCGCCTACGACAATGGGGATCCGCGCTGCCTGCCCACCTCGCGGGTTGTTGATCGCGTCCATGGCGCGTTCGTGCGTTCCGTGAACCGTCGCCCGGCCGTCCATGAACATCGCTCGAACGATCTGGAGCGTCTCGCCGAGGACGACGGCTCGCGCCGCGAATGGCTCGAAATCGAACCCGTACGCCAGCGCCTCCTCACGGGTGGCGCCCGCCCCGAGGCCCAGCTCGAAGCGGCCGCCGCTGATCACGTCGAGGGTCGCCA
>JANPDJ010000224.1:0-1742 GCA_031431395.1 Chloroflexota bacterium | reverse complement strand
CGGCACCGCTTCCGCCGGGGGCCTCGCTTGAGGTCGTGGAGCGCCCCGATCAGCTGGAGGAGTGGATGGGGATCATGGGCGCGGCCTACGCCTGGCCGGACCCGTCGAAGACCTCGGTCATGATGGCGATGTACCTCTCCGACCTGGAGTTGCCCCGTCAGGCCCGCGACACCCACCACTTCCTCGTCCGCTACGCAGGACGCCCGGCGGCCAGCTCGTCGCTCTTCGTGGGGGACGGCGCGGCGTTCGTGACAAACATCGGGACGCACCCGGATGCCCGCGGACGTGGACTCGGGACGGCCGCCACCGCGGCCACCCTCGAACTGGCCCGGTCGATGGAGCGCCCCACGGCCACCCTTGCGGCGAGCGTCGATGGCCGGACGGTGTACCGCCGGCTGGGATTCGCGGACGCGGGCGTCCTGGAGCGGTTCGTCGCGACCGCGGACACCCTGGCCCGCCTGGACGCACTGCCCCGCCACACGGACGAGGGGTGAACGGCCCGGCGTCCGTCGAAAGCACACGAACGGTTCGCCTCGCCCAGGGGAACATGGAGTACACGCTGCGCCGGTCGTCGCGCGCGCGCCGCCTGCGGGTCACCGTCGATCCCCTGCGCGGCGTGGTGGTCACGATCCCGGCGCGCGGGGCCGTCGGACCCGTGGACGCCTTCCTTCGCGAGCGCGAGCCGTGGCTCCAGCGGCATCTGCTCCGGCACCGTCAGCAGTGGGCGCGCATTGCCGATCGCCGCCCGTTCGGGCCGGACGGCCAGCTGCTCTTCCGGGGCGTGCTCCATCGCGTCCGCATGGAATCGGCGGAGGCCGGCGCTCGCCGATCTGGCGTCCTGCGGGTGGGCGGCGAGGACGCCGACGAGCTGGTCCTGTCCATGGCCGCCGCGGATCGGCGCGCGCCGATCCGGGTGCTGGAGGCCTGGCTCAGGGAGCGCGCCTCGGCCGCCATCACGGCCGAGATCACCCGCCATGCGCCTGTCCTCGGCGTGGACCCGGTGGCCGTCTCCTTCCGGGACCCCCGAACGCGCTGGGGGAGTGCCACGCGGACCCACCGGCTGTCCTTCTCGTGGCGCCTGATCCTCGCCCCGCCGCGTGCGCTGGAGACCGTGGTGGTGCACGAACTCGCGCACCTGCGGGTCTTCGGGCATGGGCCGGCGTTCTGGGCCATCGTGGCGTCGCAGATCCCGGACCACCGGGCATGGCGCACGTGGCTGCGCGACCACTCCCTGGAACTCCACTCCGCGGTGGACCACGCCGAAGATGTTTCGCCCGCCGACCGGCGGCCCCAGGCGGACCGCGATCGTGGCACTAACGCAATCTAACAATCCAGCCGTTCGTACCTCGACCGGCACCGTTACTCGGCGTCGGCGCGTCGGAACGGCGTCGAGATGCAGTTCTGGGGCTGGGCGAGCCCGCTCCACACCTACTTCGACGCCCTGGAGGCGTCAGGCCTCCTGGTCGAGGCGGTCCGGGAACCCGGACCGCCGGCGGAGAGCGTTCAACGCGACCCAGCGGAGGGGCGGTGGGCCCGAGTCCCCAACTTCCTCTTCTTCCGAGCCATGAAGCCGCCCTGGTAGAGACTGGGCTCACGCACCATAGGCGCGTGGTGATCCTCGGCCCTAGGCGCACCCGATCATTGTCGCGCGAGGCCAACGCTCGGCCCCATCCCCGTTGACGACGTAGACGGCCCCGTCGATCTCCCGATTGCTGATCCAGAGCTCAAGATCGCCGTTGCGG
>JANPDJ010000223.1:0-12666 GCA_031431395.1 Chloroflexota bacterium | reverse complement strand
GGCACTCCGCCGAGCGAGCGCGAGATCGAGATCGCCGGGCGGACGGGCAATCTCGCTGTCGTACCGGCGACCGCCGCAACAACGGTCGCACCGAAGGCGCGTCTCGCCACCTGACGCGCTGATCGCCGTGAGCTGTGCAGGGTAGGCGGACCCGGCCAGGCCGACCTGGGCAGGGTACGCCTTGCTACTCCCAGCCTACCTCGGGTAGCATGCTGGTATGAAGGTCAGCGTGAGCCTGCCGGGCGACGATGTGGCGTTCCTGGATGCCTATGCGCAGGAGCAGGGCCTGGAGTCCCGGTCAGCCGCGCTCCACAAAGCCGTTCGGTTGCTGCGTGCGGCGGAGCTGGGCGTCGCCTACGAGGGAGCCTGGGACGAATGGTCCGCCGCCGATGACGCGAAGCTCTGGGACCGGACGGCCGGTGATGGGCTGGTGACCGATGCGTCGCGGTGAGATCTACTCGGTCGAACTCGACCCCGTGCGAGGCTCCGAGGCCGGCAAGCGCCGTCCGGCCGTGATCGTGAGCAACGACGGGGCGAACCTCAGCGCGGGACGCCTCGGCCGCGGTGTGGTCACGATCGTTCCGGTGACGTCGAACACGGAACGCATCTACCCGTTCCAGGTGCTCCTTCCGTCGGTGGGTACCGGGCTGGACCGCGACTCCAAGGCGCAGGCTGAGCAGGTCCGGTCGATTGCCGTGGAGCGCCTCGGCGCCAGGATGGGGGTCGTTCCTGGCGCGCTGATGCTGGAGATCGACGAGGCACTGCGTCTGCACCTCGCGCTGTAGGGATTGCTACTGCGCGTTTGACCCTGGGTGTTCAGCCAAGTCGCCGAATGCCCACTACCCCCTCGAATCCGCGATCAAAGCTCATTACCGCCGGGATTCCTTCGCGCTGCATCACAGCCACGTGGATGGCGTCCCGCGCGGAGAGACCGGAGTGGCTCTGGACGAGTGTGCGCGCTCGTTCCGCCAGGTCGAAATCGATCGGGTAGGTCTGGTCGACGAGGCCGGCGAGAACATCGAAAGCCGGCCCGATCGCGTCGCGGCGGTTGATCGCCACGAACCGATGAAGGATCTCCTGAAAGACCTCGGCGTCGGTGACGAGGCGCTCGCCAGCATCGATGCTGGCCTCGAGGAGCCGTCGCGCGGACTCCTTGTTCGGATGGGCTGCGCCAACGAGATACATCGGGATATTCGAATCGATCAGGATCATGTCGACGGTGGTGTCCACTACCGACTGGCGTCGGAGTGGGTGGTCTCCGTGTACCCCGCGTCGATCTCGGCCAGCATCCCCTCGATGTCAGTCGTCGGGAACTCGTGGCGAGTCGCGGACCGCAACGCGGCCAGCTTGCGCCCGGCGGCGGCGCTTGGGTCCTCCCGGGCCGCACGGAGGGAGCCGCGGACCCAGTCTGCGACAGTCATGCGTCGAGCACGTGCGGCAGCCTGGATCTCGGCCAGCTCGTGGTCATCGAACAGAACCTGGAGGCGCTTGGTCATCAACAGGAGTATGTGTGACTCATGTGAATGAGTCAAGCTTCCGGCGCGAGGATCGGCGGCATGACCGATCGAGGTACCCCTCCCGGGCCGCCGGTGCGGTGCGATACTCGACGACGCAGTTGGAGGAGACATTGACCGACCGCCCGCGGGTCCTGGTGACCGGTGCCACGGGATACATCGCCGGCCTGGTGCTGCCGGAACTCGCCCGTCACTACGAGCTGCGCCTCACGGATGTCCGACCGCTGACCCGCGACGGGCGCGCCCTCCCGGACCTCGTCGTGCTGGACCTTCACGGGGCCCCGGATGCGGACGTCCGCGCGCTGTTCCAGGGCTGCGACGCCGTGGTCCATCTCACCTACTACCGCACGGACGTCAACGCTCCGCAGTGGTCGTCGATGAGCACGTACGCCGACGAGCGCGGCAACATCGACCTGGTTGAGCGGGTCCTCGTGATGTCCGAGCAGACCGGCGTTCGTCGTTCCGTGGTCGCCAGCTCCAACCATGCCGCCGACTGGTACGAGCCCCTGCTCCGCGCGAACCGCATGGACGTCCTGGATCCGGACGCGACGGTGCCGAAATCCGACAACTACTACGGCTGGGCCAAGGCTGCATACGAACACCTCGGGTTCGTGCATGCGAGCGGCGGCCTGGGCCACCGCGTGGAGAACGTGCACATCCGGATCGGCGCACCCAGGGAGATCGCGGCGAAGACCTTCTTCCCCGACGGACCCGGGACGGCGGGTGATGCGGTGGGGTATCGGCGGGACCTCGCGGCCTACATCAGCGCGCGCGACCTGGCCCAGCTGATCACGAAGTCCATCGACGCACCTTCGATCGAGGACGCGTACGGCATCCCGTTCCAGGTCTTCTACGGCACCTCCGGCAACACGCGAACGATCTGGAGCATCGCGAACGCCCGCCGCGTCATCGGCTACACGCCCGCGGACGACAGCGAGGTGCGGTTCGCGGACGAGATCCGCACGCACCTGATCGAACCCGCCCGGAACGGCTGAAGGGACACGCCGATGGCAGGCACCTGGACTGAGATCGGGGACGGGATTGCCGTCGTCCGCTACCCGTACCTGTCCCAGAACATCGGCCTCATCCTCGGGCACGACGAAGCTGCCGTCATCGACACCCGGACGACGCTTTCGCAGGCACGCGAGGTCGCCCGGGACGTGGAGCGGTACACCCGGCTGCCGGTCCGGACCGTGTTCAACACGCACGGTCATGGCGACCACTCGTTCGGCAACAGCGTCTTCCGGCCGGCCGTGATCTGGGGCCAGGCGGGCTGCGAATCGTTCATGCGCCGCACGTCCGCCACCCAGGTCGCCCTCATCGGCGAACTGGAGCCGGTGATCGTGGGGGAGCTCGAGGAGGGCGAACTCGTTCCGCCCGACCGGTCCGTGGAGACCTCCGGAACGGTCAGCGTAGGCGGGCGATCCGTTGAGCTGCGGCACTTCGGGCGAGCCCACACGGACCACGATCTCGTGATCTTCGTGCCGGACGCCGGCGTGGCCTTCACCGGGGACCTCATCCGGCCCGGCGGGCAGCCGTATTTCGGGGACGGCTTCCCGCTCGACTGGGCCGAGACACTCCGTGGGTTCATGGGTCTGCCGTGGGAGCGGCTCTCGACGGGTCACGGCGACGCGGTGGACCGCGCCTACGTCCTGGCCGACATCGCCCGCCACGATGCCCTGGCCGGCCTCGCCCGGTTGGCCCACGCGAATGGCGAACCGTGGGCTTCGATCGTCGGGCGAGCGCCCTTCCCGTTCGAAACGGCCCGGGTTGCGATCCAGCGCGCATACGCCCAGCTGGACGGGACTGCCTGAGGCCGACGAGCGTGTCGAGGCCTTCTGCGGGTGACGGCCGCTCGGTCTGGGTCGGCTTGGCGGTTGCCTGCTGTATACTGCACACATACATCGGGAGTGACGATGGCCGCGACCCGTACGCAGGTGTACCTCACAGAGCGACAGCGACGCCGGCTGGAAGAACGGCAGCGTCGCGAGGGCAAGTCCATGGCCGCGGTGATTCGTGAGGCGATTGACGCGTATCTGACGGAGCCTCCGGCGGATCTCGACGCCGCGCTCACGGAGACCTTCGGGGCGCTGCCGGACCTCGATGTTCCGGCTCGCAGCGAGTGGCGGCAGCGCGAGTCCCGGCTTGCCTGACCTCCTCGTCGACACGGACGTCCTGGTCGATCACCTGAGGGGAACGCGCCGACTGCAGAACGACGCCGGTGAATTGGCGTACTCGGTCGTCACCCGGGCGGAACTGTTCGCCGGCCGGGGAGCAGAAGAGGTCACGGTGCGCCGGCTGCTTGCGCCGATGCGCGAGGTCGTCGTGGATCGAGCCATTGCCGAGCGTGCCGGTTCGCTCCGGCGGACGCTGCAGATCCTGCTGCCGGACGCGCTGATCGCTGCGACAGCCCTGGAACTCGGCGTGCCGCTGATGACGCGGAATCGGCGCGACTACGAGCCTGTGCCCGGGCTCTCCGTCGTCAGCCCACCGGGTTCGGACGCCCGCTGACTGTTACGGGGCCGGAGGGCGCGACCACTGGGCGTCGCTGGGTCCCAGGCGGACTACCCGCCAGACTCGACTCCCCACGTGTAGCCGACCGGCCCGAGCGTCCCGGCCAGGGCTGCGACATCCGCCGCGATCGCCGCCGCCTCCCGGCGCCCGAGCACGACGTCGGCGATCAGGCCGGCAGTCGCGACCATCGTCGCCTCGGTGGCGCCCGTGCGTGTGACCTCCTGCGTGCCGAGCCGGAGGCCTTCGCGGCCGTGTTCCTCGGGCAGCGTCGCATGCGTGACGATGATCCCGGCCTCTTCCAGGCGCCGCGCGATCGGCGCGCCCGGCCCGACCCCGGCCAGCTTCACGAGGAGCGTGTGCGAATCGGTGGCCCTCCCGTCCACCTCGATGACCGGGAGGCCCTGCTCCGCCAGCGCCCTGCCCAGGGCCCGCGCATTCGCGACGACCTGGTCCATGTAGGCGCCGCCCCAGGTCGCCATCTCCAGCAGTGCGAGGGCCATCGCGGGCATACGGCCTGGGTGGTGGTTCGTGATGAGGCCCTGCACGAGGGTCGGGGTCATGCGGTCCATGAGGGCGTCGTCGTTCGAGTAGATGATCCCGCCCTGGGGCCCCGGGAACGTCTTGTGCGTCGAGCCGAAGACGATGTCGGCTCCCTCGGCCAGCGGATCCTGGAACCGGCCAGCGGCGAGGAATCCCATGACGTGTGAGGCGTCGTACGCAAGGACGGCGCCCGGGATCCGATGAACGGCCTCGGCGATCGTCGCAACCGGATGCGGGAACAGGAAGTGGCTCCCGCCGAGGATCACGAGCGGCGGCCGTAGTTCCTCGATCTGCCGTACGGCCGCCTCCGCGTCCACGTTGAAGCGGGCCGCGTCGAACGGCAGGTAGCGAACGTCGAGCGAGACGAGCGGTGCGACGATGAGCCGGCCGGCCTCCCGGTGGCCGCCGCCCTCGCGACCTACTTCGAGCATGACGTCGCCCGGCTTGCAGACCGCCATGATGATCGCGAGGCCGGCAAGGTGGCCGGCAATGGGCCGAACCTCGACGAATCGGGCGCCGAACAGATCCGAGGCCAGCCGGACCGCCTCGGCCTCGATCTCGACGATGTACCGGTTGCCGCGGTAGCGGCGATTCCGCGGGTCGCGCCCCGGGTAATCGGCGTAGCGGGCCTGGAGGTCGCTGGACAGCGCGCCCAGCACGGCCGGGCTCAGGATGTTCTCTGAGGCGATCAGGTTGAGGGTGGTGCGCCGCCACGCGGTGTGGCCCGCGACGAGCCCTTCGATGGCGTGTCGGGCAGAAAGCGCCAAGTCGATTGGTGGATCCGTCGGCCCTCGCGACATTGTCGTGGCCGTCTGGGCTCGCTGCGTCGGCCGCCGTATCTCTTCACTCACCGCACTACGAGTCTACCGGGCTCGTCGAGGGAGTTCGTCGTCGGACCGAGACGTCGGGATGACCCGGATTGTGTTACACGTGTAGTACAATTCGAGGGCCATGGTAGGACGAACGCAGCCGCCCGTCTCCACGCGATTTCCCGTGGACACCCTCCAGCGACTGGACCGGAGCGCGCACCGAGAGGGGCATTCGCGATCGGCCCTGATCCAGCGATATGTCGCCGAGGGGCTCGAGATGGACGAGTACCCGGGCATTGTCTTCCGGACTGGACCCTCAGGTCGCCGGCCTGGGCTCGTCGCCGGGCCAGACGTGTGGGAGGTCGTCGCGGTTCACCGCAGCTTCGGCGACGTCGAGTCGACGGCCGGCTGGCTCGATCAACCAGCCAGCGCGATCGAGACTGCGCTGCGTTACCACGGGGATCACCGTGACGACATCGACGACTGGATCCAGCGAAACGAGGAGGCGGCTGAGGCGGCTGAGCGCGTCTGGCGCGCTCGACAGGCCGCCGTGTGAGGCTCCTGCTCGACGAGATGTACCCGCGGGTCGTCGCCGACCGGCTGCGAGAACGCGGGCATGACGTGGGCTCCGTGCACGATGTCCCCGGGAGCGGTACCTCTGACGAGGACGTGTTCGCCTATTCGCGTGAGAACGGCATCGCATTGGTCACGGAAAATGTTCGGGACTACCGGCCGCTCGCTGAGTCGGTTCTCCGGTCAAGCCGGAGCCACGCCGGTCTCGTGCTGGCCGCCGCGAAGCGCTGGCCGCGCGACAACCCGGGCGCGCTCATTTCCGCCCTTGACCGGCTCCTGCAATTGACGCCCGTGCAACCGATCGATCGCGAGATCTGGCTGTAGGGCGTATTGCATAAGGTGCGAGGCGTTCGCCGAGCGCTGACCGGCGACTTCGCCGCCGGCGCACCGGGACGGCGCGCGGATGCCATGATCGCGTCCATGACCACGGACCGCGTCGTTCTCGGCATCGACTTCGGGACGAGCTTCGCCAAGGCCGTCCTGGCGACCGAGCACGGAGAGATCGTGAGCCGGGCCAGCGTCCCGCAGCGCGTGAACCGCGGGCCCGGCGGCGCGGCGGAACAGGAACCCGACGACTGGTGGCGCGACCTGCGAGCGCTTGTCCGCCAGACGCTGCACGCGCCGCGCCCGGACCGTGACCTTGCACTGGCGGGGATCGCGATCAGCGGCCACCTGCCCGCACTCGTGCTCACGGACGACGCCGGCCGGCCCCTCGCCCCGGCGATGCTCTATGCGGACCGGCGTGCCGACGCGTTCATCGAACGCGCGTGCGAACTCTCCGGCCAGCGGCTGGGCGGCGACGAACTGCTGCCGAAGCTCCTCTGGCTGGCCGCGAACGAACCCGCGCGGCTTCGGGCTGCGCGGCGGCTCTTCAACCTGCAGGACTATCTCGTTCACCGGATGACCGGGGCGCGCGCCCTCGACCATCGGACGGCGATGCGGTCGGGGCTCTTCGATCCGGTCGCGATGGACTGGCGCAGGGACACCGCGGCGTCGCTGGGACTCGATGCGGCGGCGCTCCCGGCTGTTCAGCGTAGCGGCGACATCGCGGGATTTGCGCAGCCCGACGCGGCCGCTGAACTCGGCGTCCCCGTGGGCACCCCGGTGCTCGTCGGCCTTGGGGACACACCCGCCACGCTGGTCGGCGCCGGCGTCGTCCATGCCGGAGACGCGATGGTCTACTACGGGACCACGACAACGCTGGACATCTGCACGCACGATTTCGGCGCGTACCTTGCGGACCCGACACCCATACGGGACTGGGCGCCCTACCGCGAGGTGGCCTACGCGGTGTTGGGCCCGGCGATCCGCTGGGCGGCGAACGGCCTGCGGCCGGTGGACCGGGAGGGGGACGGCGCTTCGGCCGACCTTGCCGCGCTCGACGAGGCAGCGGCGGCCCTGGCGCCGGACCCTGACGCACCCTTCGTCGTCCCGTCCTTCGAGGCGCACGTACCCGGAGGTGGCCACGCCCCGCCGGCGATCGTGGGCCTCCAGCCGACCCACGGCCGGGCGGAGTTGCACCGCGCGATGCTCGAATCGTTCGGGTTCGTGGCGCGGGCCGGTCTCGAAGCGTCCGGATTGGCGGGGACGACCCACCGGTTCGTCGCGGCCGGCGGAGGCGCGCGCAGCCCGCTCTGGCGCCAGATCATGTCCGACAGCCTGGGCGCGCCGCAGGCCTGGGCGCGCCGCTCCGACGCGGACCTGGGTGACGCCATGCTGGCCGCGCGGGCCGTCTTCGGAGCCGACGTGTTCGGTGCGGCACTGGCAGAGTGGCTGGGCGACATGGAGCTGACGACGCCCGATCCCGCCCGGCAGGAAATCCAGGAACGCCGGTACGCCGCCTGGCTCGCCACCCGCTCGGCGCTCTCGGCCGCCGGCGCCCCCGATGCACCGGTCGCCACCCTGCCGCGGGTCACCCCACCGCCACTCGACAGGAGACAGCCATGAACTCCCTTGCCCCGCTCATCGCCCGCCTCGATACGGCCGCTGCGGCACTCGAAGCCACCCAGGCCGCGGTCCAGCGCGGGGCGCCCTGGGCCGTGGGGGCGACGGAGCGCGATGCACCCGAGCACGAGTGGGCACCCGTCGAAGTGCTCGCGCACGTGGCCGAGATGCTGCCGTACTGGCTGGGTGAGATCGAGCGCATCGTGGCTGGCGCTCCGGAGCCCGCGCCCTTCGGCCGACTCCCCACGGACCCTATCCGTGCACTCACGGTCGCGCGTGATGCCACGCTTCCCGTCCACGAGTTGTATGCCCGGATCGCGGTAACGATCGACCGCTACCTCCGGCGTCTGCCCGAACTCACCGAGCGGCAGATCGCGGCCGTCGGCCTCCACCCAGTCCGTGGCGAAATGAGCGTCGTCCAGCTCCTGGAGAGCAACGTGGTCGGTCACCTGGAAGGGCACGTCGAGCAGGTGCGCGGCTCGCTGCCCAGGTGACGCACGTCCAGGCCGGGGCGAGGGACCGTCCCGGCAGGTGCGTCGGCAGCATCAGCGCGGCGTGACCGTCGCCAGCCCCATGAGCTTCGCCGCCGCGACCATGCGCTCGTCGTAGGTCACGATCGCATCGAGATCATCGCCGACGGCCATCGCCGTTGCGAGGTGGATAGCGTCGAGCGTTCGGAGCACCTGCGGTTCCAGGATGCCTGCTGCGTCGAGGATCCGATCGTCGATCCCGATGAGGTCGACTCGCCGGAGGCCCTCGCGGACGGTCGACAGGGCATCTGGTCCAAGGTGCCGGACGGCGCGCAGGGCTTCAGTGCGCAGGAGGGCCGAGGACACGCGACGCGTGCCCCGACTGGCAAGGAATGTCCGTGCGGCGGCGGTCTCCGTCTCCTCCACGACCAGCTTGACGAAGGCCGAGCCATCGAGGTAGAGCGCGCTCAATCGGCCCGTCCTTCTGACACGCGTTGCGACGGGGCGGCGGCAACTCGAGGGAGACGGACGGGCTGGAGGTCCAGGAGGTTGGCCTCCGCTTTGCGCAGAAGACCCTCGCGCTCCAGTCGGCCCAGACCGTTTGGCATCGACCTCAGGAGAACGGCGACCGGCCGCCCGCGGTCCGTGACCTCAACGGTCTCACCGGCAGCCACCCTTCTCAGGATGGCGCTTGCCTCCCGTCGCAACTCGCGGACTCCGATGCGCTCCATGTGCGACATGGTAGCACTTGCCCGTGGGTTCACGTGGCCGAGCCCCCTTCGCCACGGCCGCGATTCATGGGTGTATATTTCGGGTGTCAATGATGGACGTCACGCGGGAGGAGCGCCCGTGACCGCTCGATCCAAGCGCACCTACAACTTGAGCGCGGAGACGGTCCGCCGCGTCCGCGAACTCGCCTCGGAGTACGGCGTGGCCGGGAGCCAGGATGGCGTTGTAGAGCTTGCGGTGGATCGCCTGTTCGGTGAGGCGGTGGATCGTGCAGAAGCTGACGCGTGGGCGCAAGCCGCCCGGGACCCCGCATTCCGCGCCGAAGCCGCAGAGATTGCGACGGCCTTCGGCGACACCCACCGATGGCCGGCGTAGAGCGTCCACTCCGCTGGGCGATCGTTCTGGTGGACCTCGACCCCACCCAAGGGCATGAGCAGGCCGGCAGCCGGCGCGCGCTCGTCGTGTCGTACGAGCCATTCCACCGTGGCGGCATGGCGACCGTCTGCCCCATCACGACGCGACCGCCCAGGTATCCGGGCGAGGTTGCGATCCCTGCCGGCATCGCCGGCCAGACGAAGGACGGCCTGATCCTCGTCCACCAGGTGCGCACGATCGACCTCAGCCGGGTCCATGCGTACGTGATCGCAGGTGCCGTCCAGTACGTGACCGATCCGGGCATCCGGCGCGCGGTTCGGGTCGCGCTCGCGCACCATCTAGGCCTCGACGTGCCGGGTTCGGGTGACGGCGCCCGCTGAAACGTCCGGCTGCATCACCGCCTCCACGCTTCGCGATAATCCGCCCATGGATCCCCAGTTGCTCGCAGGAGAGCGTTCGTACAGGCCGGTGATCGCCGGCCGGCGCGGGGCGGTCGCTTCGAACCATCCGCTGGCGACGCAGGCGGGACTGCTCGTGCTGCAGGCCGGCGGCTCGGCGGCCGATGCGGCCGTGGCCGTCTCGCTCGTGCTCGGCGTCGTGGAGCCGTTCATGTCCGGGCTGGGCGGCGACGGCTTCTACCATGCCTGGCGCCGAGAGGACGGAGCCGCAGTCGTCGTCAACGCAACCGGGGCGGCGCCCACCGGCGCGACGCCGCAGCGGTTCGCCGACGGCCTGCCGCAGGCGGGACCGCTGAGCGTCAGCACGCCCGGCCTTGTCGGCGGCCTCGGGGAACTCCACCGATGGGGTGGACGCCTGCCCTGGCCGTCGCTCTTCGAAGCGGCGATCCACTACGCCCGCGAGGGCTTTGGGGCGACCCCCACGTACCGGCGGTTCACCGCGCCGGCGGTCGACTGGGTCCGAGCCGATCCGCGATCCGCCGCCACGTTCCTGCGGGACGGCGACCTGCCGCTCATCGGAGCTGTGATCCGCCAGCCCGATCTCGCCCGAACGCTCGAGGCGCTGGCCGATGAGGGCGCGGATGCGTTCTATCGGGGGCGCCTCGGCCGGAGCGTCGCGGACGCGTTCGCGGCGGCGGGAACGCTCGTCACCGCGGGGGACCTTGCAGCGTACTCGCCCGAGCTGCAGGCTCCGATCGAGACAACGTACCGCGGGCACGTCGTGCGCCAGTCTCCACCCAACTCGACGGGTTGGGTGCTCCTTCAGGAGCTGAACCTGGTCGAGGGATGGGACCTCGCCGCGCTGGACCCGCTCTCGGCCGACGCGATCCACCTGCTCGTGGAGGCCAAGCGGCTCGCCTTCGCGGATCGCGAGGCGCATTCGGGGGACCCACGCCACGTCCCGGTTCCGCTCGACCGGCTGCTCGAAAAGGGCTACGCGATGCGGCGTGCCGCCGGCATCGACCCGAAGCGGGCCGCGACACTCCCAAGGACTCCCGGGCCGGCCGCCCCGGCCGCGGGATCGGAGACGACCTACTTCTGTGTCGTCGACGTCGACGGCAATGCCGTGTCGGGCATCCAGAGCCTCAACAACACGTATGGCTCCGGCGTCATGGCAGGCGATACGGGGATCCTCCTCAACAATCGGATCACGCCGTTCCACCTGGAGCCGGGCCACCCGAACCGGATCGCGCCGGGTCGCCGGGTTCGCCACACGATGAACACGCCGATGGTGTTCCGCGACGGCGAGCTGGTGTGCGTGTTCGGCACGCCGGGTGGCGACAACCAGGTGCAGGTCAACCTCCAGGCGCTGGTGATGCTGCTCGATCACGGCTGGGACCCGCAACGCGTTGCGGAGGCGCCGCGCTGGGCGCACCAGGACCCGGACCAGCTTGCGGACTACCCGCACACGGGCGATGGCGAGCTGCGGCTGGAATCGCGTTTCGGCGAAAATGTCGCGGCTGAGCTGGCTCGTCGGGGCCACGCCGTCGTGGAGATCGGGCCACTGGAGGGCCCGTGCTCGCTCGAGATCATCGTGCGCGACCCGGCGACGGGGATGCTCCTGGCCGGCTCCGACCCGCGGCGGGACGGCTGGGCCCTGGCCTGGTAGGCGTGCGGCGCGACGCTGGCAAGCACAGCCGTTCTCGCGACGTCTCGGTCCCGCTCCGGAGTGGGACCTGCCGGCGGCAGGCTCGCGGACTTCCGTTCGGATCGCGCTGACCGTCAGCGGATCATCGACTACTCGAAGATCTCCACCCAGCGGCCAAGGTCCGGCGGCCACCCGCCCTTCGGGTCCGGGAGCACGCCGCCGGCGAAGAGGACTCGCCCGTCGGCGAGCGCCGCGGCTGCTCCGAACCAGGCTCGCGGGGACGCGGTCGTTTCGGCCCGGCCGGTGACCGGGTCGTAGATCACGGACCACGTCCCGAGGGCCTCCCCGGACGCCGGCGTCCCCACGGTGCCGGTCAGAAGGATCCGTCCTGAGCGCAGCAGCGTGGCGGAGGCGGCCATGCCGGGCGCCGTGCCGTCCGCCACGAAGGTGCCGGTCGTCGGGTCGAAGATCTCGACCGGGACCGGGGAGGACGGATCATGAGGGGCCGGCACTCCGTCGAGGAGACGGTAGATGCCGAACAATCCGAAGTGCGGCACGACAACCACCCGCCCGTCCGGCAGCCGCACCGCGAGCGTGGCGCCGCGGACAAGCTCCATGGCGCCGGTCAGGGTGAAGGTGCCCGTCTTCGGGTCGTAGATCTCCGCGTCGCTGCGGTAAACCGGCGGGCGCCGATTCGAGCCAAGCTGGCTTCGTTCCACCGTTCCCTCGCCGCCGGCCACCAGGACTCGCCCGTCGGACAGGGTGGTCATGGAATGCCTCCATCGGGGCGCAGCCATCGAGCCGGTCGGCGTGAACGTCCCGGTCGCCGGGTCGAACAGCTGGGCCGTCGCGAGAAGGTCGGTCCTGTAGACGTCCGCCTTGCCGCCGGAGACCAGCACCCGGCCGTCATGCAGGAGCGCGATCGTGGGGTTCACCCCGAAGACGGGCGCATCGGAGACGCCGGCCTGCGCGATGGGATGGAACGACATCGCCGCGGGATCGAATAGATAGGCGTGTGCTGCCGTCTGGTTGTCATCGTAGATGATCAGGAAGACGCGTCCGTCCGGCAGCAGCACGCCGGATCCGCTGCCTCCGGTCGGCGCATCGAGGTCGATCGTCGTGGACTTGCCGGTCGCTGGGTTGAGTACTTCG
>JANPDJ010000222.1:0-3813 GCA_031431395.1 Chloroflexota bacterium | reverse complement strand
AGTCGTGGAGCGACTGCCAGACGCCACATGATCAGTCCCGCCACCGTTGAGGGTCTTGAACCACGCACGAATTGGCCGCCCGTTCGTCGCGATCGGCCGGCCCGGGCGGATACCAGTCTCCCCGCGACTGAGTGACGGCCGGTCGGTCGGCCGGTGCGGATACGAGTCTCTCCACGACTGCGTGACGGCCGATCTGGCGCCATGGACCCGCCGATGTATGGCTCATCCCGCGTTCAGACTGCCGTGCGCTCGACGCGCCGGCCGGCAAGCCAGACATCGCGAATGCGGGCCATGGCGCGCAGGTCGTCGAGAGGGTTGCCGTCCACGGCGACCACGTCGGCCTGGCGGCCGGCGCGAAGAAGTCCCGCCGTGTCCGACACGCCGATGGATTCGGCCGAACCGCTGGTCCCGGCGACGATCGCCTGCGCATTCGACAAGCCGGCCTGTCCCAGTTGGTACACCTCACCGGCAAGTCCGCCGGCCCGGCCCCAACGCCACGCGGTGTCGGACCCGGCGGTCATCCGCACGCCCTGCCCGATCATCCGCCGCACGCCATCGAGGAGCGTCTCCATCGAGGCACGTGCCCCGGCGACCTCGGCCTCGTCCTCCGGCGAGAGGAACCCCTGTCGGGCGCGCTTGCCCTCCAGCCCGTCGATCTCCGTCTGCTGCGTGTGCAGCGTGGGGTTGGCCCAGCGGCCGTCGGCGGCGATCCGGTCCACCAGGTCCGCGCGGTAGCGGTACGCCCCATCGGGGTTCCAGAAGACGCAGTGGATGATCATGTCCACGCCCGCGTCCAGGACCCGCTCGATCCCGGCGGTGGCCGTCGTGTGCGCGGCCGCCAGCTTGCCGCGGTTGTGAGCCTCGTCCACGATGGTCCGCAGTTCCTCCGTCGTGAACGAGGGCCGCAGCGGATCCGATGAGCGCGTGGAGCCGCCCGTTGCCGTGATCTTGATCCAGTCCGCGCCATCCGCGATCAGCACGCGGGTAGCGTGACGGACGCCCTCCACCCCGTCGGCCGCCTGGCCGAAGAAGTGCAGGTGACCGCCGGTCGTCGCGATGGGGCGACCGCTGATCACCATGCGGGGCCCGGGGATGATCCCGCGGCGGATCCCGTCGCGGATGGAGAACCCGACGCGGTTCTTTGCGCCGTTCTCGCGGGCCGTGGTCACGCCGTTGTTCAGCATCCGCCGGACATTGGCCACGGCGATCATGAGCAGCGTGTCGTCGGACATGGCTGCGACGCCCTCGCCGGGCGTCCCGTCGCCGGGTGCCACCACGTGCGTGTGCGCATCGACGTACCCCGGGAGCAGGGAGCCGCCGTCGTACTTGGTCACCTCGACCGACGCACCGTCGGGCGCGCGCACCTGGGACGCCGGCCCCACCGCGACGACCTGGTCGCCGGAGAGCAGGACAGCGCCGTGCTCGATGGCCGGTCCACCCGAGCCGTCGATCACGCGGTCCGCAACGAGTAGTCGGAACGCCGGCGTGGCTGGATCAGGCATGGGTTCCCCTCAGGCTGACGGTGGCGTTGACTGGCCAGGATTGCGAAGTCTGCTGTTTCCGGGGTCGTAGAGCGGCTCTTCCGCGACCGTGGCCGGGACGTTGACGCCGAACACGACGATGTCGAGGCGCTGCCCCGGATGCGCGAGCGCCGAGGGCAGGTAGCCGTACGCGATGGACTTCTCCACGGTGAACCCGTAGGCGGCACTCGTGACGTAGCCAACCTTCTCGCCACCGGCGAGGATCGGCTCGCGGCCCATGGCAACGACCTCGCCGTCGTCAAGCACCATCGCGCAGAGGCGCCGCGCCGGTCCGGCGTCCCGCTTGCGGAGCAGTGCGTCCCGGCCGATGAAGGCCCCCTTGTCCAGGGCAACGGCGAATTCGAGGCCCGATTCGAACGGGTCGAATTCCGTGTGGATGTCCTGTCCCCACAGCCGGTAGCCCTTCTCGAGCCGCAGCGAGTCCTGCGCCGCCAGACCCGACGGCACGAGGCCGTACGGCCGGCCGGCCTCCCACAGCACGTCCCAGAGCCGGCGGCCGTACTCCGTGGGCGCATAGATCTCCCAGCCGTGCTCACCAACGTACGACACGCGCAGTGCGAGGGCGGGGACACCGCCGATGATGACCTCCGCCGCCGTGAACCGCCCGAACGTCAACGGTTCTTCCGCGACGGAGTCGACGATCGCCTGCGCATTCGGCCCCCAGATTCCCAGGCAGCACCAGCCGGAGGTGTCGTCCGCGACCCGGACGGAGCCGTCAGCCGGCGCGTGGTCGCGGATGCGCGAGATCGTCCGGAGCCCGGTCCCCGCTCCATCAACCACGAGGAACTCCGTGTCCGCCAGCCGGGTGACGGTGAGATCGGCCGTGATCCCGCCTTTCTCGTTGAGCAGGACGGTGTACGTCACCTTGCCGGAAGGCCGGTCCAGATCGGAGGCCGCGAGACGCTGCAGGTACCCCAGCGCTCCCGGCCCGCTGACGCGGACCTTTACGAACGGCGAGAGGTCCATCATCGACGCCGTGGTGCGCGTCGCGACGTGCTCTGCGCCGCAGATGGGCGACCAGTTCCGGGATTCCCACGCGCCACGGCGCCAGTGATGGTCCGCGACCAGGGGAGCGTTGGCGTTGTACCAGCGGGGCCGCTCCCAGCCGGCGCCTTCCGTGAACTGCGCCCCCAGCTCCTGCTGGCGGCCGTGGAAGGGCGACACGCGGAGGGCGCGGGGCTCCGTGAACTGGTCCAGTGGGTGGAGGATGTCGTAGACCTCGCGGTACTGCTGGATGCCGCGCCGCCGGATGTAGCTGCGGTGGTAGACGTGCTTCGCGAACCGGCGGACGTCCACCTCGCGCACGTCATACGTGGGGACGCCGTCCACCAGCCACTCCGCCATCAGCTTGCCGGCGCCGGCACCGTGCGTCACCCAGACCGCCTCCGCAAGCCACAGGCCCTTGGTCTCCGGCCACTCGCCCAGGATGGAGTTCGCATCCGGCGTGAACGAGAAGACGCCGTTGAGCTTCCGCTGGAGTGGCTGACGGCCCACCGCCGGGAGCAGGTCGCGCGTGAACTCCAGCGCGTTCTCGAAGAGGTGGTCCGGGAACTCCGCGAGGTGGGCCACGCTGTGGCCTTCTTCGCGGGGCAGGTCCACGGCCTCGATGGGCAATTCCTCGTGACGGTACGACCCGATCCCGTACGAGGACCCGATCTGCTTGAAGTACATCGAGCGGTCCTGGTGCCGCAGGAGTGGATCCTCGAGTTCCGGGCTTCCGGGGCCGCGGCGCGCTTCCAGCTCCGGGAGCGGCGCGGTCTCCGCGTAGAGGTGGCGGAACGGCATGACGGGCATCGTGATCCCGGCCAGCCGGCCGACGATGGGCCCCCAGATCCCGGTCGCGATCAGGACGCGGTCTGTCGTGATGGTCCCGGCGGTGGTTTCCACGGCGCGGACTCGCCCGCCCTCGATGCGAATCCCGGTCACGGTGGTGTTGCCGTGGAACGAGGCGCCCTTCGCCTCGGCCATCCGGGCCAGCTTGGCCGCCGCGCGCACCGCCTTCACCAGGCCGTCGCTGGGCACGTGGAGCGCACCAAGGACCCGATCGCGGTTCAGCAGCGGCAGGAGGCGGACGGCTTCATCCGGATCGATCACACGCGCCGGCAGGTCCCACGATCGCGCGTATCCCTCGCGTCGCCGCAATTCCTGCAGCCGGTCGGGCGTGGTGGCAACCTCGAAACTGCCCACCGGGTACCAGATCGGCGTCGTTTCGCCCTCGTTCAGGCGCTCGTAGGTCCGGACGGTTTCCTGGGCCAGCATCGAGACCGTGCGG
>JANPDJ010000221.1:0-2751 GCA_031431395.1 Chloroflexota bacterium | reverse complement strand
CCCCCCCCGCCGCCCCGCCGGCGGACGCTCCGTCGTCGGCCGAGGGCTCGTCGGCCGCGGACCGTACGTCGGCCGCCGACCGTACGTCGGCCGCGGACCGTTCGTCGGCTCCGGTCCGGGGGCTTTCGGGGCCGGGCCAGCCGGCGCTCTCAGTCTGCGGAGGCGGACTTGGGCTCAGGGGCGGAGGCGCTGGAGGGAGACGCGTCGGAGGTCGAGGCGCTGGCAGACGCGCCGGCAGACGCGCCGGCCGACGCGGCCGCGGTGGTGTCGGACGTGGGCTTCGCCTCGTCGCCGTCGGAACCCGTGGACCCGGAATCGGACGAGGACTTGCGCCCGGCCGCGGCCGTTCGGCGGTCCATCTTGGCCCAGCCGGATCCCTTGAACACGAACGTCGGCGCCACGAACGCCTTGCGCATGGTCGCACCACATACCGGGCAGGCGGTGGGACCTGGCGCGTGGATGCCGTGCATCAGTTCGGTCCGGTGGTTGTTGGCACAGACATATTCGTAGGTGGGCACGAGGCGTCTCCAGGGAGAGCGGCGAGTCCGGGCCGGGCGTCAGCCGCGGAGCAGGCGCATCCCGCATTTGGGGCAGTAGAACGCGCGCTGGTGGGCGCTTGCGAACCCGCAATGGGCGCATACGAGCCCTCCGCGACCCGCAGCCGGAACGGGCCGGTCGACGGGTGCGATGCCCAGCGCGAAGTTGCTGGCAAGGATATTCGAGAAGATCGTTGACAGAAGCCGTTCGGCCGACCGCTCCGTGTCGCCTCGGACGCCACCGCCGCCCCAGCCCACCACCGCCCGAACCACGAGTTCGCCCGTGGCCTCATCCCAGTGGGACGCCACGCCTCCCACGATCGTGTTATAGAAGGGGTAGCCCGCCGTGTCCGTTTCACCCTCCAGCAGCGCACAGGCGAACGTGTCGAAGGCAAGGTCGATGGCGTTGAGCGTTTCGAGCACCACCAGCGCGTGCAGAGTGACCGGGGAGAGATCGTGGTGGGCGTTGAGCCACTGCATCGCTTCGTTGGGGCGCTCGATCACGGGGCTCGCCTCGCCGAATTCGACGGCGAGCGGCTCCACCACCTCGATGTTCCCGCTCACCAGGCCGGCCAGCATGCCGGGCAGCTCGTCCGAGGCGCCGGGACGCGCCTTCATGCGGACGCCGTCGCTCCCCTTGGCCCCGTAGGTGATCCGAAGCGAGAAGTCCTCCGCCTCGATCTCTTCCGGCTCCGGCGCGGGTGCGGGGTCAGGCTTGCCCTTCCGCCTCAGGAATTCGAGCGGCACGCTGCCTCCGTAAGGGTCACTGGGCCACCATGGTAGCAGCGCCCGAATCCGGGGTTCCGGGCGTGGTCGACGGCCTGCGAGCGCGGGCGCCAGTTCGGCTGCTCCCCCGGTTCGAGGCGCAGGAGTGCAGCGGACGCCAGGCAGCCCTTCGACGCTTCGCGTGAGCGTATCTCGATCGTGATACACTTCGGCGGTGCCAGGGTTCGATGAGCTGGAGATCAGCGACGAGTTCGAGGCCCACCAAGTGTCGGCTGGCCGCCCGGTCGTCACGAGCCGAGAAGCGCTCCAGCTCTGGGACAACGGCTTCACCGCCCGGCGCAACCCGCACGGTCAGGCCGATACCCGGATGCTGATCGGGGCCACCGACGGAGGCCGCCGGGTCACGCTCATTGCGCGAGAGGTCGGGTCTGGTCGGTGGTTCGCCTACACGGCCTGGGACACGAAGGCCTCCGACCTCGGTTAGGCACTCGAACCCGGTCCCACCGCGGATCGGGACCAAGGACATCCGCTATGGATGGAAGACATGACGCACAACAACACGGATCTCACACCAGATGAGCGGGTGCTCATTGGCGACCCAGCCGATTGGGTGACGGAAGCGATCGTCCCGGCTCGGCCGAAATCCACAACGGCGATGTTCTCTCTACGGGTCGACCGGCGAACGTTCGAAGCGCTGAGTGACATGGCCGATCGGCGTGGCCTGACATTCTCCGAAGTCGCCCGAGAGGCGCTTCGGCAATACGTCGACAGCGGCGGCCGCATGATCTCGATCTCCGCCCACGAGCTGGTCATCGAGGCCCAGACGGTCCGCCTGGTCGAGCCGAAGCCTCCGAGCAGGCGCGCGGCGAAGGTCGGCACGGGCAGGCGACCGGCGAGGATTGCTACGAGCGGATAGAGGCGAAGGCGCGGGATCGCGTTGTCCTGGCCGCTGCGGCCGAGGGTGCGCGATCCGCGGTCGTGGCGCCCCGCGCCGAGGGCGATCAGCGGCCGAGCAGCTCCCCGAGGCGTGCCACCTGCTCTGCCAGTTCGGACTCGCGCGTCCGCGCACCTTCCACGACCGGCGCCGGCGCCCTGGACGTGAAGTCCGCGTTCGCCAGCCGGGCACGGGCGGCCGCCAGCAGCGCCTCCGCCTGTGCGAGTTCGCGCTCCAACCGCGCGCGGTCCAGGCCCTGCGCAGCGGCAGCCGCGTGGCCACGACCGATGATCGCCTCCGAATCACCGGCGATGACCGCCAGCCCGCCCTCCCCGGCGGACGCATGGAGCGACTCCACGGTGAGGTGCCGTCGCAGCGGCCGGGCATGGGCCAGCCGCTCCACCGCTGGCTGGAGTGCAGAGAACGCTGCTCCGAGACGGGCCGGCACGGCCACGTCCACCGGCAGCCATGCTCCGGGGTCGATCTTCACGTCGGATCGGGCGTTCCGGATGCCGCGAACAAGGTCGAGCACGGCCTCGACGTCCGTTTCGGCTG
>JANPDJ010000220.1:0-3934 GCA_031431395.1 Chloroflexota bacterium | reverse complement strand
CTGCGATTGCCGCGCCGCCGGCGATTGCCGGGCCGCCGCCCTGGCCGAAGATTCGGCCGAGACCGTCATAGCCGAAGAGCAACTGCAGGGCCGTCCCGTCCGTGCTGCCGCCGATGAACGGCCGTTGATCCGCCGGGATGAGCGCCACGATGCCCACCCACCAGAAACTCGCGAGGGCGCCCGCCACGGCCATGGGGATGAGGGCGGCCGCGCGACGCCGCAGCGAGATTGGCGCGGCGACCAGCCACGTCAGCAGGAACGCGGGCAGGACGAGGTACGCCTGGAGGAACTTCACGTTGAACGCCAGTCCCACGAAAACCGTGCTCAGCAGAAGCCAGCGCACACGACCGTGCTCAAGCGACCTCAGCAGCGCCCATGCCCCCGCGACCAGGAGGAACGTGAGCAGCGCTTCGGGGTTGTTGTAGCGAAACATCAGGACGGCCGCCGGCGTGAGTGCCATGACCACGCCCGCGATGACTGCCGCCGCAGGTCCAAACGTCCGACGGACCATCGAGAACAGGAGCAGGACCGAAGCGACCCCAAGCAGCGCCTCGGGCAGCAGGATGCTCCACGAGCTCAAACCGAAGACCCGCACGGACAGGCCCATGAGCATCACGGCGAGCGGCGGCTTGTCCACCGTGATGAAGTTCGATGAATCGATGGAGCCGAAGAACCAGGCGCTCCAGCTCTTCGAGCCTGCAAGAGCCGCGCCCGAGTAGTAGACGTTGGCGTAGCCGCTGACCGCGAGATTCCAGACGTACAGAATGGTCGCCAGCAGTCCGACGGCGAGCATCGCGAAACGCACCCAGACCGCCTCTCCTGCCCTGCCCCGGAGGAGCGACGCCAGCCGGCCGCGCAGATCTGCCGCACCGGCGCCCGGGACGCCGGTTCGAGGGCGAACGATGGTGGTCATCGTGATTGTCCTTCCGGTTCGGGGTTCCTCGCGCTCGTCGCGGGCGATGACCTCAGCCTCCACCGCGGCCCCTTGCGATTGGGTTACGGCGATGACGGGTGGCCGCCGTGCACGCGTGCATGACCCTGCCGCTTGCCGCCGCAGACCGAATCAGGCAGAGGTGGCCTGCGAGCCCGGCTCCCGGACGTCCTCGGTCCCGCCCCGGCCGGACAACGCCCGCGGCCAGGAGACGGACATGGACGCGCCTCCTGACGGCGACGACCCGATCCTCCAGCGACCGTTCGTGGCGCGCACGATGGAGTCCGCGATGGCCAGGCCCAATCCCGCGCCAGCGGTCGAGTCGCCGGCAGCATTGGCAGCGCGATGGAAGCGATCGAAGATCCTGCCGCGCTCTTCCTCGGGAATCCCGGGCCCGGAATCGTCCACGGTCAGGCGGACCCGCGGGCCTTCTGGCCCGACCGACACGCGGACCGAGCCGCCGTCTGGGGCGTACTTGCACGCGTTGTCGAGCAGCGTTCCAAGGAGCCGGTCCAGCCATTCCGGGGGAGCCGTGATCACCGCGCTGCCCGGGGAGGCCTCGACGGCGAGTGAGAGGTGCCGCGCCTGGGCCACGATCCCGAACCGGTCGACGGTCTGCGTCGCGAGGACCGTGAGGTCCACCAGCTCGGCGTTCGGTTGCCCGTGGGTGACGTCAAACCGGGCGAGCCAGAGCATGTCGTCGAGGAGCCGGCGCATCCGCCGGCTCTCATGATCGATGCGCAGGAACGCCGTGCGGTACCAGTCCGCGCTGCGCTCCTGCACGAGCGCAAGGCTGGTGTGCGCCTCGATCACGGAGAGCGGTGTCCGCAATTCGTGGGACGCGTCGGCCGTGAATTCCATCTGCCTCTGGCGCGCCTGTTCGATGGGTGTGGCGGCCCGTCGGCCGATGGCGACGGCGCCCAGGAAGACGGCGATCAGCAGGATCGGGCCGATGAGCAGCTCCGCGAGGATGATCGTGGACTGGGCCTGGCCCACCGATTCCATGGTCTGGCCGATCACGATGTGGTCGCCGTCCGGTGCATTCGCGCCCTGGATGCGGACGAAGGTGCCGTCGATGCTGATCGTCGCCGGAGCAGTCACGGCGCGGTGGGCGGGCGGGAGGATGGCAGACGCGTTGCTCGCCAGGACGGTCCCGTCCGGCCGGATCGTCCACACGATGAAAGGCGCGTTGAACGGCCCACGGTCGGGGGGTCGGAACCCGCCGCCGGGGGCGCCGCCGCCCTGGTTCGGTGGCTGCGGTCCCCGCGAAACGCGGCTCAGCGAATCGGCAAGGCGGTCGTCCAGCTGGCTGGTGAGGTTCTGCGTCGTGATGGCGACGACGCCGGCGGCGATGGCGAGGTAGGCCACGGCCACCACGGCAGTGGCCGCGAGGGCGACGCGGATGGACGTGCTGTGTACGAGTTGCCGTCCGGCGGACGTCACATCTCCTCCAGCCGGTACCCGGCGCCCCGCACCGTGACGATTCGGATGCCCGACGCGGGGAGCTTCGCCCGCAGCCGGCTCATCTGGACGTCGATCGCGTTGGACCCGAGTGGATCCGTTTCGTCGGCCCAGGCGTGCTCCGCGATGGCCTTGCGGTCCACCACCGCCGGCCAGCGCCGGATCAGCAACTCGAGGATGTGGTATTCGGTGCCCGTGAGTGCGACCGGACGTCCGTCCGCGGTGACCTCCCGCTTCACTGGGTCCAGCGCGAGGCGGCCGCGGGCCATGACCGGCTGATCGACCCCTCGCGGCCGGCGCTGGAGCGCGCGAATGCGCGCGAGCAGCTCACCGAAGTCGAACGGCTTCACGAGGTAGTCGTCCGCCCCCGCGTCCAGGCCCTGGATCCGGTCCGGCGGGGCGTCGCGAGCTGTGAGCATCAGGAGAGCCGTGGGGCGATCGTGCTTTCGCGCCCACGCCACCACCTCGATGCCCGGGGCTCCCGGCATGCGCCAGTCGATGATCGCGACGTCGTACTCGTACCACTTCAGCTGGTCGATGGCGTCGTCGCCCCGATCAACGGCGTCCACGTGGTAGCCCTGGTCCTCCAGGCCCAGGACGAGGACGTCGCGCAGACCGGGGTCATCTTCGGCGACAAGCACTCGCATGCAGGCCAGTCTGCATCCTCTCGCTTTCGAACGGGTTACGGAAGTGCGTGTGCCCTGCCGGTGCCGTACGCTCGCGAACAGCAAGGTGGCTCGGAGGGCAACCGTGAGCCTGTTGCGCCGGCTGCGCGACTTCTACCTGGTCCAGGTTGACCTGATCGTCCGCTGGCGGCCGGGCCGTCGCGCGCTGCTCCAGCATGTCGGCGTGTCGTTTGTCGTCGCCTTCATCTCGCTGGGGGCGATGGCGGTTGCCGTGGAGGGGATCCGGGTCCGGGATCCAGGCGCCGGTGCGCTCGCGGTCGTTGCGTTCTGGGCATTCAACCTGCTCGTGCGGCCGGTGATCCTCGCGCTCTTTGCGCCGATCTCGACGGTGCTCCTCGTGATCGTGGCCGTGGTCCTGCAGGTCGCCGCGATCCTCGTCCTGGAGCCGCTGGTTCCGGGGGTCAAAGTGGAGAGCATCTCGGCGGCGTTCGCCGGGTCGCTGGTGTTCGCGCTCGTTAACACGCTGCTCACGGCCGTGTTCTCGATCTCCGAGGACGACTCGCATTTCGGTGCGCTCGTGCGCCGGCTCCGCATGCAGCGATCGGATTCGATCCGCACGGGCGTCCCGGGTCTCGTGATCGTCCAGATCGACGGCCTGAGCCACGATGTCCTCAAGCAGCAGGTGCACGCAGGCCGCGTGCCCACGATGGCGCACTGGGTCCGGACGGGCACGCACCGGCTGGCCAGGTGGGATGTGCTGCTGCCCTCGCAGACCTCCGCCAGCCAGGCCGGCATCCTGCATGGCCGGAACGACAACATCCCCGCATTTCGCTGGTGGGACAAGGAGCGCGGCCGGCTGCTGGTCTCGAACCGCCCGCAGGACGCCGCCGAGATCGCGGCGCGCGTGTCGAACGGC
>JANPDJ010000219.1:0-19757 GCA_031431395.1 Chloroflexota bacterium | reverse complement strand
CATCGGGCCCACCACCCCCATCCCAGGCTTTGCCGGGGCCGCCCTTTCGGTGCAGTTGATCCGCTGACCACGCCCACCGGCGCACGACGGTGGTACGGGTGGCGCCAATCGACCCGGATGGACTAGGACCAACGCCCCATTTCTTCACCTCCGGCCGCCGGTGACACTCAGGCCGACCGAGCACTCCGCCGTGGACCCTTCGCGGCCGGGCGACGTCGCCGAACCGCGTTCCACAGATCGCCGCTCTCCGTCCATCAATCATCCGGCACCCCTCGCCGCCGGCCTCGTGGAGCAACCAGATGCCCGTTCTCCGGAAGAAGAAGTCCCAGACGATCGCACCCGAATTCGAACTGGGGCCCAGCATGGCCGAGAGCCGGGGGCGAAGCCGCAAGCTCATCTTCGCAGGACTCCTGCTTGCGGCCGCCGCCGGGGTGGGCTCGTACGTGCTCGTCTCCCGGGCCCAGCAGTCGGCCGTGACCACGTCGGTGCCGCGGCTGGCAGTGGTTGTTGCCGCGCATACGATTTCAGCGCGGTCGGAAATCGCCGCGGGCGATCTCACCGTCCGGGAGGTACCCATGGATCCCACGAATGCCCAGGGCACCTTTACATCGCCGGAGCAGGTCATTGGCCGGACGGCGAGCGTTACGATCCTCCAGGGCCAGCTTGTCACCTCGAACCTCTTCAGCTTCAGCGCCGGGACGGCGGCACTCGCCATCCTTGAGCCTGGTGAAGTCGTCACGCCCGATTCGCCGGACTGGCGTGCCGTGTCCATCAGCGTGCCTGACGATCGAGCGGTGGGCGGCGTGCTCGTCGCCGGCGAGCACGTGGACGTCTTCATGACCACGACGATCAACGTGGCCGAGAAGGTCACAGCAGAAGGCCAGTCCTATGGTGACCGGGCCACGAAGGTGACCTACCAGGACGTCCAGCTGCTCAGCAAGGAAGGCACGTACTACGTGATCAAGGTCACGGAGCAGGTGGCTGAAGAGATTGCCCACCTCCAGGCGTCCGGCAACGCGTCGTTCAGCTTCGCGCTGCGACCGGACTCGGACAGGCGGGCCGTGGACGCCTCCAAGCTGGGCGCCACGACGAACATCATCATCCAGCGCTATGCGCTGCCCGTGCCGCAGGTCTTCCCGCAGCCGGGCCAGGCGATCAACATCGGCCCCGCGATCGTGCCGCCGACGCCCAACCCCACGCCCGTCCAGGCCGTCGTCACTTCGCCGGCACCCAGCACCACCCCGTAGCGCCGGGGGGTTCGGCCGGGGCCAGCGTCGGGGGGCCTCGGTCACGAGTCCGCCGCTGGTTCGGCTCAGTCGTCGTGCGCGTCGTCTTCGGGCGGCGCCACGTCCCACACAACAAGCTCGCGTCGAGCACGCGCATCCGCCAGCAGCCGGACCACGCGCCGGCGCACGTCGGCAGCGGGGCCTGACGTGTCGATGATCCGCGTCGCGAGTGGAGCCAGCCGCTCCGTCATCCCTGCCTGGGCCAGCGCGCGCTGGCGCGCATCCGGGCGCGAGAACCCACGATCGACGAGCCGCTCCTCCTGCTCCGCCGCCAGACAGGTCACCAGCCACACCTCGTCGCACGCCGCCGCGTAGCCGCCTTCGATCAGACGGATCGCCTCCACGGCCACCACGGGCGCACCGGATGCCCGTTCCGCCTCGATCGCCGCGAGAATCCTTGGCCTGACGAGCGGATGGACGATCCGCTCCAGGTCCGCGAGCGCGGCCGCGTCCGCGAACACCACGCGACCCAAAGCCGCACGGTCAAGGTTGCCGTCCGGGCCGCGGAACGACTCACCGAACCGCGCAAGCACCGCGTCGTGACCAGGCTGGCCGGGTGCCGTCACCGCCCGCGCAATGACGTCGGCATCCACCACGATGCCGCCGGTTTCGGTGATCCAGCGGGCCACCGTGCTCTTGCCGCAGCCGATTGGGCCGGTCAGCCCAATGAGCAGCGGCCCGACCGTGCTGCCATCGATTCCGCGCTCCTGCGCCTTCACGGCGCGCGCTCCTCGAGGGCCAGCCACTGCTCTTCAGCCTGGCTGAGCGCGAGGTCCACGTCGGCCAATTCGCTCGTGATCCTCCGGAGTTCCACGAAGTTGGCGGCCGTGGCCGGGTTGCCGATGGCCATCTCGAGGTGGTTCTTCCGCAGGCCGAGCCGTGTCAGGTCCGTTTCGACGGAGGCCTTCTGCCGCCGGTAGGCATCCTTGGAGAGCTTCGGCAGCCTGGTCTTCACGGCCGTGGCCGCAGGAACGGGCGCCGGTTCGGCGGCCAAAGCAACCCGATCGCCGCCCACAGCACGGCCGCCCACGGCCGGGCCGCCATGCGACCTATTCCCGCCCGAACCCTGGGAGCGCCCCGGCCCGGCCGAGGTCGTGGCCGCGGCGGCTGACCCGCCGATGCGGAGTCGCTTCGCCTCGGCCTCGGCCGCGGCCCCGACTGTCCATCCATTGGCGACTGCTGCCCGCCACGCGCGGTAACCGCCGGCGAACGGCACGGCAAGCCCGTCGGCCACCACCCAGAGGCGGTCACAGATCGTCTCCAGCAGCCTTCGGTCGTGGCTCACCACCAGCACCGTCGATGGTGTCTCCCGCAGGAACGACTCGATGGCCTCGCGTGCCGGGATGTCCAGGTGATTCGTCGGCTCGTCGAGCAGCAACAGGTTGGAGGGCATGATCCCGAGCAGCGCGAGTTCCAGCCGGGACCGTTCGCCACCGGACAGGGTCCGCACTTCCTTCAGGACGTCGTCCCCGCGGAAGAGGAAGCGCGCGAGGTACGACCGGGCCTCGCCCGGCACGACCGGCATCGCCTCGAGAAGTGCGTCCAGGACGGTGGTCCCCGGAATGGCCGCGCTGCGCAACTGGGCCAGGTACCCCAGCGAGACGCCCTGACCGAAGCTGAGGGTGCCATCCAGGGGCGGCAGGTCGCCGGCGATCGTCCGCAGGAGCGTGGTCTTGCCGGCGCCGTTGGGCCCCACGATCCCGATGCGCTCGCCGCGTTCCGCGACCAGCCACGGCACCCGCACGACGTCGACGCGGGTGCCCGTCGTCGTGTAGCCGGCAACAAGCTCCTCGATCCGGACGGCGACCGTCCCGGAGCGCGACGGCCCGGCTGCGGCGAGTGCCTTCGACGGCAGACGGAGCGCACGGGTTGCCTTGGGCACGTCACGCTGATCGGCCTGGAGGCGCTCCAGCCGCGCTTCGTGCTCGTGCATCTTCGCGTGCTTGCGCTGGCTCCGGTATTTCTGAATCAGGTCCTTCTCGTGGGCGATCTGGTCGGTCTGCGTCTCGGCGTCCTTGACTGCGCGCTCGTCGCGGGCCTCACGCTGGCGGTGGTACGAGGTGTAGTCGCCGCGAAACGCCGTGAGCCTCCGGTCCCGCAATTCCCAGACCCGGGTCACCGTCGCGTCGAGGAACGCCCGGTCGTGTGAGGCGACCAGCAGCGAACCCTGCCGCCGGCGGAGATGCTCCTCCAGCCATTCCAGCGCGTCCAGATCCAGGTGGTTAGTGGGTTCGTCGAGGAGCAGCAGGTCGGGGTTCGCAATCACGAGGCGGGCCAGCGCCGCCCGGGTCTGCTCCCCGCCCGACAGCGACGATGGGGGCCGCACGACATCCGCCGCCGAGAAACCCAGCCCGGACAGCGCCTCGTCCACCCGCTGGTCCAGCGTGTAGCCGCCCAGCACATCGAAACGGTGCTGGAGTTCCGCGTACTCCGGCTCGGTCACGCGGTGCGCCGCTTCGAGGGCTGCCAGCTCGTGCTCCATCCGCTCGAGGTGCCCCGACCCGCGCCGCACCGCGGTTCGCACGTCGGGTGACGCCATGAACACCGCATCGAAGTGGGATTCCTGGCCGAGCAGGCCAACGGACAACCCACGCCTGCGATGGACTTCGCCGGCGTCGGGCTCGTCCGGCCCGGCCACAAGTCGCATCAGCGTCGTCTTGCCGGCGCCGTTCGGGCCGACGAGACCGACACGATCGCCCAGGGCGATCGACGCATCGATGTGATCGAGGATCACGAACGTGCCGATCTCCCGCACGACTCCGGACAACCGCACGATCGACATCAGGCAGCCCCGCCGGCCGAAGGCGCCCGGCCGGCCGAAGGCGCCCCTGCCTCGCGCGCGGCCCGCCGGCGGGTCGCGGCCGCCCGGCGCGTTCGGTCCGTTCGTGCCAGGCGCGCCGCATCGGCTGCCTCCACGGCCGTGAGCCCGACAGCACCCTCCCCGCCGATCTCCGTCCAGCGGCGGCCCCGGTGCGCGCCGCCGCCCGCCGTCGCAATGATCTTCGCCGCGCCGGCCCGATCGGCCGCCGGGAGTCGCTGACACCACGAACAGAAATGCGTGGAGCGCGCGCCCAGGACGACCCGTCGCAACGGTCGGGCGCAGCGCGGGCACGGCTCCCCCGCCCGCTGGTACACCTGCAGACGCTCCTGCATGGAGCCATCACCATCCGGAGCTGTGTAGTCGTCGATTGACGATCCCCGGAACGCGATCGCCTCGGCCAGCACAGAGGTGATGGCGGCATAGAGCCGGTCCAGGTCGTCGCGTCGCAGCGACCCGGCGCTGCGCAATGGATGCAGCCGTGCGCGCCAGAGCGCCTCGTCCGCGTAGATGTTGCCGATGCCGGCGATGAAGGCCTGATCGGTCAGGAGCGACTTCAGGCGGCCCCGGCGGCCGGCGATGTGGGCACGGAACCGCGCCTGGGTGAACGCGGGGTCGAGCGGCTCCGGACCCAGCTCGAAGACGTCCCCGCCACCCAGCTCCCGCGCGGCAGCGCCCCCCTCCAGGACCGCCTGCGGATAGACCCCCACGCGCCCGAATTTCCGCATGTCCCGGAACCGCAGCTCACGACCGTCGGCGAATTCGAGCACGAGGTGCACGTGGCGATCCTGCGGGGTCCCCCGCGGGACCACGAACAACTGGCCGGTCATCTTGAGGTGGATCGCGAGGAGCAGCTCGCCCGACAGGTGGACCAGGAGCAGCTTCGCCCGCCGGCCCGTGCCCTCCATCGTCCGGCCGATCACCGTCTCCGCGAACCCTTCTTCGTCCTCGCCGCGGATCGTGCGCGGCCAGTCGCAGCGCACACCGGAGATCACGGCGCCGCTGATCAACGGTCCGAGGTCGCGCGCAACGGTCTCCACTTCGGGGAGTTCGGGCATCCCTCGGACCTATGCGACCGGCACGCCGGCCGGCAGTTCCTCGAGGTCTTCGCCGACCTCTGCGAGGAGCGCGTCGTGCCGGGTGAGCGGCGTCATGCCTTCCCAGTCGATGCCCACCTTGATGTCCACGGTCAGCGGCACATCCAGCGGGAGCGCGCCCTCCATCGTCTCGCGGACCATCGCCGCAAGCCGTTCCACCTCGTCGGTCGCCACCTCGAACAGCAGTTCATCGTGCACGGAGAGCAGCAGCCGGGCGCGGAAGCCGTCGCGCCGGAGCCGTTCGTCCACGCGGATCATCGCGATCTTCACGATGTCCGCAGCGGTGCCCTGGATGGGCATGTTGATGGCCATCCGTTCGCCCGCACCCCGGAGGGCCGCATTGCGCGCCTGCAATTCGGGGATGGCCCGCCGGCGCCCCAGCAGCGTGGTCACGAAGCCCTGCTCGCGGGCCCGTTCCTTGATGGCCATCATGTAGTAGCTGATGCCCGAGTAACTGGCGAAGTAGTTGTTGATGAACTCCTGGGCCTCGGCGCGCGGGATGTTCGCGCGGCTGGACAGGCCGAAGTCGCTCATCCCGTAGGCGAGCCCGAAATTGACCATCTTGGCCATCGAGCGCTCGTCCCTCGTCACGTCCTCGGGGGCCTTGCGGAGAACCCGGGCCGCGGTGGCGCGATGGATGTCCTCGCCCGCGGCGAACGCGGCTTTCAGGTGCTCATCCCCGGACACGTGGGCGAGGACCCGCAGCTCGATCTGCGAGTAGTCCGCGGCGAGTAGCGTCATCCCGGGTTCGCCCGCCACGAAGGCCCGGCGGATCCGGCGGCCAAGTTCCGTCCTGATGGGGATGTTCTGGAGATTGGGATCCGAGGAGCTGAGTCGGCCGGTGGATGCAACGGCCTGGTGGAACGTTGTGTGCAGCCGCTCGTCCACCGCGGAGATGAGCAGAGGCAGGGCCTCGACATACGTCGACCGGAGCTTCGTGTAGGTGCGCCAGTCCAGCAGCTTGGGAATGAACGGGTGCGCCGGACGCAGGTCTTCCAGCACGGACGCATCCGTGGAGTACCCGGTCTTCGTCCGCTTGCCCTTCGGCAGGTTGAGCTCGTAGAACAGCACCTGCTCCAGTTGCTTTGGGCTGCCCAGGTTGAACTCGTGGCCAACGTCGTCCCAGATCTCCCGTTCCAGCCGCTGGATCTCGAAACCGAACTCGCGATCGAGGAGCGCCAGAGCCTCGCGGTCCAGGGCAACGCCCACGGCCTCCATGCGCGCGAGCACCGGGATCAGCGGCAGCTCGATCTCCAGGAACAGCCGGTCCAGGTGATCGCCTTCCAGTTGCTCGCGGAGCGACGGCACGACCGCGATGGCCGCGAGGGCCTCCAGGCCCGCCTGGGCCGTCGCCGGAAGGCCGGCCGCGGCCGGCGGCAGGATCAGGTCCAGGCGCTCCGCGGACACATCCGCGATGGTCTGGCTCCGCAACGACGCGTTCAGGATGTAGGCGGCAATCTGCGTGTCGAACGCGACGCGCGTCGCGGGAGCGGATGGCTGGTCAACCATGCGATCCACGAGGAGCGGCTTGATGTCATGGCCGATGACCGGGATGTCCAGCTCCTCGACGAGCTGCCGGAGTTCCCGCGCGGCATCCGGGCCGTCCGCCGAAACCGTCCGGCCGTCGGGTGCGGCCACGGCGAGCGCCACTGTCCGGCCGTGAAGCGGGCGCGGATCGTCGCGTTGCAGAGCGACGCCGATTTCCGGCTGCCCGGCGAGCCACGGCCGCAGGGATCCAATGGCGCCCTGGTCCACCACTTCGATGAGGCCTGGATCGGCGAGGGCCGCGGCGAGGGCTGCACGGGGATCCGCGGGGAGTGACGGGCGCGATCCGGCCGGCACGGCGGCATCCCCTTCCCCGGCCGCGGCTCCGGGCCTAGCCTCCGCCGTTTCGGCGCCCGCCATGCCGGCCGTGTCGAAGTCCATCGCCAGTTGCAGGCCCGCACCCTGGCCGGCGGGGGTCGGGCGGCGCCAGCCGGTCCCGCTCCCGGCGGGCCTCGTCTCGCGCGGCACGGCGGTCGCGTCAGGCTCCTTCGGCGGCCCCCAGCCGGCCGGCCGTCCCGCAACCTGCGCGGCCGGAATGGAGCCGCTCTCGCGGACGTCGCGCAGCGCGGCGTAGGTCGCTTCAGGCGATTCGCCGGCAAGCGCCGGCAGACGGTCGATCAGAGTCCGGAACTCGAATTCGCGGAACAGGCGGATCACGGCCTCGCGGTCGTAGTCGTCCAGCTTCGCCGCATCCAGGTCCAGCTTGACCGGCACATCGCGCACGATCCGCAGCAGCTCGCGGCTGCCAAGCACCCGATCCTTCGCCTCCAGCAACGGGGCGCGCAGCTTCTCCGGCGTGACTTCGTCGATGTGGCTGAACACCGCGTCCAGCGTGCCGTACTGCCCGATGAGCTTCGCCGCGGTCTTGTCCCCCACCCCGGCCACGCCCGGGATGTTGTCCGTCGTGTCGCCCTTGAGCGCCTTGAAGTCCACCATCTGGTCCGGCCGCAGGCCGTACCGCTCTTCGACCTTCGCGACGTCGTAGATGACCGTGTTCTGGACACCCTGCCGCGTGGTCATCAGCCGCACCTGCGGACTGACGATCTGGAGCATGTCGAGGTCGCCCGTGACGATTGTCGTGTCGAGGCCCAGCTGCTCCGCCTGCAGCGTGAGGGTCCCGATGACATCGTCCGCCTCGAAGCCGGCCATCTCCACCACGGGGATGCCCATCGCGGCGACGATGCGCCGGACCTTCGGGAACTGGTCCCGCAGGTCGTCCGGCATCCGCTGCCGAGTCGCCTTGTACGCGGCATATTGGTCGTGGCGGAACGTCGGACCCTGGAGATCGAACGCCACAGCCACGTAGTCGGGCCCGATGTCCTGGAATCCACGCAGGACGATGCTCGCAAAGCCGAATACGGCGTTCACCAGCTCGCCTTTGCTGGTGGTCAGTGGGGGCAGCGCGAAGTAGCCGCGGTAGATCAGCCCGTTGCCGTCGAGCAGCATCAGGCGCTTCATCGGCCGGTCGGAAGGGAGATCACGCACCGTCGCAAGTGTACGCGGCGGCCTCCCGGGACCCGCCGCGTCAGCGGATCGTGCGCACCGCCACACGCCTCAGCGCGAACAGCAGGATGCCGGCAAGAAGTAGCAGCCCGGACAGGAGCGGCAGCACGTTCGAGTTGTTCGCGGCCGGCGAGCCGGCGCCTGGGGCCCCGACCCCTGCCGCAGGCTGTCGCGCCTGGAGGGCCGTCCCCGGACCCGTCGAAGCGGCCGTATTCGATTCGGCGCCTGCTGCCTGAAGTGCCGCCGCGGTTTCGGTGGGTGCCATCTGGGCCGTGGTCGCAGGGTCCGCGGAGGCGCCGGCGGCCGTAGCAGCGGACCCGGCGGAGCCGTCACTCGCCGCGGGAGGCCCAGCATCGGCGGCCCCGAACCCCGGCGTTGCCGTTGCGGACCCGGCCATGGGCGCCGCGCCGAGCGGCACGATTGGCGCGGACTCGGACGGCACAGGCGCCGCCATCGAGGGCTGCGTGACCGCCGCCGCCGAATCCGGTGTGGCCGCGGTCGTGCGCACGGCCGCCGCGCTCGGCCAGGCTTCCGGAGGCAGTCCCGCGGCAAGGGATGGATTCGTCGGGGCGAGAGACCCGGCCGCTGGCAGCGGCTCGCCCGAGGCTGCCGGCGACGCATCACCCGGGCCAGGCTGCTTGCCGGCTGCCGTGGCACCAGCCGCGTCCGTTGCGGACTTCAGGAACGGCGTCGAATCCGGAGCGTTGCTGGCGGAGCCTTCGGCCGCGGCAGGAGCCGGGGCAGCACCAGACGAACCGACGGAAACGGAGAGGCTGGGCAGAACGCCGACGAGAAGCCCGGCGAGCCCCATCGTCGCGAGCGCGACACCCAGCGGCTGAGCGAAGGCGAATCGTGGCTGAGCGAAGGCAAACCGCGGCTGCGCGAGACTCCCGGCCCAGCGACGCCACGGCGACCGCAACCGGGCAGCATCGGCGGGCGTGAGGCGGAAGTCACGCGGTCGCACCGGAGCGGGAAGCACGGCCGTGGCCGCCGCGATCGCGACAAGGTCCGCACGCAGGCCGGCGCATCGTGGACACGCTGCGACGAGACGCTCGGCGGCCGTGCGGGCCGAGCCCGAGGGGTCCCCGGCGGCGAGGCCGGCAACCAGCTCGGCATCGTGAGCGGCGTGTGCGTTGGCGGTCATCGCCATCCAGACGGCCTCACCCTCGAAACAGTTCCATGCGACCTTCGAGGAGCACGCGGAGGGACAGCCGGCCACGGTGGATCCGCGACTTCACGGTGCCCAGCGAGACGCCGGTCATCTCGGCGATCTCCGCATAGTCGTAGCCCTCGACGTCGAACAGGACGATCGACGTGCGCTGGTCCGGCGCGATCCGTGCCAGTGCGTCGTTCAACGCGCGGGTGCGCTCCACTTCCAGGACGCGACGTTCCGGGTCAGATTCCGGCCCGGACGGCGGCTGCCACGCCTCATCCTCCAGTTCCGGGTAGGGCTGAACGGGACGCCGGCGTCGTGCCCGCTGTAGGTCCATCGCGCCATTGACGGCGATCCGTGACAACCAGCTCTTGACGGACCCACCGCGGAAGGACGCGAGGTTGCGGAACGCGGAGAAGAACGCCTCCTGGACCACATCAGAGGCCTGGTCACGGTCGGGAACCATGCGCGCGACGAGGGCGAACAACTGGTCCTGGTACGCCGACACCAGCTGATTGAACGCGTCGAGGTCGCCGTGACGGGCGCGCTCGATCAACCGGGCATCGCGCTGGCCCGGATCGGTCTCGCCCACGCTGGCGCTCAGGTCCTGCAAGCTTGGGACGTACCCTCCGGAATTGGGCCGTGGCGGGGCGGCACGCAATCTAGCACGCATGCACTCCGCGGCGGACGATCTCCCCGCTTGGGCCGGGCACCCGCCCAGAGCGTGGCGGCGGCCCGGGGTACGATAGGACGCAGTTCCTCGGGCCGAAGTGGCGGAACAGGCAGACGCGTCGGTCTCAAACACCGATGGCCGCAAGGTCGTGCGGGTTCAAGTCCCGCCTTCGGCACCACCACCGAACCACCAGGAGTGTCCCATGGACTTCGCCCAGTCCCGTGATCGCCTGCAGGGCTGCTATGTCACCATCCCCACGATGTTCCGTGACGACGCGGACCTTACGGTTGACCACGACGCCATCCGGCGCCACGTGCGGTTCCTGGTCGATGGCGGGATGACCACCGGGAACGCGGTCCTGCTCTCGGGCGGCGCCGCCGGCGACTTCTCGACGATGACGTTCGACGAGCGGGTGTCCGTGTGGCGAACGGCCATCGACGCCGCGAACGGCCAGGTGCCGATCGCCGTGGGCGGGCAGACGACCAGCACGCTGGAGCTGAAGCGCCTGATCCAGGCGGCCAGGGACGTGGGGGCGGACTACGTCCAGGTCTCGCCGCCGTTCTATCACTCGCATACGGAGGGCGACTTCCTGGACCACGTCCTCGCCGGTTCCGGGGCGGCCGACATCGGGCTCATCGTCTACAACACGTTCTGGACGAGCCTGGGCCTGTCGAGCGCGCTCGTCGAGAAGCTTGTCGATGTCCCGAATGTCGTCAGCCTGAAGTGGTCCGCGCCGGACACCGCGATGATGACCTACGAAGGCATCGTGTCCCGCTTCTCGAAGCGCTTCGCGATCATCGACAACCAGATGCGCTACGTGATCAGCCACATGCTGGGCGCACGGTCCATCGAGATCCACCAGGGCAACTACTGGCCCCAGTTCGCGGTGGCCCTGTGGCAGAAACTGGAGCGCGGAGAGTACGCGGACGCGCAGCGCGACATGATCACGGGGTGCATGCCGTTCATGGAGCTCTGGGTGGAGATCGAGAGCTACACCGGCGGCGACGGGTACCTCGACAAGCTGTGCATGGAACTGGTGGGGCTGCCATCCAGCAGGAACCGCCCGCCGACGCGCGACGTCCGCGACCAGTACCGCGAGCAGGCCCGCCAGATGCTGCTGGCGTGCGGCGTGCCGAACGTGGTGCGCCCGCGCCGCTGATCGGCGACGCCGCCCGGGGCTGACGCCGGGAGGTCACGGCTCCGCTCGGAACGCTATGGGCCGAACCGGCCCCGCGGGAACCCTGGCGCCCGGACCGGCCGCCGGACGCTACCGGCCGAACCTGCGGCTGCGCGCCTGGAACGTCCGAATGGCGCGCAGGAAGTCGATCTCGCGGAACGCGGGCCAGTAGGCCTCGCAGAAGTAGTACTCGCTGTGGACGCTCTGCCACGGCAGGAACCCGCTCAGCCGGACCTCGCCGGGTCCAGCACTTCGCGCCGAAGGCGCGCGGCGTACACCCGGTAGACGGGGCGCATCGGCAGACTGGCGGTCCGCCGGGTCAGCCGCATGACGGCATCCCTGGTCGCACTGGCTGATATCCGCAGGCGCGACGTCAACCGGAGCGGGCGTCCGGGGTCAGGGATCGCAGGGTCCATTGCTGCTCTCGACGTCGGGCCCCGGCCCGGCGTGACGTTGGCGTCGCTGGCCGGCCTTTGTCAGCGCGCCGAGGACGCGCGGCGGTCCAGTGCATCTCGAAGGCCGTCTCCGACGAAATTCACGGCCAGCACCATGAGGACGATGCATCCAGCGGGGAATGCCCACTGCCACGGATACCGCTCCAGGACCGAGATGGAGCGGGCCGCGATGAGCATGTTTCCCCAGCTGGGCGTGGGCGGTTGTACACCCAGCCCGAGGTAGCTCAGGCCAGCCTCGAAGATGATGACGGAGGCGATCCCGAACGTTGCGAAGACGATCACGGGGGCGACGATGTTCGGCAGGATGTGCTTGAGGATCACCTGTCCGTTCGAGACCCCAATCACACGGGCGGCCTCGATGAAGGTGGACTCTCGGAGGGCCAGCGTCTGCCCGCGCACGATTCGCGACGCCGGGGCCCAGCTCACCAACCCGATGATCACGATGAGCGTCGCCACCCCGGGGCCCACAATCGCCGACGCAACGAGCAGGAGCAGGATGCCCGGGAAGCTCAAGACCACGTCCACGATTCTCATCAGGAGATTGTCCACTTTGCCACCGAGGTAGCCGGCAAGAACGCCCACAAGCGTGCCGATGAACGTGGACAGGGCGACGGAGAGCACCGCCACGAGGATCGAGATCCGGCCTCCGACAAGTAGCCTCGCGAGGATGTCCCGCCCGAGGGCGTCCGTGCCCAGCAATGAGTCGGGCGAGGCGCCGGGCGGCCGATCCACGAATGCCGGCTTGAGCCGCTGATCGTAGGCCCGAAACTCGTCTCCCAAGATCGCGAGTACTGCGAGCATGATGATCACGAAGATGCCCACCATCGCGAGGCGGTGCCGGAGCAGACGTCGAAGCGCCTGACGACCCGGGGAGTCCACCTTCATCGCCAGACCCGATTCGGGCACCCCGATGACACCTGTGCCCCGCGCGGTCATCTAGCTGTACCTGATCCGCGGGTCGGCAGAGGCGTAGACCACGTCAGTAACAAGGTTGACCACCAGGACCACGATAGCCAGCACGATGGTGACGCCCATGATCAGGAAGAAGTCCCGGTCCCGGACACCCGTCACCATCAGGAGGCCCACCCCAGGCCACTGGAAGACCTGCTCTGTCACCACCGCGGCCCCCACGACCTCAGGGATCGACAGCCCGATGATCGTGATGATCGGGATCACGGCGTTTCGAAACGCATGCCGCATGGTGACCGTTCGGCCGGCTAGCCCCTTCGAGCGCGCGGTGGTGATGTAGTCGGAGTGCATGACCTCCAGCATCGACGCCCTCGTGTAGCGCATGAAGAGCGCCGCGTACCCGAATCCAAGGATGCACGCGGGCAGCACCAAGTGGCGGATGAGGTCAACGATGTCAAATTTCTTCCCGACAGTGACCATCCCGCCGATCGGCACGAGATGCCACTGCAGACCCACGAGATACAGCAGGCCGAGCCCCAGCAGGAATGATGGGAACGAGATCCCAAGGAACGTCAGGCCGGTCAGGGTCATGTCGATCTTGGAGTATTGCCGGATGGCCGACAGGATTCCGAGGGGGATGCCCACGAAGATCCCGAGGAGCAGCGCCGTGCCGGTGAGCAGGAGTGACGCCTGCAGCGCCCGGAACACTTCGGACCCAATCGCCTGGCCGGTCGTGACCCGGTAGCCGAGTTCACCCTGGAGGGCGTTCCCCAGCCACTTGACGTATCGAATGGGGAGCGGTTCATCCAGGCCGAAGCGCGCCCGCACGGCGGCCATCGCGGCCGGATCGACGGCCAGTTCGGGTCGGGCGTAGGCCGACGCCGCGTCGCCTGGGGCGGCCGCGATGAAAGCAAAGACGAGGACCGTGATCCCGAAGAAGACCGGGATGGCGATCAGGAGCCGCCGAACGATGTAGGAGCCCACGGTGGTTCCTCGTCAGGAAAGTCGATCAGGGATCACGACGGAAGACACCAGATGGGCGGAGCCCTTGCGAACCCCGCCCATCTTGTGGTTTAGAGACGAATCGACCCTACTTCGGGTCCACCGTCCAGGTCTCGACGGCGTCGTAGTACGAGCCGCCGCCGGCTGCCGGCGTCAGGATGAGGTTGTGGATGCGGTTGCTGGCCACGTGGAACCGCTTGGTGTGCCACATGAACAGCCACGGCAGTTCGTCGGTCATGATGTCGCAGGCCTGGCCATACAGTTCGTTCTGCTTGGCCACGTCGAACTCGGAACCCGCTTCATCGATCAGCTTGTCGAATGTCGGGTTGGTGTAGAAGTACCCCTTGTAGCCGTTGCCGCCACCGGGGAAGGCTGCGGCTGTCGTGAAGTAGTTGCGGGCCCGGTCACCGGTGGGACCGTTCGCTGCGCCCTGGAAGTAGAAGTCGAAATTGCCCTCGGTCGACACCTTCGAAGCAGCCGCGGAGTCCAGTTGCTGGACCTTGCCCGCCTTGATGCCGAGGTTGTCAGCCCAGTTCTTGAGGATGGCCGCCATCACGTTTGCGGACAGCGCGTCCGTGTAGTAGGTGGCGATATTGAGTTCGCCCATCTTGGCGACGTCAACGCCGGATTCGGCGAGGAGTGCCTTCGCCTTGTCCACGTTGTATTCCCACGGGCCGTGCGATCCCTGGGCGATTGAGGGGTTGTAGAGGCACGACGGGATGACCGCGTTGCCCTTGTAGATCGACTCGATGATCGAGGGGCGATCAACGGCCATCATCAGGGCCTGGCGGAACTTCTTGTTCTTGAATTCCGGGTGCCTGACCGAGTTCATCAGGATGGAGTTCTGCACGCCCGAGACGGCGCCGATGACGGTCGCGGCCGCGTTCGCGGTCTCCCGCTCGACGTCAGCGGCAGTGATGTAGATAAAGTCGATCTCGCCGGCGTCAAAGGCCAGGAGGCCGGTCGCCAGATCCTGGAACTCGCGGCGGATGATCCGCTCCAGCTTGGGCTTGCCGCGCCAGTAGTTGTCGAAGGGCACGAGCTCGATCGAAACGCCTGGCGTGTACTTGTCCCACTTGAAGGGACCGGTGCCGATCTGCTTGGTGGCCCAGTAGTCGCTCTTCTTGAGCTGGTCCAGCGGGATGGCCCCCACCGCATGCTTCGGCAGGATGAAGAGCTCAGAGATGTTGATCGGGAAGAGCGCGTTCGGCTTCGTGAACGTCAGCGTGATGGTGAGGGGGTCGACGACCTTCACGCCGGCGATCTCGGTGGCCGTCCCGGCCTGAACTTCGGCAGCCCCGACCAGGGTGTACAGCGGAGCGCCGTACTGGCAGGGGTTCATGCTGTTCTTGGGGTTGAGGCAGAGATCAAACGAGAACTTGACGTCCTCGGCCGTGAACGGCTCGCCGTCATGCCACGTCACACCGGACCGGAGCTTGAACGTCCAGGTGAGCTTGTCGGCCGAGATCTCCCAGGACTCGGCGAGATCGCCGACGAGCTGGTCGTACAGGTTGTCCTTGATCGTCCACGTGGTGAGGCGGCTGTAGATCTTGTCGATGAAGTGGGCATCGCCACCGCCGTCCCAGGGGGTCAGCCAGTCGACACCGTTGCAGCACGGGCCGGCCCACGCCGCGATGAGCGTCCCGCCGCTGGTGGGGGTTGGCGCCGCGGTCGGGGCCGGGGTGGCCGGGGCCGGGGTGGCCGGGGCCGCAGTGGCGGGGGCGGCCGTGCCGGGGGCCGCAGTGGCGGGGGCGGCCGTGGCGGGGGCGGCCGTGGGCGCGGGCGTGGCCGCGCTGCTGCAGGCCCCAAAGATGATCGCGGCGATGGCAATCAATGCCAACGGCGCTCGCGCTCCTGCGCGGGATACACGCATGTTCTCGTCCTCCTCTACTCGATCTCGGCCTCCTCCGTATCGGAGACGGAACCCGGTCGAGCGTGACGGGCAGGCTAGCATGTTTGCGCGGCGGGGGCGAGTTGAAACTTCACGCGGGCGGCTGGCCGGTCTGCGGCGTTCAGGGACCATTGCGCTGAACGGCAGGATGGCCGTAGCGCCCGCCGGAAACCGGCCAAGGGCCGCCCGCCGGGTAGACTCGGGTGCGCGCCAGTCCGCCTGTCGGGTGTCCGGTCAATTCGGGCCGAGCAGCCCCGGTTGGGGCGCGACCGTCGGTGACACCGTCGGCGCTGAGGGCCGGCGGGCCCATCCAGGGTCGGCGTTGGCGGATGCGTAGCCGCGCCGGGAAGCCGCACCAACCCGATGGACGGCCGCTCATGAGGAGGGACTCCATGCTTCGTCGATTGATGGGCCTGCCGCGGACCGGGGCCGGCGGCAACACGGAGGGCGCTGGTCCGGCAGCCGCCGGCAACGATTCGGAGAGTGCCGATCCTGGGGCCACCGGCGGCGCTGCGGGGGGCGGGACCGTTGAACCGTCAGCTCCCCGATTTCGGTCCGGGGCGGACGTCGGAAGCTGGACCCGCGGCGCCGCGGCCGAGACGGCGACCGTTCGCGAAATCGTCAAGCAGCTCGCCTCCATGCCCACGGAGCAGGCGCGCTTTCTCGCGGGATTCGCCTATGTCCTCAGCCGGGCGGCCCAGGCGGACCTCCACGTGACCGAAGACGAAACGAGGCGAATGGAGCAGATCGTCGTCCAGCAGGGCCGTATCCCGGAGGCCCAGGCCGTGATCGTCGTGCAGATCTCGCGAACGCGCGCCGAGTTGTTCGGCCCGACAGAGGACTACCTCGTGACGCGCGAGTTCCGGAAGGTCGCCACGGACGAGCAGTGCCTGGACGTCCTCCGGGCATGCTTCCTCATCGGTGCGTCGGACGGTGCCATCACGGCCGAGGAGAGCAGCGCCCTGACGTCCATCGCCGGCGAACTGGGCGTGGACCAGGAGGCAGTTCGCGCCCTCCGGGCTGAATTCGCGGAGACGTTCTCGGCCCTGCAGGCCATGCGCAAGCAGGTGCGGTAGGCGGCCTCCGCCGAGACCGGTCGCCGAAGTTTCGCCACGGCCTTTCCGGTGGCGCGCTGCCTGCTCCCGTCGGGTAGCAATCATGTTCGTGGTATCGAAGTCCGTGCCGGCCGTCCAGCCCGACCTCCCGTTCCAGGCCCTGATCTCGCTGGGTCTGCTCGTCGAATACGAATGACGGTCGCACGGGACGGGCCGGCATCCGCCATGGATCGGTCGCACGCTCGCTGCACTCGCATTGCACGAGTCGCGCTGCTACCGGGCGGGGCGCCCGGAGATACCAGCCGCCACGCTGCTAACGGACGATGACCGCGGTCGGAGCAGCAACCCCATTGCTGCCCGGGCGGGCGCGTGGCACGGCGATCGGCGGCCGGGCGGGCGCGTGGCAGGGGCCTCCGCGCCGCTCCCCTACCGCTTCAGCCGGTACGCCTCCGGGGGCGTGGCGCTGGGCGTCTGCCACGCGGAGATCTGATCGCCCGGCAGGTCGTTCGGGACGTACTGGCGGTTCATCACCGCATCCGGGAGCGGCAGCGACGCGAAGGTCGTGCTGCGCGAGTGCATGAACGCCTCGGCATAGGAGGTGTTGGCGTGCATCCCGAACCGCCCGTCGCGCGCCTCGGCGACCTTGCGGGCGAACTGGCCCTCGTAGCCCTGGCTCACGTACTGGTCGAACGCCTGGACCTTGCGGCCGATCACCGGCGTGATGTCCACGTAGAAGTCGGCGACAATGCCCACCATGTCGATCTTGGAGCGTGTGTCGATCGACTGGTCCATCAGGAAGAAGAACAACTCCTTGACGAAGTGCGGCTCGACGCCGTCGATTTCCGGGACGAGCGAACTCGCCAGGCCGATGGCGCGAGTCACGTAGACGCCCGTGAAGGCGTTCGAATCGATCATATAGGCGCCCACCGGGTAGTGAGTCACGATGACGTCGGGCCGGCGGCGGGCGATCGTCTTGGCGAGCGTGGTGATTCGGTCATCCGTCGCGTCCCAGAAGTTCTCGTCCCAGCCCATGAACTCGACGGTCTCGAAGCCGATGATGTTCGCCGCCCGGCGGACCTCGTCGCGTTTGAATTCGCGGTACTCCGCGAGCGTCATCGGCTCCCGGCCGTCACCGCTCTGCAGGAAGTGCGGGTGCATCCGGATGCCGTCGCTCATCACGACGCACGACAGCACGTCGCCGCGATCGGCGTGGATCGCCATCGTGCCACCCGCCTCCGTCGCGACGTCCGCGGGATGTGCGTAGATGCCCATGATCCGGACCGGGTCGCTCACCTTGAACCGTCCTTCCGTATGAGGGCCCCGCGTGCGAAGGTCGACGTTCGATTCGCCAGGGGAGCCAGCTGCGGCCGCCGTTACCTCAGCCCCTGCCGTTGAAGATCCTGATTGCGGTGTCCCGGTACACGCCCGGTGCCGCTTCGGGCCCAACGCCCGCGTCCGCGTACGAACCCAGCACGAACCGCGGATCGAGCAGCGGGGCGTCCGTTCCCCACGCCACCTTGGCCGAACCGGCGATCCGCACCGCCTCGCGCATGGTGGGGAGGTTCGCAAAGCTGCTCGCAAGCTCGATGAACACGTTCTCGTGCGCTGCCGCAAGCTGTGCGGCTTCAAGCGACGGCGTGCCAGGCCCGGCATGTGCAATCAGGATCGGCAGCGCGGGGTGGGCCCGGGCATAGGAACCAAGGGCGACGTGCCAGTCCGGGCCGTCGTTGTGGATCTTGACCGGCATGCGCCGCGCCGCCAGGAGCCGGAACAGCTCGGCCATCCGCCGGTCCGCCGTCGGCACGCCCGCGTAGTAGGAATGGATCTTCACGCCGCGAATCCCCGGCGCGCCGCCCCAGCGGTCCAGGTCCTGGGCACTGGCCTCGTAATCCGCGGGGTCCATCACGAGCAGGCCGCCCTGGCCTCCCCCGGCCGCGGACGCCTCCACGGTCTCCTGGTTGCCGCGGCACAGGTCGGCGGCGAACGCATTGAACGATGACCCGGCAATCGCGGTGGTTCCCCAAGCGGAGAGCGTGGCGAGCAGCTCCTCGTTCGGCACTCGTGGCACGTCGTACGCGGACGTCGGCATGAAGTGGGTGTGCACGTCGAAGGCGTCATGCGGGAGCACGGGCTGTGCGAGATCCACGTCCGGCGAGCCGATGCCCAGCAGTCGAGCGGCATTGCCGGCCAGGATCGCGCGCCTGGCCTCCTCCGGGACCTGGGCAAGGAGCACCGCGTTCAGCGGAGCCTGGTGGGCGCGTCCCGGACCGCCCGTTCCGAAGAGGACGCGCTCGTGCCCGATCCGCGCGACGGCCGTTTCGACGGCAGCCAGATGGGCGAACCCGCTGGTATCGACGTGGAGGTTCGCATAGCGCTGGGCGGCCTCCAGGACCTCGGTCGCGTTGGAGTAGTGGACGCCAATGAGGACCACGGGGATCCCCAGGTGGGCCGTTGCCCGGCCGATGGCGGTGGCCGCAGCGGGCTGGATGACCGAGGAACCCATCGGGAAGAACGCCGGTTTGCCCGTCGCCGCCACCGCGCGGAGCCGCGTGACCGCGGTTTCCGCGTCGATGCCCACCGGCGCCTCGCGGCTTTCGAACCAGAAACCGGCCGCCCCGGCCGCCGACCACGCGGCGATGTCGCGGCCGGAATCGATGCTCGTGGACGCGTCGACGACGGCGATCGCGCGGAGCCGGTTCGCGGGGTCCGACGCTGCCTCGAGCGCGATCGCGTTGCCGACCGCCGTGGTGTAGTCCACCGACACGCGCGAATGGGCGAGCGAAAGATGGATCCCGTGGCCCCGCTGTTCGGCGATCAGCGCCGCAAGTGGCTGGCCCCGGCTGCGGCCATGATCCGACCCGAATCTCGCCGCGACGTCGATGTACCCGCGATCCACGATCCTGCCCTCTGGTGCTGGCTGCCCTGGTGCTCGTGCGCGGCCGGATCGTGGCCGCCGCAATCAGCGGTCGTTCGTGCTCCGCGGATCGAACGCGTCGCGCAGGCCGTCGCCCACGAAGTTCACTGCAAGGACGAACATGACCGTGAGGACGCCGGCGGGGACCCACTGGAACGGCAGCCGCTCCAGGGTCGTGAGGTTCCGCGCGTCGTTCAGCATGTTGCCCCACGACGGTGTGGGCGGCTGAATGCCAAGGCCAAGGTAGCTCAGGCCGGCTTCGAGGAGGACGACGCTTGC
>JANPDJ010000218.1:0-3175 GCA_031431395.1 Chloroflexota bacterium | reverse complement strand
AGGTTCGTTGGCCGCAGGAGGTTCACCTGGCGGACCACGACGCGCACGGTCGGGCTGGTGCCCGGCGTCATGCCTGGCACGCCGGCGAAGACGGCGCGGTAGTAGCGGTTGTCCGACGGCCGGTAGGCGAAACTCGCCTGTGCGCCGGCGTTCGTGACGAGGGCCGCGATCACGGACCAGTTCACCTGGTCCCGGGAGACCTGGAGCTGGATCGCTTTCCCGGCGCCGTTGGGGCCCACCTGAACGTTGAACTGCACGGTGCCGCCCCAGGTGATCACGCCGGAGAACGGGGCGGTCGTGAGGGTCACGATCGTGGGCGCCAGCACGGCGTCGAAGGCACGGGACGTGGCCGCGGTGAGCAGTGTCACGGGAGCGGTCTGGAGCGCGGTCGCCTTGAGCGTGTAGCCGATGCCTTCCTTGCTGACACTGCAGCCGGTGAACGTGGCGATGCCGCTGATCGTGGCGACCGTCAGGCCGGTGGTGCAAGTCAGCACGGCGCCGGCGGGACCCTTGTCGATGGACAGGGCGATGCTCGCGACGATGCCCTGGCTGATCACGACATTCAGGGCATTCTCGATGGCGACCTGCACCGTCGTCCCGAAGGGAGCGCCGACCACCACGGATGCGGGTGGCTGCGTGATGAAGGCCAGCTTCGTGGGATTGCCCACGACAGCGACGTCGAATGGATTGCTGGAAGCGGGTGTCAGCGCCGGCGCCGAGACCGCATTGAGGCGGTACCCGATGCCCTGCGCCGAGATCATGCAGCCGGTGAAATTGGCGACACCCTGGGACACCGTCTTCGTCAGGCCGCCCTGGCAGGTGAGGATCCCGGGGCCGCCGCTGGTGGGCGTGCCGGGCAGGATGGCGATCGCGACGTTCGTGCTCGAATCTGCGGTGATCGTCACGCCCGCGGCATCGGTCACGCGCACAGACGGCTGGAGCGAAAAGGCGGCTGTCGCGGAGAGGTCCGAGGGTGGTGCCGTGATGCACGGCGATGTGCTACCCCAGCAGAACTGGAGCTTCGTTGCGGTCCCACCGCCTACGGTGAAATTCGCCCCCTTGACCGAAGGCAGCCCGCCGCCACCGTCGTCAGCCGTCAGCTGGTACCCGGTGCGGAGCGTGGTCTGCACGCAACCGGTGAACGTCGCGACGCCGAGGACCGCCGCCTTCATGGTACCGCCCGTGCAGCTGAACGTGCCGGCGTTTCGGTTGATCTTGAGCGTGATGGATCGGGTGTCGGTCGTGACCACGTGGCCCGCAGCATCGACGACGGAAACCGTTGGTTGGGGCGCGAGCGTGGGCCCGGTGACGCTGGCCGGGTAACTCGAAAACACCAGGGCCGTTGCCGTGGCGCCACTTGCCGCGCCGCCCGCGGCAACCGGCAGGAGTGTCGCGGCCAGGACCACGGCGAGCCCGAAGGGCCGCAGCGATCGTGGCAGCCGGATCAGGGGCATGCGAAGCATGGCGTTCGTCCTCCCAGCGTGGGGCGACCCGCGTGTTCACCCCGTACAGGCCTCTCAGGGTAGACCAACGGCCGCCGCGTGGCAGGTGCCTTCCGGCAGGGACAACCCGACCGCTCGTGAGCGCCCGCTACTCGTCCTTCGGCGTCGGGTGCTTCCCGCCCCGGACCCAGCGCCGCCAGATGGCGGATCCGGCCAGTGCCGCCCCCACCAGGGCCCCGATCGTCAGGCCGCGAAGGAACGTGCCCACATGCGGCGGATGGGCGCCGAGCAGGTCCGAGACATCGGCCAGGCCCTGCAGTGGACCGCGGACCGGCGGGGGTGCGTCTTCAGGCTCGGTGGCGTCCATATCCGGTGCCTCCTATGCGCGCTTCCGGGACGGCCCCAGGATGACGGCCACGGCCGTGAGCAGGATCCCGACCCAGGCGACCACCGATGCCGTCAGGAGACGGAAGTCGCCGTATCGCAGCAGGTCGATGCCCAGTCGGGCGCCGATGGCATCCCCCGCCCAAGCGCCGAGAACTGCAGCGAGCAGCAGCAATGGAACCTGGCCCCCGCCGGTCCCACGGATCAGCACGTAGAGCGAGGTGTGGAACAGGCCCACGAGCAGGGCGAGAACCGGTGCCGGCCCGATGCTCATGCGGCGCCCACCGTGACCGCGTCGCGGCCGGGAACCGACCCCTGCCGCGTGGCCACGGCGGCCCCGCGCGAGATGCGGCCACCCCCCAGCACGACATCGCCGTCGTACAGCACGGCCGCCTGGCCGGGGGCCACGGCCCACACGGGTTCGTCCGTCAGGGCCTGCCACGCACCGCCGCGATCCGGCTCCTCCGTGGTCAGCGGCGAGATCAGCGCACCGATCAGCCGTGAACGGTGCCGGATTCGGATCTGCGCGCGGAACGGACTGCCCGAACCAGCGGGGGGCCCACCGTCCAAGAACGTCACGCGCTCCAGCGGGACCGTATGGGTCTCGAGGGCTTCTCGCCGCGCGATCTGGATCGTGTTCGAGGCCGGGTCCACCATGCTCACGTACCGCGGTTCACCCAGGGCGAGGCCCAACCCCTTGCGCTGTCCGACCGTGAAGCCCACCGCCCCGCGGTGCTCGCCCACGACCGATCCATCGGCGTCCACGAGCGGGCCCGGGCGCCCCTCCCAGCCCGCGCGATCGCGGAGGGCGACGCGGTGATCGCCGCCCGGCACGAAACAGATCTCCTGGCTCTCGGGCTTGTCCGCCGTCACGAGGCCCAGAGACCTCGCCACCGCGCGCACCTGGGGCTTCAGCAGATCGCCCAGCGGAAAGAGCGCGTGGGCCAGCTGCTCCTGGCGCAACCCGTAGAGGAAGTACGTCTGGTCCTTGTCCTCGTCCGCAGCCCGGAGCAGCCGGTGGCGGACCTCGCCACTGGGGCCGGTGATCGAGATCCGCCGTGCGTAATGCCCGGTGGCGACCGCCTCGCACGCGTACAGGTGCCGCGCGCGGCCCATGAGGGCCCCGAACTTCACGTAGGAGTTGCAGTCCACGCACGGCGACGGCGTCGAGCCGCCGAGGTACGCGGCCAGGAACGGCTCCAGGACGCCGGCCTCGAACTCCCGCTCCAGGTTCATCACGTAGAACGGGATGTCCAGCTGTGCGGCGACCCGGCGCGCATCGTCCGCCGCGTCCAGCGTGCAGCAGCTCTTCTTGAACTCCGAGTACGAGTCGGCGACATCGTGGAGTC
>JANPDJ010000217.1:0-7295 GCA_031431395.1 Chloroflexota bacterium | reverse complement strand
CCACGCGCCGAGGCGTTGTCCGGCACCGGGGTTCGGGGCGATCCGCTTGGGCCCAGCCGCCGGGGCCTGCCCACCGTCCCGCGCCAGCTGCGCACCGCCGGCCCGTCGATGCGGTCGGCCGCTGGGCCGGCCCGGTGAACCCCCTGCAAGCACCAGGCCCAGGCGCTCCAGGCTGGCCACCGTTCCGGCCGGCAGGAAATCGTCGATGAACGGGTACGCGGCCTGCATGCCGGCCGCGAGGGGCTGGTAGCCGGGTGCGCCGGCGAGCGGATTGAGCCAGACCAGCCGGTGGCAGGAGCGCTGGAGTCGCGCCATCTCGGCGCCCACCACGGCGGGGTCGCCGCGGTCCCATCCGTCACTCACGATCACGACGACCGCCCCGGATCGCAGCACCCTCCGCGCCCATTTCTGGTTGAACGTGCGGAGCGCCTCGCCGATTCGCGTCCCGCCGGCCCAGTCGCTGACAGCATCGGAGACCTTTGCGAGGGCGCGGTCGCGATCACGATCCCGCAGGATCCGGGTCACCCGCGTGAGCCGCGTGGAGAAGACGAACGATTCGGCGCGAACGGCCGACCCAGAGATGGCCTGCACGAAGCGCAGCAACAGGCGTGATTGGCGCTCCATGGATCCGCTGATGTCGCAGATGACCACCAGCGGGCGAGGGCGGGTCGTGCGCCGCCGCCAGATCCACTCGACGAAATCGCCGCCCGTGGCGAGGTTGGCGCGGAACATCGCCCTGGGCGCCAGGGTGGTCCCGTGGTCATGGAGTTCCTGGCGACGCGTGCGCCGCTCCTCCAGCCGGGGCCGGAGCAGGTCGATCAGCCGCTCCGCGTCCCGAAGCTCCGCCTGGCTCATGCGCTCGAATTCCTTGTGCCGGATCAGCTCGCCCTGGCTGTACGCGTCGGGCGCCACGATGATCCCGTCGAGCGGCTGCTCCTCCGCCGAATCCCCGGCCGGCGAGGGTGCCACGGGCGACTGGCGCGGCTGCCCGCCCGGCCGCCTGGAACCGTCTTCGGCGTCGGCATCGGCCGGCTCCTCGTCCGGCGAGGGTGGTGCGATCGGCCAGACGTCGCCGGGCTTGAGCTCGATGCGCCGCGACCGCCAGAACTGCTCGAAGACGCGGTCGTACACCTCGAGGTCGTCGTGGCGGCGGATGAAGATCGTGGCGCCGGCCGCCTTGACCTCGTCGCGGTCCCCGATGTGGACGAGGGTCAGGGCGCGCGAGAAGTCGATGGCGGCGCCGAGATCGATGGGCAGGCCGGCCCGGCGCAGTGCCCGGCCGAACTCCACCGAAGTCGCCAGCAACTGGCGACCATCCATGTTCTCGAGGTACGCGGCGCCGGTCGGAGCGCCGATGCCCTGCCGGGCCGCTGCTGGCGACGCCGGGCGCGGAGTGGCAGGGCCGGGGCGCTCAGCCACCAGCCCCCGCTCCCACCTCGGCCAGGTAGGTGCGAGCCGTGTTGCCGCGGACGGCGCGGACGTCTTCCTCGTACTTGAGCACCACGCCGAGGCTCTCGTCCACCAGTTCGGGCGACAGCTCGCGCGCGCCGAGCGAGATCAGCGCGGCCGCCCAGTCCAGCGTCTCGGCGATGCCGGGGACCTTCGTGAGGTCCGCTGCGCGCAGCCGGTGCACGAACCCCACCACTTCGCGGGCGAGCCGTTCGGGTGCATCCGGCACGCGCGTGCGGACGATCTCGTATTCCTTCTGGAGCGTCGGATAGTCGATCCAGTGGTACAGGCAGCGCCGCTTGAGCGCGTCGTGCACTTCGCGGGTCCGGTTGGACGTCAGGATCACCCGCGGCTGCTTCTCTGCCTTGATCGTGCCGAGTTCCGGGATGGTGATCTGGAAATCCGACAGGATCTCCAGCAGGTACGCCTCGAATTCCTCGTCCGCGCGGTCGATCTCGTCGATCAGCAGGACCGGGGCCACCCCGTCGTACGCCTCCAGCGCCTGGAGCAGCGGCCGCTTGATCAGGAATTCCGCGCCGAAGATGTTGTGCGACGTCGCCCGATCCGCCTGTCCGCGTGCTTCCAGCAGCCGGATTTCCAGCATCTGCCGGGGGTAGTTCCACTCATAGACGGCCGTGTTGACGTCCAGGCCCTCGTAGCACTGGAGGCGGATGAGCCGAGCACCCAGGCTGGCCGCGAGCACTTTCGCGAGCTCAGTCTTGCCGACCCCCGCTTCGCCCTCGAGGAGCAGCGGTCGCCCGAGCTCCAGGGCGAGGAATGTCGCCGTGGCGAGCGAGCGGTCCGTGATGTAGTCACGGGCGCGGAACGTCTCCTGGATATCCTCGATCGTGGCGAGATTGGCGGGCCGGCTGTCGGCGTGTGGGCTCATTGCGCGAGTGTACAGAAGGGGAGGTCCGGGAGAATTCGACCACATGCCCCAACATGCGTCGACCACCGGGCAGCCGCCCGAGGGAGGGATACGCGAAACGTGGAGCCCCGCCGGACTCCCTCGCTTGGGGCCCGGCCGACAGCGGCGATCAGGCAGATCACGGGACCTCGAGGCGCAACCCCCGGAACCGGCCGAAGTCGCGATCAAACGAGACGATCGTTGCATCGTATTCCAGCGCCAGCGTTGCGAGATGTGCGTCCGGGACGAGATTGCCGCCCGTCCCCGCTCCGCGAAGGAGGCCTGCGAGCAGGTCGAGGTGGCGGGCCGTCGGCGTGACAACAAGCGAAGGCGGTTGCGCCAGCCACTCCTGCACCAGCCCAATCGCGTCGCTCGCCGAGAGGGGCCGGACGAAAGCCGACGGATGGGTCGCCACCCGAACGACGGCGAGCATCACGCTCCAGGCGAACCCGATCCCCTCCGTGCCCGAGAGGGCGGCGTTGAGCCATCGGACCGACGGGCCGTGCTGCGCAGCGGCGGTATTGGCAGCGTAGAGCAGGACGTTCGCGTCAACGAGCTTCACCCGCTACCTGCCGGCCTCCAGCTTCCGGATGATCTCTTCGTCCTCCAGCACCGATGCCAGGCGAAGCGCCTTGTCCAGGTCCACGAGTGGGGCGCCCATGTTGAACGTCCGCGTGCGGAATGGCCGGCGCTTCGCGGGTGCGGCGCCGGCGCGGATGGCCTCGTTCACGGCCTGCTTGAAGGTCAGGCCGCGCTCCTGCATGAGGCGGCGGACCGCATCATCCGTATCGGGGTCGAGCGTGACCGTCGTGCGCATGTTGGCATCATAGCATCACGAGAATGATGCTCTCGCATCACCTCGATCGCCACCTACCCCTCGGGAGCCTCCAGCCCCATGGCGTAGGCCGGGAAGCGGAACCGCATTTCGCGGCCCAGGATGCCGCCGTGGCCCAGCTTCGCCACCGTTGCAGCCGTGGGCGGCTGGCCGGCGAGCAGGCGCGGGATCAGGAGGTCGGCAGCCGTTGCGCGGGAATAGGCTCCGCACGTCGGCAGGCCCAGAAGGGCCGTTCTGCCGGCGCGGCCCAGCCAGAGCATGGAACCTGGGTGAGCAGGTACACCATGGCGCACCACCCGACCGCGCAAGGCCCGGAGCGCTACGAAGAATGGGTCCTCGGGGTCCGTGGAGGCGCCTCCCGCGGTGAGAATCAGATCAACCGCATCCGGGCCCCGGACGAAGCGCCGAAGTACATCTCGGACGGCATCGGGGTCGTCCTCCACGTACACGATGGCCACGATCGTCGAGCCGAGACCCTCGATCTTCTGCCGGACACTCCGCTCGAACCGATCGCGCGCCGTGCCCGCGACACTCTCCTTGACCATCACGGCGACGCGTCTCGCCGAGAAGGGCGCAACCGAGACGATGGGCCGCCCGGCCGCGAGGCGCTCCCCGGCTGCAATCGTGGCCTCGGGCACGACGTGTGGCGCCACCTTGACACTCGCTACGAGATCACCCGCGCGAACCACCTGGCCGTCGAAGACGGTGAACACCTCGAGCGGATCGATCCGGTTCAGGCGCTCCAGCGCCGACACGCGCACCCGGACAACGCCGTCCGTCGCGGCGAGCAGATCCACCCGGCTCTCACTTGGACCGCGGCGCGTCAAGCCTGGACCGGCCACCGCGGCCGCCAGTCGAAGCCCCGCTTCGTCTTCGTGGAGATCCCCTGGTTCCACGACCAGCGCGGTGAGGTGGACGGCCTCGCCCGCGGCCAGGCCTCGCAGACGCGGCCCCGAATCGCCCTCGTGACGCGGGGCAGCCAGCAGGGCGAGGTCCGCCGGGGACAGGAGACGCCCTTTCGACCAGCGCTCACCCGCGATCGTGAGGTCGCGCGTGAGGACTGCGCCCTCGAGGCCATCAGGGGTCGATTCGCCGAGCGTGATCCGCACCGTTCGCACGCCGGAATGCTAGCGCCACTGCTGAGATGGACCCGGCCGTGCTTGCCGATCGCCGATCCGGCCGAACCGGACCGGACAGCACCGGCCCGCTGAGAGGTCCCCGCGACGTCGCGGCACGGGAAGTTCCCGTCAGGGGCTCCGATGGTCGGTACTAAGCGGACAGGTCGCCGGGGATCCCCTGTTCGGGTGGTCGAGTTCCCGCCATCAGTCGTCGTGCGGGGGTATCCGGCGGGAATCGAGGCGCGCGGCCTGGGTCCCACTCGCTTACCACCAACCATGGGAACGATTGAGGGAAGTGCCCCGCCGCGGGGCCGGACCGGAGCGGCCGAGGGAAGCGCCCCGCCGCGGGGCCTGGCCGGAGCGGAAGTGCCCGGCCCGGGCCCGACCGGGGCGAGTGCCCGGCCGCGGGAGCCCGATCGACGAACTGACGAGTGCTCGGCCGTCAGGCCATACGCGCGTTGGCCGCCTCGATGGCGCGACGGGTGTGCACCGCCGCCATCGCCGTGCGATAGGCGCGGTCCGCGTGGATGTCGGAGGCGACCATCTGGCCGTCGGTCGCGTGCCCGGCCGCCGCTCGGATCGCCCCGGCGCTCCAATCGGAGGCGGCCAGCGCCTCCTCGACGGCCGTGGCCCGGTACGCGACATCGCCGACACCGGTGATCCCGATGCGGAGGATGGCACCCTCCATGTTCGGGCCGGTGGGCTTGGCCATCAGGATCGCCACCCCCACGATGGAATAGCCGGAGGCCGGCTGCTCCAGCTTCACGTAGGCTTGGCCGGTACCGGCAGGAACGGCCGGGATCCGGACCTCCGTCAGGATCTCGTCCTCGCGGATCGCGGTCGTGAACGCACCTTCCAGGAAGTCCTGCGCAGCCACGATCCGCTCACCGGCCCGGGACCGCAGGACGATCTGTGCGTCCAGTGCAATCGCGACCGCCGGGAAGTCGGAGGCCGGATCCGCGTGGGCGATGGAGCCGCCGATGGTGCCGAGGTTGCGGACCTGGACGTCACCGACGTCGATGATCGCTTCCTGGAGGATGGGGTACCGCTTCGAAAGGGGCGACGCGAGCACGTCGCGATACGTGGTCAGCGCGCCGATCGCGATCCCCCCGTTCCAGTCGCGAATCCCGCGAAGTTCCTTCAGGCGGCTGATGTCGATCAGCCGTTCGGCTGAGGCGACCCGCAGCTTGAGGAGCGGCAGCAGCGACTGGCCGCCGGCGATCAGCTTTGCCCCGCCGCCACCCTGGGCGAGCATGGACAGCGCCTCGTCGACGCTGGCCGGCCGGGAATATGCGAATGCGGCGGGGATCACGACTTCACCTCCGAGGCGTGCATCGCACGCCAGACCGTCTGGGGAGTTAGCGGCATGTCAACGTGGCGGATGCCGAACGGGCTCAGGGCGTCCATCACGGCATTCGCGACGGCCGCCGTACTGGCGATCGCGCCGGCCTCGCCGACGCCCTTGACGCCGAGCGGGTTGACCGGCGACGGGGTGATGGTCTCGGCGAGTTCGAACATGGGCAGCCATTCCGCACGCGGCAGCGCGTAGTCCGACATGGAGCCTGACAGCAGCTGCCCGTTCTCGTCGTACACAGCGCCCTCCCAGAGCGCCTGCCCCACTCCCTGGGCGATGCCGCCGTGGAGCTGGCCGTCGACGATCATCGGGTTGATCTTCATCCCCACGTCGTCCACGGCGATATAGCGCTTGAGGTCGACGAACCCCGTGTCCTCGTCCACCTCCACGATGGCGACGTGGGTCCCGAATGGCCACGTGCAGTTGGGGGTGTCGTAGTACGCCGTTTCGTCGAGATACGGCTCCGTGTCGGCCGGCAGGTCGAACCCGAGGTCCGTCGCGAACGCGATCTCCTGGATGGTCTTCACGCGGTCCGGCGAACCCTTGACGAAGAGCTTGCCGCCCTCGTAGACGATGTCGTCGAACGATGCCTCAAGCAGGTGCGCGGCAACCTTGCGGGCCTTGGTCTTCACCTTGGCGACCGCCTTGACCGCGGACGTCAGGCCGACGGAGCCCGTGCGACTGCCGTACGTCCCGTAGCCGAACGGCGTACCCAGGGTGTCCGAGTGCTGGACGACGATGTCGTCCATGGGGATGCCCAACTCCTGGGCGACCACCTGGGCGTACGTGGTTTCGTGGCCCTGTCCCTGGGGCTGCGTGCCGACCGTCACGATGACCTTGCCGGTCAGGTGGACCTTGACGTTGCAGGATTCCCACATCGCCGCGCCCCAGCCTTCGCCGACGGCGCCGATCCACTTCGAGGGCGCGACGCCGCAGACCTCGATGTAGGAGCTGAGCCCCATGCCCAGGTACTTGCCGCGCGTGCGGGCCTCTGCCTTGGCCTTGTCCATCTCGTGGTACCCGGCCATGGCAAGGGCCTTGTCGAGGGCCGGTTCGTAGTTGCCGGAGTCGATGTAGATCTTCGCCCCGCCGGCGGCCGTCCCGAGGCCACTCGGGTTGTCGTACGGGAAGGAATCCGGCGGAAGGAAGTTCTTGCGCCGGATGGCCGCCGGGTCCATGCCCAGTTCATCTGCGAGCAGGTCCATGGCCCGCTCAACCACGTAGGTTGCCTCGGGGCGTCCGGCTCCACGGTAGGCGTCCACGAACGTCGTATTCGTGTAGACCCCGGTCACCTCGCAGAAGACGTTGGGGATCTTGTAGCAGCCGGCCAGCACGCGCCCATAGAGCGTGGTGGGGATGCCGGGCCCGATCGTGGAGAGGCGCCCGCCCAGGTTGGCGAGGGTCTTCACCCGCAGGCCCAGGACCTCGCCGTCGCGCTTCGCGGCGATCTCGAGATAGGTGATGTGGTCACGGCCGTGGATGGTGGACTGGTAGTTCTCGCGGCGACCTTCCACCCACTTGACCGGGGGGCCGGCGAGCGCCTTCGAGGCGAACATGACGAGAGCGTATTCCGCGTAGAAGAATATCTTGGAGCCGAAGGCGCCGCCAACGTCCGGGGAGATGCAGCGGACC
>JANPDJ010000216.1:0-2260 GCA_031431395.1 Chloroflexota bacterium | reverse complement strand
GGCCCATGAACCCCGAACCCAGGACGCCGATGCCGATCGTCATTGCGAAGCTGCTCCTTCGTGTCGGGCGGTCCCTGAGTCCGCGAGGTGGACCCCGGCGGCCGCCGCATCCTCCAGGAATTCGTCCAGTGTCTCGAACGTGTTCGCGAGGCCGGGAACCCCGGCGATGAACCGGTCGAAGCCCGCCGCCAAGGCGTCCGCGATGATCTCGCTCCGCGGCTGGAGGTCCTGGCCGGCCGTCTTCACCACCGTTGTCGGGAAATCGCCGGGACCCATCATCCGCTGCCCGCCGGTGGCCCGCAGCTCCGGATACGCGGTTGACGGGTTCGTACCAGTCTGGAGACGCAGGGGCCAGGCCGTCCGGTCCCGGCCCACCTCGCGGCAGCGTTCCGCCAGGGGGTCGAGGTACGGCGGAACCTCGCGCGGCGCCAGGTTGATGTTCAGCTCGTCGCAGAACCGGGCGGCGATGCGGAACGTGACATTTCGGCCGTGGCCGCCGATCAGCAGCGGGATGTGGTCGCGGCCGCCGGTACCGGGCGAGTTGATGCCCTCCTCCACCCAGGCATGCTGGCCCCGGAACGTGAAGTGCGCCGGCGGCGTTCGGGTCATCCGGCTGATGATCTCGAAGTGCTCCTCGAGGATCGCCATCCGCTCGGGCAGGTCCGGGAAGGCATGCCCGAACGCGAGGGCCTCACTGGGTTTGAACCCGGCGCCGAGACCCAGGACGAGGCGCCCGCCGGACACAGCGTCAATGGTGCCGGCCGCCTTGGCCGTCATGGCGGGATTGCGGAACGTCGAGTTGACGACGGTGAACCCGATCTCGACGCGGGGGACCTGCGCGGCGATCGCGGCTGCCAGCGTGACACAGTCGAAGACCGGGCCCGCGGCGTTCCACTTCGCCAGCACATGCTCGCCCAGCCAGACCGAATCGAAGCCACGGGCCTCCGCCTCGCGCGCGATCTCCACGACCCGCGTCCATGCGCGCGTGGGGTTCCACCCGTCGAATTCGTTGAAATAGCCCTGCGGGATCAGCAGGCCAAGACGCACCCTGATCTCCCTACTGTCGGCCGGCCGGCTTCAGACCGAGACCCTGACCCAGCGGATGTTGGTGATGCACTCCTCGCGGCACCAGAACGCGACGAGCACCGTTCCGCCCTCCTCGACGACTGCGCTGGGGTAGCCGAACTGGAGGGCGATGAGTTCGCTGCCGGTGCCGCCCGAACCTGTCATGCCGGACGCGGCACCCTCCCAGAGCGGTGCGGTCTCGAGGTTGATCCAACGGTCGCCTTCGATCCGTGCGGTGGTGGCCCAGAGGCCCGGCTTGTCCTGGCGTCGATACGCGGCGAAGATGCGGCCGTCCGGGAGAACCGTGATCTTGGTGGTCTGGCCGCGGAACCCGGTCACTCCACGGATGGTGAACGCCTCGCCGTCCGGCGAGATGGCGTACGGAGTCGGCTCCACGATGCCAGTCTTCCAGTTCAGGCTCCAGGCGACGGCCAGCAGCCGCCCATCCGGTAGCTGCACCAGCGACTGCTCCCAGTGGATGATGTCGTCCGCCCACCGGTCGAACTCCACGATGGCCTCGGGCCAGGTCGCGCCGCGGTCGTGCGACACGAACGCGGCGCCCTTCATGCCTCCCGCCGCCTCTCCGTGCCAGCCCATCCAGCTGGAGACCGGCGCCAGCCAGCGGCCGTCCGCCAGCTCCACGATGGGATGGCAGACCTCCCACGACGGCCCCTCGAAGGGCGGATGGACCGCCTCCGGAGCGGACCATGTCCGTCCACGATCCGCGCTGCGGGCGAGGAACAGCTCCATGTCCGCGTAGCCGATGCCGGGCGTGTTGACGATGCCGACTTCCGGGTCGTCGCGGAACATTCGCGCGCCGAATCCCACGAGCGATCCGTCCCGGATCCGTCCGGCGCGTACGAATGACGTGGTGGGCCGATCGCCCCAGTCGGACAGCGCGCGGACCGGCGTGGTCCAGGTGGCGCCCCCATCGGTGGAACGGGTCACGAACGAGCGGTAATCGAGGGCCTGGTCGGCGGAGCCGCCGTCGAAGACGCACACCAGCTCGCCGTCCTCGAACCGGACGAGCGAGGGGTGCCAGGCGTGGTGGGCCCGGAGTTCGGGCCGCGGATTGCGGTAGACGAGACCGGTCGCCGTCACTGAGATCATCGAGCGACCGGCCTCCGCGCCCGGTGGTGGTGCGTCATACGCGCGGGGGCAGGGTGGAGCGCCGGCGCCGGCCCGAAGGCCGGCG
>JANPDJ010000215.1:0-2516 GCA_031431395.1 Chloroflexota bacterium | reverse complement strand
GCCTCGGGACGCCGGATGCACGCCGGGTGTGCACGCCGCAGTGCTCGTTCGCCAGATGTTCACGGGGCGTGCGCGCGGCGCCGAACCGGCCGGCGGCTGTCGCCACGCGGTCACCGGCCGTGCGCGCGGCGGTCGAAGGTGGCCCGTTCGGCCGGCCTGGACCATGGGCCGTGTCCCGTGCACGCCTGATGTGTGTCCGGGAACGACCCAGGCGAATGGACCCGGAAATGACGCCGGACGCACATGCCACGTGCAATTGGTGATCGGGCTCCGATTTGCCCATCAACAGGGCGCCGATTTTCACAGGCTCCGATTTGCCAGTTGACATCAGCGGATGTTCGGCGCATCCTCCCGCCTGTCCGAAGCGGCCGCGATGGTCGCGCTGATCAGAAAGGAGGCACACGATGGCTGCTGTCGCCGCTGCCAGTCTGTCGCGCCTCCCGAGGGCTGCCCACTAGTCCGGACCAGCCCATCTCGCTGTGTCTGACGGCCGTCTCACGGGACGGCCTTCGTGTTTCGGCCGACAACCGATCGGAGTCCCCAGGCGCGACGCTGTTGACGGTGTCCGCACGCCTCTGGGGGATCTGATCAGTTGAATCGAGCCACTTCGTTCCGATGCGGTCATTGCCGCATCGATGTTCCAGCCGACGCGCCTGGCACGGCGCACCGCAACCATTGCCCGAATTGCCTGTGGAGCCGCCACGTCGACGTCGAGCCGGGGGATCGCGCTTCCCCTTGCCTCGCGTCCATGGAGCCGATCGCGATCACCGTTCGCGGTGACGGTGAATGGGTGTTGATCCACCGTTGCCGGGGGTGCGGCACCCTCGACAGCAACCGGACAGCCGGCGATGACAACCCGTTGCTTCTCGTGCGCATCGCCGTCCGACCACTCGCCCAGCCACCGTTCCCGCTCGAGCGCCTGAGCCGGCTATGAACCTTCCGATTCGCGTCTGGTATTTCCGGACCGCAGGCAGTGCGTTCGGCGACACACTCGTGTGGACCCTGGCTCCCGTCTACTTCGTCCAGACGGTCGGCATGAGTCCGCTCCAGCTCGTGCTCGTCGGGACGTTCATGGAGATCACGATTTTCATCTGCGAGGTCCCCACCGGGATCATCGCGGACGTCGTCAGTCGCCGTCTCTCCATCGTCATCGGCTACCTCGTGATGGGGGCGGCGATCGTCTTCTCGGCCCTCATCGCCGAGCCGTGGGCCGTGATCGTTGCCTGGTCCCTCTGGGGCCTCGGCTACACGTTCACGAGCGGCGCGGAGGACGCCTGGCTTGCCGACGAGGTCGGCATCGGGCAGGTGCAGCGGGTGTACCTCCGCTCGGCCCAGATCGGGCGCATCACCTCGCTCCTTGCGATCGTGGGCAGCGTTGCTCTTGGGCTCGTCTCATTGCGCCTGCCGGTGCTCGTTGGTGGCATGGTCATCGCGGCAGTCGGCGTGGTCCTTGCGCTGGTGATGCCCGAGACAGGGTTCCACCCCGCGCCCCGCGAGAAGACGGAGAGCGCCATCCGCAGCTTCGCGACGACCGGCCGTGCCGCGGCGCGCCATGTCCGCCGCACGCCGGTGCTGCTCCTGATCCTCGCGATCACGGCTTCGTGGGGTGCATGGAGCGAGGCCTACGATCGCCTCGGCCAGGCCCACCTCATCCGCGACGTCGGCCTGCCGGACTTCGCTGGCCTTTCGTACGTCGTGTGGTTCGGCGTGATCGCAGTCGTCTCGCTCCTGCTGACGCTGATCATCGCCCAGCCGCTGAACCTGCGGCTCGAGCAGGCGTCGCGACAGACCGTGACGCGCGTGCTCCTGCTCGCAGATGTGGCACTGATCGCGACGGTGACGGCGTTCGCGCTCGCCGGGGCGTTCTGGCTCGCGCTCCTCGCGATGCTCGCCACCAACACGATCCGCTCGCTCGTCAGCCCGCTCTTCTCGAGCTGGCTCAATCAATCGATCACGGACTCGACGGTTCGTGCGACCGTGCTCTCGTTTGCGAGCCAGGCGGATGCGCTGGGTCAGTGGACCGGCGGCCCTGCGATCGGTGCCATCGGCGAATGGTTCGGCATCCGGGCCGCACTTGTCGCTGGCGCTGCGTTGCTCGCGCCCGCGGTCGGGCTCTACGCTCGTGCCGTCGGGCGACCGGCCCCGATCGATGTCGAGATCGAGTCGACGCCATGACCCCGTGAACGTCTGCGTGGGCTGGCTCCGGATCCGTCGCGGTCCGTGCCGCCCGCAGTGCCGCGTTCAGGCGGCCCGTGGCCTCGGGACGCCGGATGCACGCCGGGTGTGCACGCGGAAGTGCGCGTTCGCCAGATGTTCACGGGGCGTTCGCGCGGCGCCGAACCGGCCGGCGCCTGCTGCCGCGCGGTCACGGGGCGTGCGCGCGGCGGGCGATCGTGAGGCGTTCGACGTCCTGAACCCTGGGTCCCCTTCCCGTGCACACGGCATGTGCATCTGGAGGCGGTCGGGACCCGTGGAGCCGGATGTGTCGCCGGGCGCGCACGCCATGTGCAAATGGG
>JANPDJ010000214.1:0-1808 GCA_031431395.1 Chloroflexota bacterium | reverse complement strand
CGCCAGGACACGTTTGATCGTCGGATCACTGATCCCAGGGAGCGCCCGGCGGACATCGCGGAGACGGAACACGGCCGGGGCGTGGTCGAGAATGTAGCGTCGGACCTGGTCCTGCTTGGACCCGGACGTGAGGTTCCGCCGCGCGGCGACGCGCGCCTCGAAGTCCTCGTACGCCCCGAAGAGGACGTCGACGAGGTAGACGATCCACGGCCATACATCGTGCTCGCCTTCGCGCCAACGGCGCTGGGAAGCGTAGAGAGCGTCGTAGTAGGCGTCCTTTGTCTCGAACATTCGCTGCTCGATGCTCACGTACCGCACCACCGAGTAGCCCTGTTGAAGCAGCGCGTGGGTCGTGATGAGGCGTGCGAGTCGCCCGTTCCCGTCAGCGACAGGATGAATCGCCAGGAAGTCGAGAACGAGCGCACCGATGAGCAGGATCGGGTGGGCGGCCTGGTCGGCGACGGCCTGGCGATACCGATCGAACAGGTCCGGGAGCAGGAACTCCGTCTCCTTGGGGGACGGAGGGGTGAAGAGCACTTCTCGACGACCCCGCTCGTACGACACGATGAGGTTCTGCTCGCTCTTCATCCGTCCACCGCCGACATCGGTGTGACCGAGGAGGCGGCGGTGGAGGTGCAGCACATACGGCACGGATAGCCCTTCGAGATCAGTTGCCCGCGAGATCTCGTCCATCGCGTCCCGATACCCCGCAAACTCGCGCTCGTTGCGGTTCCGGAAGCGCCGTGGTCCTGCCCCCTCTGCCACGAGTCCCTGGATTCGGCTCGTCTCAACGACGACACCCTCGATCGCGCTGGAGGCCGTGATGGACTCGACGCGGGTCGTGTCGGCCAACGCGTCAAGGAGTTGGGGCAGCTGGTCCCGGTGCAGGCCTTCGCGGCCGCGGCCTACGTCGATCCGGGCGAGACGCACTCCCAGACGCACGGGCTGGGACCTGAACGTCGTGTCGATGTCGACGAAGCTGCGCATGGGATCATCTCGGATAATCGGATACAAGTGGCCTGTGTGATCCCGATTATCTGCAAATACCCGATCCTGGTCAAGAGTCTCCGAACGTGCCGCTGGTGGCGGGTCGACGAGTGGCCTCAGTCCTGGCGAACCCGCGCGTCCGTTGCTTCGTCCGGGACGCCACGGTAGAAGCTGCCGAGCACCTGCCCAACGATCGGCTCCTCGGGAGCGGCGCGGTGGAAGAGGGTCATGGACGAGCGGAGCTTCATCGCGTCGATCAAGCCGAAGATGTCCTCCGCCGTCAGTGCGGTGGTCGCGAGGACGAGTCCGGCGCACTCGCGGAGCCGTGCTCCCAGGACCGGGTGGGCGAGATAGGCGCGTGCCTCGTCGAGCGAACCGATCGCGAAGCGCTTTGACATCGCGCTCTGCCCGAGTCCGGCAACCTGCGGGAAGATGAACCACATCCAGTGGCTCGTCTTGCGCCCGCGCCGCAGCTCCGTGAGCACGTCCTCATAGACAAGTCCCTGGGCCACGAGGAACCGGTCGAGGTCGTGCGACATCGAGCCATTGTCCGATGGCGCGAAGGGTCTGGGAGTCGCTGGGGTCATGGCGATGCGACTGGGGCGGCCTCGACCGGCCGGACCGTGTGGCTCTCGGTCGCGATCCGGTCGAGCACGGCCACGAGGCGCGCGAGGGTCGCCGGGTCCTCGAGGACGCTGATCGGGAAGCTGGGCCAGTAGCGGAGCTTGCCCGCCGGGATGTTCACGCCGTCCATCTGGTTGAGCATGAGGCGCAGCTCGTGCCGAGCCTCCGGCGTGTCGAACGGCGGCTGGCGCATGCTG
>JANPDJ010000213.1:0-4372 GCA_031431395.1 Chloroflexota bacterium | reverse complement strand
GCATCCATGGCCGCGACAGCTTGCTTGTGACTGGCGAGGGCAAAGGCATCCTGGTCCGCCCGGCTCACGTGCTCCCCGATTGCGACGCGCTCCGCATGGGTGCCCATGTGGCAGTCCTCGATCGTGCACCAGAGGCCGTCCGTGACCGTTGCATCCCGGATCACGCCTTCGCCCAGGCGATACCCGAACCGGGCCCGGTCCAGCAGGAACGGCGCGAGGTTCATGTTCTCCATGCCGCCCGCGACCACGATCTCGGCGTCGCCGGCCACGATCTCCGCGGCGGCCAGCATGATCGACTTCATCCCGGAGCCGCAGACCCGATTGATCGTCGTGGCGCTGGTAGTCACCGGCAGCCCGCCATTCAGGGCCGCGCGACGGGCGGTGGCCTGGCCTGCGCCCGCCTGGATGACCTGGCCCATCAGCACCTCGTCCACGCGGGCGCCCTCCGGGAGCGCGGCACGGTCGAGGGCCGCGCGGATGGCCACTCCGCCCAGGTGCGTGGCCGGGGTGGCCGCGAACACTCCACCGAATTTCCCGATCGGCGTACGAGCGGCGCTGACGAGGTAAACGTGCCCGTTCGGGTGGTGGTTGACGGCCATGAACCGGAGTCTAGCCGTTCCCGGCGACGTGGCAGTCGGGCGCGCGGGGCAGCGCCGACCCGGCCACAGGCGGGCGTAGGATACGCCGCGACGACGGACGGACGTATCGATCCGTCCCGTGCCGGACCCGCGCCCCACCCATGACGGAACGCCAGAGCCCAACGCCAGAACTGCTGGCCAACCTCAGGGCCGAGAATGCACGGCTGTCCGAAGAACTCGCGCGGAAGCTGGAGTCAGAACGCCGGCGCGCGGCAGAGGAGGCGACGCTCCAGTCGCTCACGCTGCTCGCGGAGCGGGCGGACGCGTTCGATGAGCTCGCGGCGACCACGATCCGCCAGGTCGTCGCCCTGTTGGGCGCGGCCGCGGGCAGCTATGCGCTGATCGACGGCGACGAACTCATCCACTCGGCCTGGGTTGGCGTCGAGGACTGGTTCATCGACCGGGTACGCGGCGTTCCTGCCGGAACGATGACACCGGTCCGCCGGCTGAGGCGTGGCGACGCGGCATACGTCCAACCGCAGGTCGAAGGGGCGGTGAAGCCGGAGAACCTCGAGTCGGCCCGAAGGATGGGCTTCACGGCATACGCGGCCGTGCCGGTGCGGATCGGCGACCGGCTCGAGGCGTTGATGATGTTCTGGTTCAATGGGCCGGTCGACACGCTCGCGATGGAGCACGACCTGGAGGCCGTGAGCCGGATCGCCGGCATCTCTTTGGCGAACTTCCGCCTTCGTGAGCGGCTGGTCGCCTCCGAGACACGCTACCGCGTGCTGTTCGAGGAACTACCGGAGGCCATCCTCCTGGTGTCGCCGGCCGGCGATCTGATTGATGCCAATGCGGCAGCGCTCAGCCAGTACGGAGCAGAGCTCGAGAGCCTGCGCGCCTTTCTCATCGGCGGGGATCAGGCTTCGATGGGCACGGCAGACTTCGGGCGTCCCAGGCTGGTCGAGCTGGACGGCCTGATGACGATCAGCGACGCAGGCATTCGCCCTGATGGCACCTCGTTCCCCGAGGAGACCAGGGTGGTCCCGGTCGAGATCGGCGGTGAGCGGCGCTACCTCGTGATCGTCCGCGACCTCACGGAACAGCACCAGTTGCAGCAGGAATTGCTGCAGGCCCAGAAGATGGAGGCCATCGGGCACCTCGTGTCCGGGGTGGCCCACGAACTCAACAACCCGCTGGCCGCGATCGTGGCGTTCAGCCAGTTGCTCAGCACGGACGAACGCCTGCCCGACGACATGCGACGCGACGCCGACCTCCTCGTCCAGGAAGCCGACCGGACCCGGCGGATCGTCGCAAACCTGCTCGACTTCGCCCGTCAGCGCCCGCCCGAGCGCCACCCGACGTCACTACGCAACCTCGTGGACAGCGTGATGGCCCTGCAGTCGTACGGATTGAGCGCCGGGCAGATCACGCTCACGCGGGATGTCCCGGCCGATCTGCCGTTGATCGAGGTCGACCGGAGCCAGATCCAGCAGGTCCTGCTGAACCTGACACTCAACGCCATCCAGGCGATCCGTTCCCGCGGAACGCCCGGCCACATCTGGATCGCGGCGCACTCGGTGGCTTCACCCGGAGACGCGCGAATGGTGCGGCTGTCGGTCAGTGACGACGGCCCGGGCATCCCGATCGAGGCCCGCTCGCGGATCTTCCTGCCGTTCTTCACGTCCAAGGCGCCAGGCGAGGGCACCGGACTGGGCCTTTCCGTCTCGTTCGGGATCGTCGCAGCACACGAGGGGACGCTTCGGTTCGAGCCGAGGGCCGGCGGCGGTGCGACGTTCATCGTGGAGTTGCCGGCCAGCGCCCGCGCGGCCGTGGATCGCCGGAAGACGCGTGGCGTGGGCGGCGGGCGCGACCGGGCCCCCGCGACCGAGGGAACCGGGAACCGGCAGCCAACCGATGACAACCCCGGGAGCGCGCCGGCCGTCCTGATCCTCGACGACGAGCCGGCCATTCGGGCGTTCCTCGTCAAGTCGCTCCAGGCCGCCGGCTTCCGGGCAGTCGCGGTGGCGACTGGCGAAGAGGCGATCGAGAAGTGCGAAGCGGAGGAATTCGCCGCCGTGCTCGTGGACCACCGCATGCCCGGCATGTCGGGTACGAACGTGTTCGATGCCCTCGTCGGAATTCGACCGGACGTGGCAGCGCGCTTCATCTTCATGAGCGGCGATGTGCTCAACCCGGAACTCCACGCGTACGCAACGCGCCACGGCATCGCGTTGCTGGCGAAGCCGTTCGACCTGGCGACCGTCAAGAGGCTGGTCGCCGAAGTTTCAGGGCGGGGTGGCAGCGGCGGCTGACGACCGCGTGATGCTGATCGTCAGCGGGGGTAGCGGTAGAAGCCTTCGCCGGTCTTCTGGCCCAGCCGGCCCTGCGCAACGAGCCGCTCGAGGATGGCCGGCGGCCGGAACTGCTCGCCGCCAATCCCCGCGTGGATCACCCGGCAGACCTCGAGGCAGATGTCCAGCCCGATGAAGTCGGCGAGTTCGAGGGGCCCCATCGGGTGGCCCAGGCCAACCTTCGCCCCCGTGTCGATGTCCTCCGCCGTCCCCACCCCCTGCTCGAACGCCCGCATGCCCTCCGCCAGGAACGGCATCAGGATCCGGTTGACGATGAACCCGGGCCGATCCGCGGAAACGATGACCTTCTTGCCGAGTTCCGCAGCGAGGTCGCGGATCGCCGCTTCCGCGGCATCGGCCGTGGCCGGCGCGCGGATCAGTTCGATGAGGGGCATCACCGGAACCGGGCTGAAGAAGTGCATCCCCAGGAACCACGGACGGCGCGATTCGCCGACCGCGGATGCAAGCTGCGCGATCGAGATCGAGGATGTGTTGCTGGCGAAGATCGCCCGCGCGGGCGCTCGGGCATCGAGATCGCGCCACAGCGTGGACTTGACGTCGAGGTCCTCGAAGACCGCCTCGATCACCAGGTCGGCCCCGCTTGACGCATCAAGCCGGTCGGTCGGCGTGATGCGCCCCAGGTTTGCAGTCCGGTCCGCCTCGGTGATGCGGCCTTTCGCGACCGCTCGCGCGAGGTTGTCCGCGATCCGGTCGCGGCCGGCCTCCGCCCGGGCCAACTCCGGCTCGTACAAGAGGACCTGCTTGCCGATGACCGCATGAACCTGGGCGATTCCGTGACCCATGAAGCCGGCGCCGGCAACGAACACGTGGCCGATGGACATGCCGTCAGCCTGCGCGCCAGGTTCGACCGATGTCGGCCGCGGCGCCGTCGCCGACGTCCGACCCGCCCTCGCCGACATCCTTGGCACCCGCGCCGGCGGTCGGATCAAGGTCGATCGCGGCGAGCAGTGCGTCCGCCGCCGCATACGGATCCAGCCGGTGCTCGGCGACTTCGAGCAGGAGGGCGGCGGCGCCCTCGGCAAGCCCCGGGCGCGCAAGGCGCTCGCGCAGCCGGTCCGCCAGCACAGCGTGGATCTGCGTGTCCGCGCGCGCCAGGCGCGCCGCGTCGGCGACCACCGGGCCATTCCGGACCGGGGCACGGCGGTCCAGCGCGGCCAGAAGCTCGGGGATGCCCGCGCCCGTCACGGCGGTCGTGATCAGCACGTCTGGACGCTTTGGTGCCGGCCGGCCGCCCGACAGCGCCCTCGGCGCGATCGAGAGCATCGCGCGCAGCTGGCTTGCCGTCCGCTGGGCTCCCGGGCGGTCGCCCTTGTTGACGACGACCAGGTCGGCGACCTCCAGCAGCCCCGCCTTGATGGCCTGGACCTCGTCCCCCATCTCGGGTGCCTGGAGGACCACCGTCGTATCTGCGGCAGCGGC
>JANPDJ010000212.1:0-2320 GCA_031431395.1 Chloroflexota bacterium | reverse complement strand
GTTGAAGCCGAACTGGTCGCCGTGTGCTGCCGGCCGCGACTGGGATCGCGTGCAGACGAACAGCCCGTCCCAGTCGTGCTCGTCCAGCAGTTCGCGCACCACGGAGACCCGGTACTCGCGCGCGTCCGGTGCGTTGTAGTCGAGCACGCCCCAGAGCCGCTCGCGGCCCGCGCGATCCACCAGCACGTCGTCCGGGTGATCGCGGACGTAGTCACTCAGCCAGTTCGTGGTTGGATCCCACGGCCAGGCCCAGTCGGTTTCCAGCCACGACTCGTCGAAGATCGTGACGTACAGGTACACGAGCAGGCCAGCCTCGTGGCCGCGGCGGATGATCTCCGTGTTCTCGTCGAACCCGGGACGCTCCATGAAGATCTCGTCACGGGGCCGTGGACGCAGCGTCCGGCCGTGCCGGCGGTAATACTCTTGCTCCCGGAAATGGATGCGCCCGGCGCTGTCCCGGGTCACCCAGCGCTCCACGGAACGCGCGAAATCGTCCGACGTCCCCAGGCGCGCGCTCCCGGCGCCCCACTCCAGGTGGTCGCCCCAACTGACGTTGGCGATGTTCAGGCCGCGCCGTGGGACTGCAGTTGCATCCGTCACGACATGACCTCCGTCGAGCGCCGGTCAGCCGCCCATCAGGGACCGGCCGGCCCGCGCGGCCGCCGCCGCCGCTCGGCCGGCGATCGGTCCCTGCACCGTGCCCAGGACCAGGCCGCCCATGTAGCCGCCCTGGAACGTGCCTCCCGCGTCGGCACCGGCCGCCCAAAGCCCAGGGATCGGCTGCCCGGCCCGGTCCAGGACCCGCTGCTCAGTGTCGACGTCGATCCCGCCGTACGTGTAGGTGATCCCCGGCCGGACGGCGAGCGCATGGAGCGGGGGCTTGACGAGCCCGATCTGCGACCGGGTCCGCGGGATCCGCAGTTCGGCGCCGCGACCGGATGCGACTGCCTCGTTGAACTCGGCGATCGTGGCGAGGAGGCCGCGCCGGCTCACGCCCCAGGCGGCCATCCCGTCGGCCAGCGCTTCGATCGTGTCGGCCACGACGTGCGGTGCGCCGGCCGCGACGGCATTGTCGAAGTTCGGCTGCGCCGGGGTGGGGGAGCGGCCCGCGACCGGCTCATCGCCGTAGATCCGCGCATCGATCAGCAGGAACGCCCGCGCGTGCGGCTGCTGGACGATCTCCGCCGGCGCCAGTTCGTCCGCCATCGACCGCGACTCGTCGAAGAATCGCTCGCCCTGCTCGTTTACGAGGATCGTGTCCTGGGAGTTGTACTGCGTGACAGCCGTCCAGCGCGACGGATCCGGGTCGGCCGGCGGGGCCGGCATCGTGTGGCCGTAGAACGTGGAGAGGCTGGGGCTGGTGCGGGCCCCGATCGCCAGGGCTGCCAGCAACCCGTCGCCCACGCTGTTCGGGTTCGCCCGGCGAAGCAGCCTGTCCGCCCAGCGGCTCACCCAGCGCGCGAGCAACTCGTGGTTGCCCTGGAAGCCCCCGGTCGCAAGGACGACCGCGCCCGCTTCGATCGTGGAGCGCCGGCCGTCCGTCTCCCGGACGATCACGCCGCGGACGGGACCGTCGTCCGACCGCACCAGCCCCTCGAGGGCCGTGCTCGTGGCGACCTCGCCGCCGTGGCTCTCGATGAACTGCACGAGGCCGTCGGTCATCCCGGCGGTGTCGATTTCCTGGCCGATCTGCCGGTCACTCTTGATCGTCGTACCGCGCGGGACGCCGATGCTGTTGAGCCACTCGATGTTCGGCAGAATGTCAGTCACGAGGCGTGCCTGACGGACCCGGTCGCCGCCCGGGACGAATTCCCGCATCACGTCCATGTTGGGAGCGGTCCAGATCCCGCCGCCCGACATGCGCATCGATCCGCCCGGCCGAGGACCCTTCTCGATCACGAGAGTCCGCGCGCCGGCTTCGACTGCACTCGCGGCCGCACACAGGCCGGCCATCCCGGCCCCACAGACGACGACGTCGTACGGCTGGGTCATGACTGCCTCCTGGTGACTACGCGGGCTTCTGTGGAGCGTCCACGGAATCGCTCAGTCCGAACGGCCGGCGGCCGCCCGACTCGTCGGCGAGCGGCGGCGACGCACTGAGCGACTGGGTGAGCGGGCCGGCAGACGGCGGTTGGGCGTCCGCGTCCGTGTGCCGGAGCCCGGGTTGCTCCCCCGGATAGGGCGAAGAGGCAACCGCGGCACCGGCGGCCGAGGACATCACGGGCAGCGCCCGCGTGCCGCCCTTCGCCTGGATCGCGTCCCAGAAATGGCATGCGACGCTGTGGTCGTTCCCGGCATCCACCAGCGGCGGCTCTTCGTC
>JANPDJ010000211.1:0-2599 GCA_031431395.1 Chloroflexota bacterium | reverse complement strand
GTCCTGACTCTTGTGATCCGTCGGGACCACGTTTATTCCGGGAGTTGCCCCTCGCGGGCATACAGAGCGCGTGCTGCTCTCTGGCAGTTGGTGCGGACGGTATCGGTGCCGCCATCCGCTGCGAAAGGCCATTCGGCCTATATCAGTGCGGTAATCCGATCAAGCGCCCTGTGTGTGTGCAGGCGCCGGCGCATCTACGCACCACGATCGGTGGGCCATCGCCCCGGAGCACGGACGCTTTGCACCTGGTGGTGCCGGCGCCCAACCCTCATTCGCACCTCCGATCCCCTTCGTCTGATACGCCCCGTGCGGGGCGGCCGCGCACGAAGGCACGCGGGCATGATCTTCCGATCACGGGTTATCGTACACCGGGATGCGAAATCGGGACCACTGAATTGGCGGCCGCCGGAAACCACGACATGTTGTCTGGCCCTTCGGTCCGGCCCTTCTCTTGGCTCCATGGTCGGCCGTGGTCATGCTCATGCGCACGTCCCTGGGTCGGCACGTCGACAGGACCGCCCGGGTGGGGTACAAAGGGTCTCCGAACGGGCGGCCCAGTGGGTCGCGCGGGCCCCCGCGGGCGCGTTCGACTTTTCGGAAGTGCGTCGGCCCGGGATCGCAGGGGAGCAGACGGATCGGATGACGGGTTCCTGGAGGCTCTGGGGAGCATCTCGCGCGCCGCGGATCGGCCGTAGGGCAGACCGGCGCGGGCAGTCGCTGGTGGAGTTCGCCCTGATCCTGCCGGTGTTCCTGATGATGACGCTGGCCATCGTGGACGGCGCACGGATATTCAATGCGTACGTTTCCCTGACCAACGGCGTGCGCGAGGCGGCATTGTTCGCCGCGGACGGCAAGGGCTACCTGAGCTTCTGCACAACGGTGGCAGGCAAGGCAGCGTCGCCGGCCGTTTCGGTCCCGTGTCCGGCTGGCACGGCGGCCGTCAACAAGGTGAACGACCCGGACAACATCGCGTACCGGATCGACGCGGAGTCCAGCGGCATGGACGCGTCCCTGGTAGTGCTGTCCAAGCCGTCCTGCGACGGGACCCCGTGCGACTCGGTTTCCGGTGTGGTGACCAACGTCACGGTCTCGGCGTCCTATCCGGTGGGCCTGTTCGTCACCTCGCTGCCGGTCATCGGTTCGGTCTGGGGCAACCCGGTGATGCTGTCCGCGACCACCACCGCCAGGGTGCTGCCGTGATCGCCCTTGTCGCGCGCCCCGGACACGGCGCCCGTCGGCCCCACCCGTCGCGCGGACAGGCGCTGGTGGAGTTCGCCCTCGTCATCCCCATCGTTCTCGTCCTGTTCATGACGCTCGTGGACTTCGGCCGGGTGATCTTCGCCCAGAATGCGATCACCCAGGCGGCACGCGAGGGTGCGCGCGTGGGGATCGCCAGCGCCAAGTACACCCAGGTCAAGTACGACGCGATTCGGAAGGGTGCGCTGGGGCAGGCCTCCGGAGTTGAGGTGGTGGCGGGGAATATCACCGGCGACGCGACGCAGGGTTGCTCCGCCGCGGCCACTGCTGCCGGCACAACCGGTGTGAACGACTCGGCGAGCGCCTCCACCTGCTTCTATCCGAAGGGAATCTCGACGGGAAAGACGGTGGTGGTTACCATCCGCATCACGGTCCCGCTCCTGACACCCCTGATCTCGAACATCCTCGGAGGCTCGTTCAACTTGACGGCTCAGTCCATCGGGTTCATCCAGTGAGGGGTTCGGCCGCACCAGTTCGCCTGCCACGGAGCGAGCAGGGGCAGGTGCTGGTGATCTTCGCCCTGGGGTTCGTGGTGTTCCTGGCCATGGCCGGGCTGCTGGTGGATGGCGGCCGGGCATTCGCGGAACGCCGCCAGCGGCAGGCGGGCGCGGATACGGGTGCACTGGCGGCAGCCCTGGCCATCGTCAACAAGACGGATCCGGCCGTGGCCGCGCGCGCCGTGGCCACGATCAACGGGATCCCCACGGACCTGGTGGACTGCAACGGCGCCACGCAGGTTGGGAAGGGCGTGATCGTGCACAACCCGCCCAGCGCCACCCCGGAGTTCAACCAGCCGGTCAGCGTCCACGCCGGTGATGTGAACTATGTCGAGGTCATCACGACGAAGGCGATGACCACCACGTTCGCCGGCGCCGTGGGCCAGTCATGCTGGCTGGTGACCGCCCGGGCGGTGGCCATCGCGGCCGTCAAGAGCGTCGCCAAGTGCAGCTTCTGCTCACTGGATGATTCCAACAAGGGTCACACGCTGCTGCTCCAGGCCAGCGCGAACCTCCGCGTGGACGGCGATATCTACGTCAACTCGAGCGACGGGGGCACTTCAGGAGCCTGCGTACCCGTCAAGTTCAAGGTGTGCGGGGACGGGTTCGACGTATTTGGCTCCGGCGGGTACATCTCCGCCCAGACGATATCGGTTGTGGGCGGCTGGGAGACCCATGCCGGCAACATCGCCACCGCCGATACGCTCGCCCTGTTGAATGGTGCGCCCTGCCCGCTGCACCCGGATCCGCCGAGCGCGCCCACCCCGCCCAGCAACGTCTGTATCCATATGCCGGTGATCCCGGACCCCCTGAACGATCCCGCCAAGCCGGAGAACCGGGTCAGC
>JANPDJ010000210.1:0-1629 GCA_031431395.1 Chloroflexota bacterium | reverse complement strand
GTCGATCGAGTGCTTCGCCATCGCGAGCGCCTCGGCGTCGGCGCGCCAGCGCACAAGGGCAGCCAGGCCGTGCAACCCCTCGCGCACGTTGTGCTGGCAGAAGTGCACCAGCGGACCGTCGGGGCGCGCCCGGTTCAGCGGTAGCGGCAAGTCGCAGGAGTACGAGAACAGCAGGGCCGCACGGTGACGCTGGACCGCGTCCTCGTCGATCGCAATGCCGGCAAGGCCCTCGGCTGCAAGGAGCCCGTTGAGATGCCGGCCCGGGACGTGGGCCTCCGAATGGACGTCGCTGAATGCCAGTCGCGGCTCCGGCAGCGCGACGGCGTCGAAGAACGCGACGCCCCGCGGATCGTCGCCGTCAAACACCGACTCCATGGCGCGGCAGCCCAGCCGGATCGCGCCGAGCAGATCCGTGGTGTTGACGTCGTTCAACTGCCCCATCATCTGGACGGAGTATCGGCAATCAGGCGGCACGCAACCGGACGCGGAGGAGGAACGCGAGTGGACCAGCCGTTCGACGTCGTGATCATCGGGGCGGGCCACAACGGCCTCGTGGCGGCGGGGTACCTCGCACGTGCCGGACGGTCGGTCGTGGTCCTGGAGCGCCGGGACATCGTCGGGGGAGCCGTCACGACGGAGGAGCTGATCCCGGGCTACCACTTCTCGGCCTGCTCGTTCCTCTGCTATGCGTTCCAGCCGGAGATCGTCGCGGACCTCGAGATGAAGCGGTACGGCTTCGAGGTGTTCGAGCTGGAACCCCTCGAGATGCGACCGTTCCCGGACGGGCGGCACATCGTCCTGTACCGCGACGAGGCACGGAACGTCGAGGCGATCCGACGCTTCAGTGAGCACGACGCGGAGGCATATCCCCGCTGGAACGCGTTCTGGGCACGGGCGGCGGCGATCGTGAACCCGTACCGCATGCGGACGCCGCCGACGCTCGCGCAGCTGTTCAGTGACGTCGCCGGGACGGACCTCGAGCCCGTGCTGGAACTGCTGGTGACGAAGAGCTTCGGTGACCTCCTGGACGAATGGTTTGAGTCGGACGTCGTGAAGGCAGCGCTCGTCCATTCGGGCGACGTGGGCGACCCACGCGGCGTGGGAACGGCGTACCCGTCGGCCAACCTCGCGGGCGGCTCGATGGACGTCCTCGCGGACGTGGGCAACACGGTCGGCATCGTGCGCGGCGGGATGGGGTCCATTTCGACGGCACTGCGGCGATCCGCGGAGGCGCACGGCGCCGTGATCCGGACCGGAGCCGAGGTCGATCGTGTGCTCGTCGAGAACGGCCGGGCGGTGGGCGTCCGGCTCGTGGACGGATCGGTGATCGGCGCGAAGGCTGTCGTCTCCAACGCGGACCCGAAGCGGACGTTCCTTTCCCTGGTCGCCGCCGGCGACCTCCCGGCCGACTTCCGGGCGTCCGTGGAGCAGCTGTCAACGCGCGTGTCCTACCTCAAGTTCCACGCCGCGATGCGCGAACTGCCGGACTTCTCGCGGTTCCTCGGGCACGATTACGACCCACGGGTCATCGCGCGGGTGTGGATCAACCCGTCGGTGAAGTACTACGAGCAGGCCTGGCGCGATGCGGCGGGCGGCGAGCCGTCACGAGCCCCGGTGATGTCCATCCAG
>JANPDJ010000209.1:0-4574 GCA_031431395.1 Chloroflexota bacterium | reverse complement strand
CCCCACCAAAATCCACGATCGCCGCGCAGTTGACGAGGATGTCCAGACGGCCGAGTCCCGCCCGTGCGAGGGCAACCGCGGCCTCGACCGACCCGGCGTCCGCGACGTCCCCCGTGATTCCGATCGCCTGCCCACCGTCCGCGGCGAGCTCGACGGCCGACGCCGCCGCCTTCACGCCGTCCACGTCCAGCAGCGCCACCGAACAGCCCTCGCGTGTGAACGCGCGGGCGATCGCGAGCCCCAGGCCGGCGGCACCGCCGGTCACGACCGCGGTCTGGCCGCCGAGCCTCACGACCCCGGAGCCTCAGCCTTCACGCCGGCAGCGTGCGCTCGAAGAGCCGCTGCCAGTTGCGCCACATGATGTTCTCCACGTCCGCTTCCGCGTAGCCGCGGGTCCGCAGGATGTCCTCGATCCGGTGGTAGTCGGCCACGGTGTCCACCTCCACCGGCGAGCACTCCCGGCCACCCTGGCCGTCCGTGTCGCCCCCGATGCCGGCATGCAGCGAATTGCCGGCCATCTGGCAGACATAGTCGATGTGGTCGACCAGGTCGCCCAGGGTCACCTCGTGGCGGGCGAAGACTGACCGGTTCCACGGCCAGTTGTCCGTGCCCCAGTCCACGTTGCCGTGCGGGTAGATCATGAACGTATCCATCGAGGCCCCGATCACGCCGTCGCGATCGATGACCGCCTGGACCAGATCGTCGGGCAGCTGGCGCTCGCCCGGGCAGAGGGCGCGGACGTTGGAATGGGTGGCCAGCAGCGGGCCCTGGAAGACCTCCAGGGCCTCGCGCACGGACCGGTCGCTGGTGTGCGTGACGTCGAGCAGCATGCCCAGGCGGTCCATCTCGCGGAGCAGGGCGGGCCCGCGCTCCAGGAGCCCAGTGTCCGTGCCGGTGCCGGTGCCGCCGCCGTACGGGCTCATGCCGTAATGGCCGATGCTGATCAGGCGGATGCCGTCGTTCCACCATTCGGTGAGCTGCGACGGCTCCACGACCGAATCGGCGCCCTCCAGGCCCAGGACTCCGCCGACGGGCAGCCGGCTGCGGTCTGTCGCGTGCTCCCATTCGGCCATGTGCCGGGTGAAGTCGGCGGCGGTCCGCAGGACCCGGATCTCCCCCATCGCTTCCAGCGCGTCGTAGTAGGCGATCTGGCCTTTGCCCATCGAATACAGCCGGTGGGGCGGGTTCGCGCCCTTGATCGTCCGGCCCTCGCGCTGCATGTCGGAGCAGACCTTGAGGATTGCGCCGGCGATCCCCGCCTTGCGCATTTCCGGCAGCGATGCGGTGGCGATGTCTTCGCGATCCGTGTCGCGCCGGCGGAGTTCGTCGAGCGGCAGGGTGACGTCCCGGCGCAGGTTCAGCGCCTGGGGCGCCATGGGGTAGTCACCGTCGAAGATCAGCACCGATCGTCCTCCTGTCCGGTTCGCTGGCTCGCCGGAGCCTGCAACGTTCGCTGACTGCCGGGGGCCGGCATGGACCCGGCTGGGCGGCGGCGCGCGGAGCGGGCTACGTCCGGCGCTGCGACTTCGGGTCGAGCGCGTCGCGGAGGCCGTCACCGATGAAAATGACGCCAAGAACAAGCAGGGCGATCAGGACGCCGGGCGGCAGCCAGAACCAGGGTGCGTCCTGGAGGACGGCCGGGGCACGCGCCTCGATGATCATGTTGCCAAGGCTGGGTGAGGGGGCCTGGACGCCCAGCCCCAGGAACGACAGCGCGGCTTCCAGCAGGATCGCGTTGGCGACGCCGAACGTCGCGACGACCGTGAGCGGGCCCACGAGGTTCGGCAGGAGGTGCCGGCGGATGATGCCGCCGTCGCTCACGCCCAGGACCCGGGCGGCTGCGATGAACTCGGCTTCGCGCAGGGACAACACCTGCCCGCGCACGATCCGCGCAACGCTGGGCCATCCCAGCAGGCCGATGACCGTGATGACGGAGATGAGGCTGGCCCCGACCACCGCAACGAAGATGATGACCAGCAGCAGGATGGGAATGCTGAGGACGGTGTCCGTGAAGCGCATCAGGACCTGGTCCACCCAGCCGCCAAGGTAGCCCGATGAGAGACCGATCAGGGTCCCGATGGTCACGTACACGGCCACGGCCCCGAAGCCCACGATCAGCGACGTCCTGGCGCCAAGGGCGACTCTCGCGAGGACGTCGCGACCGGAGGTGTCCGTGCCGAGGAAGTGAAGATTGCTCGGAGGGGCAGGCGGCGGATGGGACAGGAAGTCCGTGAAGAAGGCGTCCGGCAGGAAGAACGGGCCGACGATCGCGATCACCGCGACGGACACGACCATTCCCAGCCCGACCATCGCGAGCCGGTGCCGCACGAACTTGCGGACGGCTTCCCGCAGGAGGGATTCGTGTGTCGCGATCGCGATCTGTGCAGGGCCGGCTTCAGCGACCAAGGCGGATCCTCGGGTCGGCGTACGTGTACAGGACGTCCGTGAGGATGTTCGCGGTCAGCACGGCGAGCGAGACCAGCAGCACGATGCCCATCATGAGGGACGGATCCCGCTGGGACGCAGCCCTGACGGCGAGGAGACCCATGCCCGGCCACGAGAACACCTGCTCCGTGATGATCGCCCCGCCGATCAGCTCGGGCAGCAGCAGGCCGATCACGGTGATGATGGGGATCAGGGCGTTGCGCAGCGCATGCCGGACAAGGATCGTGCGGCTTGCCAGGCCCTTGGATCGGGCCGTGGTGACGTACTCGCTGTTGAGCACCTCGAGCATGCTTGCCCGCGTGTAGCGCATCAGTGGAGCGGCGTTGGCAAAGCCGAGGATGAGGACCGGCATCGCCATGTGGCCGAAGAGGTCGAACAACGAGAACGGTTTGCCCAGTGTCTGCATCCCGCCGATGGGAAGGATCCGCAGGGTCACCCCTAACAGGTACATGAGGATCAGGCCCAGCACGAAGGTGGGCGTGCTGATGAGCACCATCGTGGTGCCGGTAAGGGCGTAGTCAAGCTTCCCGTATTGCCTGACCGCCGAGATGATGCCCACCGGGATGCCGACCAGGACGGCGAACAGGACGGCCGTGATCATGAGGAGCAGGGTGGGGCCGACGCGGACGGCCAGCTCCTCTGCGACCGGACGCCTGGTTGAGAGCGTGTACCCGAGGTTTCCCTCGAGCAGGCCGGTGATCGGCTTCTCGCCGGTCACGGCCGCAACGATGGGCTGGAGGCCCAGCCAGCGGCCATACCGCACGTAGGGCGGCCCGTCGAGGCCGAGATCGTGGCGCACCTGTTCCAGTTCGGCCGGGCTCATCGCGGCGCGACGTTCCGGGTCGATCAGGGCTCCCAGCTGGTCCGGGGCGGTGGCCAGGATCCCAAAGGCAATCAACGTGATCCCGAAGAACACCGGGATCGCGATGAGGATGCGTCGAACGATGTAGGCGCCCACTGGTCCCTACTCCAAGCCGGAGGAAGGATCGGCGGGCGCCCACATGTCCATTACAGGAAGAGCTCAGCCGCTACTTGGTCACGGACCAGTTGACGGCGTCGATGGTGGTGTAGCGCTCGAAGCTGGCAACGACGAGGCCCTGGACCCGCTTGTTGACGGGGTGGACGCCGGCGAGCTGCCAGAGGTACATGGTGGCAACGGAGTCGTTGAGGAGCTTGGCGAGCTCTGCGTAGGTTGCGTCCTGAGCGGCCGGATCCGCCTGGGTCCGGGCCTTGAGGAACAGGTCGCGCAGCTTGCAGTCGTAGTAGCCGGTTCCGTTGGTGGGCGGCTCGTCGAACGTGAGGCCGAAGGCCGTTCCGCTGCACTTGAAGTAGATCTGCGAGCGCGACGGGCTGAGGCCCTCGCTCCCGCCGGCGCCGGTGATGACGTCGTACTTGGCTCGGCCTTCTTCGGCCGCACCGGTGGTGAGCGTGTTGTAGGTGTCGATGTCGAGCGCGGTGAGCTCAACCTTGAAGCCGACAGCCTCCAGCTGCTGCTTCATGATCGGGACGATCTTGCCGCTGTCGGCGAGGTCTGTCGCGTAGGTGAAGCGCAGGGTCTTGGACATGTCCACGGTTCCGTCCTTGACGGCCGCGGCAATGAGCTCCTTGGCCTTTGCCGGATCGAACTTGTACTGCTCGAGGCCCGGGTAGTCGGCCTTGAAGCCGGGCGGGTTCCAGAGGATCTTGTTCCGACCGCCGAAGAGCTGGTCGTTGATCGCACGCCGGTCGATCGCGAAGTACATCGCCTGGCGGACCCGCTTGTCCGAGAGGTTGAAGTTGACGGGCGGCAGGTTGTACTTGAACTTCTTGTTCCACTCGGTGCGCTGCGCGTCCGTCTCGCTGATCAGCGTCAGAGCGAAGATGCCCGGGGCCTGGTTCGTCTGGACGTTCAGGATGTCCACCTTCGAGAGGCGGTCGAGGTTCGAGGCGCCCGCATTGAAGATGGCGTCCAGTTCGCCGCTCTCGATCTGGGCGAGTGCCGTCTCGGGCTTGATCGCCTTGTAGAAGACGGTGTCAAGCTTGGGTGCGCCGCCGTAGTAGTCCTTGTTCGCCGAGAACGAGATGAACTGGTCGGGCGCGATTTCCTTGAGCTTGAAGGGGCCGGTTCCGACCGGGTTCTTGTTCGTGAA
>JANPDJ010000208.1:0-5187 GCA_031431395.1 Chloroflexota bacterium | reverse complement strand
CAGGAGGCGCGTGATAGCGTTCGCCGCCGTGCCCACCCCTGCCACTCGTGACCGCGCTCGCCCCGGCTCTGAGCTCCCCGCGCGGGACCACGCGGAGATGCGCGTCGCCGAGCACCTCGGAAGCCCGGGCTGCGCGCTCTGCACCGGGCGCTCTGCGGCTGAGAAACGTTTCGTGGACGCGGTCATCGCGGAGGCCGTTACGGACGTCGGCGCGCGACGCCGGCTCGACCTGGCCGGCGGCTACTGCGCGAGGCACACGGCTCTCCTGCCCGTCCGGGAGCGGGAGCGCCGCGGCGGGACCCTGGGCAGCGCCATCCTGCTCGCCTCCGTGCTCGAACGGCGTCTCGCGGCGCTCGAGGCGGTCACGCCAACCGGGGGCCGCCGGCTGGGCAACAACCTGCGGATCCGCCGGGAGCAACCGTCCCGGCCGCCGGCTTGTCCCGTGTGCCAGGACGTGGCCGGTTCGATTGGCGCCATGCTGACGGTGATCATCGGCCGCCTGGCGGATCCGGCCTGGGCCGATGCACTGGCACGTTCGGCGCTGTGCGTGGACGACCTGGCGACGCTCCGGGATTCGGTGATCCGCTCGGGCCCGCAGGCGATGGAGGCATGGCGGCCGATTGGTGCAACCCAACTGGCCCGTCTGCGCGCGATCCTTGCTACCGCGGACCGGTACGTGGACCACAGCGGCCACGACCGCCAGGCCGAACTGACGGACGAGGAGCGGACCGCCGTGGACGTCCTTGTCGGTGCGCTCGCGCGCGGCCCGGGCTGACATCGGCAGGCAAAGGGTTCGTCAGGTCGAGCGCGCGCCCGGGTGAGCCGCCGGCGCCGGCTCACGCGAGGCATCAGGCGCAGATGATCGCGGCGCTTCGCCGGCACTCGTGGGTGGCGAGGTGCCTTCCCCGACCAGGAACCAGGTTTCCACGGCACCTCGACCCTTGACCTCCACTGTCCCGCGGGCCTCGAGCGTGAACAACTCGCCGAGGCGATCGGCCGTGGCTCGTGTGAGCTGGATCCGGCCCGGCACGCCCTGCGATTCCATCCGGCTTGCTACGTTGACAGCATCGCCCCACAGGTCGTAGATCAGGCGCCGCTTGCCGATCACGCCCGCCACGACGGGGCCTGAATTGATACCGATCCGCAATTGCAGCCGTGTCCCCGGCAGAGCGGTGGCGGCAGCCTGCATCGCGAGTGCCAGCCGGGCGATAGCGGGGGCGTGATCCAGTCGAGGTTCCGGGACGCCCGCCGCCACCATGTACGCGTCGCCGATGGTCTTGATCTTCTCCAGGCCGGACCGGTCCACGAGCACGTCAAACTCGCTGAACAGGCGGTCGAGGAGATCCACGATCTCCGCGGGTGAGAGTCGCGCCGAGAGCGGCGTGAACCCCACCACGTCCGCGAAGAGGATGCTCGCTTCGTCGAATTGCTCCGCGATGCGGCTGTTGTCGTTCTTCAGGCGGTCCGCGATGGGTCCCGGCAGGATGTTCCGGAGCAGGTCGTCGGATCGCCGGCCTTCGAGTTCGGCGAGGCGAAGGGCGGCCTCGCGCTGGGTTGCGAATATGGCCAGGATCCCGAAACTCACAATGGACAGCGTCCCGATGTTCAGCAGGAAGAGCGCCTGGACCAGTGGGCCCGGGAGGTTGTTGGCGTGGCGCAGCGCCGGTTCGACCCCATACGCGATGGCGAGGAGCACCAGGTACGCGCCGAACCATCGAATCGCCCGCCGGGGCTCGTCCAGGACGAGGCTGCCGGCCGGAGCCATGAACGACCACACCACCACGACGCTCGATGCGGCGAACGTTCCGAGCGACAGCATCAGCAGGAACGGCAGCGCCAGGAACTGCGCCAGCAGGGGCGTCCGCAGCCCTCTCTCGCTGGACGTCCGGTGGAAGAGCAGCAGGTAGACGATCGAACTCAGGCCGTGGAGCGCCGGGAAGAGGGCGGCGAGCGGCTCGTTGAACAGCAGGTAGAAGCCGCCCCAGATCAGCCCAATGGGGATGCTGACGATGCAGAGCAGCACCAGGAGGCGGCGGCGCGGACGCTCGGGCGGCGGACACGGCGCTGAGCCGATCCGATCGAGAGCCGAAATCAACGCCGATGCGCGGGACACGCGCGTCAGGATACGTCGGGATCAGGGGCAGCCGCGTCCGTTCTGTTTCGACGACACGCCACCCAGATCGACTCGCCGTGTCGCCCGTCGTCACGCCCGCCGGCGCCGCGTCCCGCACAATCCCATCGTGCCGTAGAGAGAGGGATCGATGCCGCAACCGACGCCGCGCCTGCTGCCCGATGCGCCGCTCGAGGTGGAGTGGTCGCGTGTCCTCTTCGAGGGGCCGTCAATCCGTCGTCGGGGCTTCCCCAGCATCCGCCGCCTTCCCAGCGGCCGCCTCGTGCTGGCCTTCGAGGTCGGCACGGGCCCGGAGCTGCGGAACGACGCGGCCGTGATGATCAGTCACTCCGACGACGAGGGCGTCACCTGGGAGGATCCGTTCCCGGTGTTCGCGAACCCGGGCTGGCAGAGTCTGCCCATGGGGGGCCTGGCTCACCTTGGCGGCGACCGCCTCCGGCTGATCGTGGGCCGGCTCAAGGTGGACCCGGACCTGCCGGGTGACGAGCCGATCACGGAATGGTTCACCGGCGCGACCGACTCCGCCGACGGCGGACGCTCCTGGTCCGAGATCGGCGACGAGATCCGCCTCTTCCCCTGCTGGACCGAACCGTACGGCGCGAGCAACCCCCACCGGCTCTCCGACGGCCGGCTGCTGTGGGCCACGATCGGGACGGTCGGACGCGATGTCGAGTGGCAGAGCGGCGTGTTCTGGACGGACGTGGATGGCCGAAATCTCTCGCCGGTCACGCTGATCGCCGCGGCGCCTGACCGCAACTTCGCCGATACGGACCTGGTCAGGCTTCCGGACGGCCGGTTCCTCGCGGTGATCCGCGAGATGGTGACGAGGCAATCGCACAGGGCCTGGTCGTCGGACGAGGGCCGGACGTGGAGCCCGGTCCGGGAAACAGGGTTCCGCGGCTCCAACCACAAGCTGTTCCCGCTCCGGAGCGGGGCCGTGGCGTGCGCCTACCGGGACGAGGACCCGGCGTTCCGCGGAGTCAGCCTCAGCATCACCGAGGACGGCGGCGAATCGTGGCGGTTCGCCGGCCAGTTGTATGCCGCGGGTGCTGACGCCCGCCATGTCCCGGGCTCCGTCTGCGGCTACCCGGACGTCACGGCCCTGCCGGACGGCCGCCTTGCGGCCGTCCTCCACACGTACCCCGACGATGACGGCCGGGTGGATCTCCACTACCTGGTGCTGCGCGACCGGAGTTGACCGGGCAGCCGGCGGTCCGGGCCCGCGCTCCCCTGGCTCGGCTGGCTACGCGTGCGGCGGGCGAGCCTGTGACGTGTTGGTCATCGAGCCCATCGCCCCGGAACCTGCGGAGCCGGCCGCGGGCGATTCGCCGTATACGGCTTCCACCGCGGTCCGGAGCGCCTTTCCGTTGTCCCGCATCCAGTCGTAGATGACGTACAGGTCCGTGCCCATGCAGAAGTCCTTGACGCCCATCTCCAGGAAGTAGTCGACGCCCTTCGGATCGCTCAGTTCAGCGCGCGGTGGAACGCCGGCCTTGATGCAGCGCTCGAGCACATCGCGTTCCACACGCTGAACCTCCTTGCCGTACCAGTCGCCGGGCCGGCCGATGCTCATCGCGTAGTCCGCGGGGCCCCACTGGATCATGTCGATGCCCGGCACAGCCAGGATCTCGTCCAGCTGCTCCACTGCAGAGGCCTTCTCGATCATGATGCCGATCACGATGTCGTCAAGCGTGTCGATGTAGTGCTGGGTGCCGGCATGGTTCATCATCGCCGCCCGGCGATCGGCCACCCCGTGGATGCCACCTTTGCCCGGCGCATCCGCGCGGACCGCGGCAACACACTGTCGCACTTCATCTGCGGTGCGGATGTCGGCGAACAGCACGGACTGGAACCCGGCTCCGATGGCACGCTCGGAGAGCCACACGCGCGGCTCCTGGTCCAGCTTGATCATCGACGACATGTTGAAGAGTTCCGTCGCCCGGACGAAGTTCTCCAGCGAGAAGAGGTCGTACGGGGCGTATTCGCCGGAGAACTCGATGTAGTCGAAGTTGCCCGTGTGGCCCACCACCTCGGCGATGGTCGGCCACATCGAGAAGAGGTGCGTCCCGAAGGTGGGGCGTCCCTCGCGCAGCAGCTGGCGGAACTTGTTGGGTCGCATCGGTGTGCCTCCGTTCGTTTGGTTGGGTGGGCCGGGTCAGGCGTCGAGTGGGAGATGGACGGCCTTGCCGCTCCGGATGGACCGCTCGCCCGCCTCCACCATTTCGATGGTGATGCGGCCCTCGTGGCCGTTCATCATGGGCTCGCGGTGCTCCGCGATGGCGGCGAGGACATCCTCGAGCTCGTCGCCGTACGCGCGGATCCGGACTGGGTTCAGTGGGTCGTTCGGGTTGAACGGCGGCTGCTCGTAGACCGTCTTCCAGTCACCGTCGCGTCCAAGCCGAACGGCCCCGTAGGAGTCGAACTCGATCATCCCCTTCGAACCCGTGATCAGGAACTGGAGCGCGGAGCCCAGGCCGGGCGGCGTGATCTCGTAGGTGAGCCAGATGTCGGCGATGACGCCGCTCTCGAATTGGTACAGAGCGAAGATGCTCTGGTCGGGCGGCGGGTCCGGGGTGAACGACCGGGCGAGGGCATATCCCACCGTGGGCCGGCTGCCCGCGAACCAGCGCGTGGTGTCACACGCGTGGGCCGCCCAGTCGGCATAGACGGTCTGCTCCTCGGGGTCGAACTTCCACTTGTCGTCCGGGGCGTCATAACCGGCCGTGGGGCCGATCACGCGGATCATCCGTACGTCCCCGATGACGCCATCGTCGATCAGCTTCTTGGCCGTGACCGGCGACGCCCGAAACCGGTGCTGGGACACGATCCCCAGCCGGACGTCGTGACGACGGGCCGCCTCGATGATGCGGTCGCAGTCGGCTGCGGAGTTGGCCATGGGCTTCTCGATGAGGATGTGCTTGCCCTGCTCCGCGGCCGCGATCGCGTAGTCCACGTGGCTGCGCGGTGGCGTCAGGACGAGGACGAGGCCCACCTCTGGATCGGCAAGCAGCTCATCGGGGCTCTCGACCCGGACGCCGAAATCGGCGGCGAGGCCC
>JANPDJ010000207.1:0-5264 GCA_031431395.1 Chloroflexota bacterium | reverse complement strand
GTCGGACAAGCAGAAGGCGCAACTGCTGCTCGTCCACGGAGTCGCGGCTGATGGGATTGCCGGCGATGAACGAGGACAACAGCGGCCCGATGGCCCCGGGACTGGCCACGGCATCCACTGCACCGGGCGCCACCGATCGGGGCATGGACGGGAAGCCCGCGCGGGCCGGATCCTGGATGATGACCGTCCCGCCGGCGGCCTTGACCTCGCGGGCGCCGGCCGCTCCGTCGGAGCCGCTGCCACTCAAGATCACGGCGGCCAGGCCCTGTCCGACCTCCCGCGCCGCAGTTCGCAGGAGCCGGTCGATCGATGGCACGGGACGCCGCTCGCCAGGTTCGTGAAGTGCGAATGCGCCGCCATTCATCTCCACGTCCCACTTGACGGGCACGATGTAGACGACGCCCGGTTCGGGCCGCTCACCGTGCGCAACCACCCTCACGGGCAACGTCGCGTGGCGGCCCAGGATCTCGCCGAGATGGCTTGGACGCGCGGGATTCAGATGCTGCGCGATGACGATGGGAGCGCCGAAATCGGCGGGCAGGGACCGCAGCAGCTCCGAGATCGCTTCCACTCCGCCCGCGGACGCACCCACCACGATCAGGTGGCTCAGGGGCAACGGCTCGTCCGATGGCATGCGATGACCCGCTTTCCGCGTGGATATGGGTTCGCGCGCGGCGGGGTCGCTGACGCGCAGTAACGCCCGGCGCGGATGATAGCCCGCGCCGGGGACGGCAGTCAGTGCCCGTCGTGCCGGTTCGCGCATCGTTGAACCCGACCTTCAGTGGGACATCGATGGGGTGACACGTCCCGCGGAGAAGATGCCCCGGCGTTCGTCCCCCAGGACGGGTCGCCGGGGCATCGGGAACGTGCGGATGGAACCGCCGGTCAGGCGGCGGTTGGAGAAGTCTGGCGGGTGATTCCGGCGACCCAGAGCACGATCATCTCGATGATCGTCCAGCCGACGAATGCCACGATGGCCGCAACATCGAGCGTCGACCCGCCGGCGCTCAGCGCGTTCGTGCGGAGGATCCCTTCAAACGGGCCAACGAAGAACTGGCTCAGGTTGAGGACGCCCGAAACGATGGCGTTGCCTTCCCGGGCATCCAGGATCAGGAGCACGATGCGAAGGCCGATGACAACCTGGATCAGGCCGAAGATCAGCACGATGATCCGGCGGGCGATCTCAGAACCGCCGGGACCGGCCGTAACGTGACGGCTGGTGACGGTCCGGGCGCTCTCGATGCCCGAACCTTCGACGGGTTCCTGGGTGACGACAGTCCGTTGTTCCTGGAAGCTCATGATCTTCGCCCTCTCGTGAATCGGCCGTGCCGGCGGTCAGTGACCGCAATGAAATCCGGTCGCCTCATCACAGTGGGCCCGCTGCCGGCCGGCCGCGAGGATGAAAACCCGCTCCCCGAGCCGTTCCTGGTGGCGAGGATTCGCGCCGAAGGTTCGGCTCAGCCGCCTCCCCGGACCCGCCGGATTTCCGCAGAGACGGCCGGCACCACGGCATGCAGGTCACCGATGACCGCGTATGAGGCGCGCGACAGGATGGGAGCCTCCGGGTCCGTGTTGATCGCGATGATCGTGCGGGCCCCCGCGCAGCCCACGATGTGCTGGATCGCCCCGCTGATCCCACACGCGAGGTAGACCTCCGGGGCGATCCGGGTGCCGGTCTGGCCCACCTGTTCCGTGTGCGGCCGCCAGCCCGCACTCGTCACGACGCGAGACACCCCCACGGCGCCGCCCAGCAGGGCGGCGAGTTCCTCGAGCGGGCCGAATGCCGCCGCACTGCCGACGCCGCGTCCTCCGCCCACAACCACCCGGGCCCCGGCAAGCGGAATCCCGGCCGACGCGCGGGGGACGGTGCGCATCACGCGCGAGCGCAGGTCGCCGTGCGAAAGCGCCGGCACGAACCGCCCCACGAGGACCGGCTCGGCGCCCGCCGGTGACGGCTCGGCGCCGGCCGCTGACGGTTCGCCGCCGGCCGCTGACGGCTCGCCGCTCGGCGCCACGGGGGCGAGTTCCGCCACGGGGGCATTCTCGGCCACTGTCAGACAGCGGACGGATGCGTCCAGCCGCGCCTCTTCGAGCACGCTGCCGCCCCAGCGCTGGCGCATGACGACGAACGGGTCGGCAGACCGAACCTCGAGGCAGTTCGCCGCCATCGGCAGCCCCAGTTGTGCCGCTACGTGCGCCATGACCTCGTTGCCGCGCTGGGTTCCCGGGCCGAGGATGATGCGTGCCCCGACGCTGGTCGAAAGCTGGCCGGTGCCTCTCGCCCACGCCGCCGGCGCGTATCCGTCCAGCGATGGCGTCTGGATCGCCCAGCCCCGCACGACGCCGGCCGGACCGAGGGCAGCGAGCGCAGCCTCCGCGCTGGGCCCGAATGCAACCGCCGAAACCTGCGCGCCCAGCATGCCCGCGAGGTGCCGCCCGAAGGCCAGCGCGGTGAGCGAGGCCCGATCCACGGTCCCGTCGCTCTGCTCAACGACGACGAGGATCACGACAGCACCCCCAGCCGCAACAGCAACGCGACCACGGCCGGTGCGGCCTCCGGGCCGCGGCCCAGGATCTCCACGCTGCGCTGCTGTTCGCGGGGAAGGTGCAGGCGCACCTTCGCGGGCCCTGTGGGGCCAGCAGGGCCGGGATCGGCTGGATACCGGATGATCTCGCGCTTCTTCGCCCGGAGTCGTCCCGGAACCGAAGGGTATCGGGGCAGGTTGATGCCTTCGCGGACGCTGACGACGGCCGGCAGCGGCACCTCGAACACGTCCCACCCGTCCCCCGCCTCCACCCGGGCCTCCGCGATGTCTCCCTCGATGCGGAGCGCCTTCACTCCGGTGACGCACGGAAGATCCAGGGCCGTCGCCACTCGGACCGGGACCTGGTAGTCACCGGTGTCAGCAGCCTCGTTGCCGAACAGCAGGAGGTCGTACTCGATGCCTGCCGCCCGTTCGGCCGCCAGAGCGCTCACGATGGCCGCGGCAGTCGCGACCGGGTCCCACTCGCGGCCGTCGGTTTCCAGCAGGATGGCCCGTTCGATCCCTGCGGCCATCGCATCCCGCAGTTGCTCGACCGCCATATCGGGGCCCAGGGTGAGCACGGTGGACGTTCCGCCACCCGCCTCAACCAGTCGGACCGCCTCCTCGACGGCGCATTCCTCGTGCGGGCTGACCGTGAATGCCGCGTAGCGCGTGTCGATGTCCTGGCCGTCATCCGTCAGAACGACGCTGCCGCCCGTCTGGGGCACGCGTTTCACGCAGACCAGGACATTCACGATCCACTCCTGTACGGCGAATAGTCAGCCCGATCCGGTACCGCCCCGTCAGGCCCGGACTGCCCGGCTGCGGCCCCGGCCCCGCCCAGCCCCGTCAGGCCCGGACGCGGGCGTTCGCCGGGTCGAACAGCGGTGTGCTGCCCACTCCCGCGACCGTCACCGGGTAGTGCGTCCCGAAGTATTCCACCAGCAGCCCGGTCCCCGCTCGAGCTACGTCAGGCGGCAGGTACGTAATCAGCAGGTGCTTGCCCAGCGAAGTCCCGGAACTCCATCCAGGACCCCTGGCTATTGCCGGAACGGAGGTACGGTTCGTGGAGGATCCGGCTCGACCGGGGACGGAATGCCGAGGATGCCCTCTGCGAGCGTGCTGATGCGCAGGCCGCGCTCCCGGGCGATGTGGATCTCCGTGCGCAGGGCGAGCACGTCGGAGGGGATCGTGTGCTGCACCACGATGGCCCCCGGGCGGAGATCCGGCAGGACGTTCGCGAGAGCCCCGTTCACCGCGGCCTGGTCACGCCGCCTTCCCCAGCGCCAGCCGCGCGAATCCACGTTCCACATCGCGATCTGGAGGCCGGCATTCGCGGCGGCTCCGACGAGGTACGGATTGATGTGACCGAAGATCCCGAACCCCCCCGGGGGACGGAAGAAGTGCTGCCGATACGACGGACCCAGGACGGACCGGAGCGCGCGGAGCTGCTGCTCGATCTCCCACGGGATCCGGGCGACCGGGTAGTGGCCCAGGTCAAGTCGCTGGTGGTCCCACGTGTGGTTCTCGAGTTCGTGACCGTCGCGAGCGGCGCGCCGCACCAGGTCCACGTTGGGCGATACGAGTCGCCCAACCGGGAAGAAGGTCAGGTGGACGCTCTCCTCTGCCGCGATATCGAGCGCGGTTTCCACCATCTCGCGGTTGAACCAGTCGTCCATCGTGAGGTAGACCGTCGAGACGGCGGGATCGGCATGCCAGAGGATTCGAGCGGAGGCCGGGACGGCCGCCGCGGCCGCGAGACTGCCTCCGGCAGTCCTGAGCGATCGCCCAGGCATGGACGCCGAGACCCCGCCGAATACCGCGGCCTGCAGCAGCTGCCGCCGCGAGATGAGACGTTCCGCGGACCCTATTGGGCGACCTGCCATTCCAGCGTGAGCGTCGCGCAATCCCCCAGGGCCCGGCAGACGGCGGGCGCCAGGTCGAAGGTCAGCCCCTCCACGTACGGGCCGCGGTCGAGCACCTGGGCTTCGACAACCTGGCCGCCGTAGCGCAGCCGAACGCGTGTCCCACAGGGCAGGCTCAGGTGCGCCACGGCCATCACCGTGGTCGTCAACGTGCCGCCGCACGCCATGGGAGAGCCCACGAGCCCGTCGCCGACGCCGAAACTGCTCACCCGCGCGACCTGCCACCCTGGAGCGGGAGCCGTCGTTGGAGCCGGGGCGTTGCGCGTCGTCCTGGTGAGCCACGAAGCAACCCAGCCCTGCCGGCTGTGGACGCGCACGAGGTACCAGGTCCCGACGATCGGGTCCTTCCGGATCCGGAGGAGCCGGACCGGCGTGCCGGGTGTCAGCACGAGCAGCACCTTGCCCGTAGTGGTCGGGTGGTTCCGCAGGTTGACGGACCTGGTGGTCCAGAGGACGCTGTTGACCCGGGGCATGGGCGGGTTCGTCGTGGGGATCGTGGCAGTCACGACCCCTGCGTTGCCCGTGACCGTGGTCGACGGGGCGGCGGAGGGTGACGGGTTCGGCGACGGCACGGGTCCGCCGGTGCTGGGCGAAGGGCTGGGCAGGACGGGCGGGGGCGGCGGGGTGCCGCCGGTACCGCCGGCACCGCCCGCCACCGAGTCGCTCGAGATGCCGGGGTTGCCGGTGAGCGCCCGGTAGTACTTGCCGGATGCGCTGTCGGGATCCATCTGGACGGTGGCACCCGGTGTCCGCACGCTCGGGAACGCGAACGTGTTGCCCTGGTGGCTGAACGAGTTCGCCCAGATGTTGCCGA
>JANPDJ010000206.1:0-23186 GCA_031431395.1 Chloroflexota bacterium | reverse complement strand
GATGGCGCCCGGTTCGACCTGAAGGCCTTCCACGACGCCGTCATCGGGCACGGCTCGCTGCCGCTCGCGACACTCGCGCGCGAACTGCCCACCTGGCTGGCGACTCCCGACTGAGCCTGGCCCGGGGGCGGCCCGCAGTCGAGGCGGCTCCTGCGGCGGAGGCGGGTCCTGCGGCCGAGGCGGGTCCGCGGGCCGGACGGCTCGGCGGCGCTGGATCGGACAACAGGGGAGCGGGATCTCCCGGCCCGGGATCTGCCCCCGGCGCTACTCTGCGCTCGTGCCTGAACTTTCGAACCTCGCTCTCCCGGGCTGGGTGCCCGTCGCCGCCCAGATCCTGCTGGTCCTGGCCGTCGCATGGCTGGCCCTGCGCCTGGCCCGCGGGTTCGTCCACGGGATCTTCCGGGCGCTGATCGACCGGGAGGCGCGCGAGGGAACGGCGCGAGAATTGACGGCCGTTGAGCTGCGCCGGCGGATGGAGACCCTGGACGGCCTTGGCGCGAATCTTCTGCAGTTCTTCATCGTGGTGATCGCTGCCCTCACGATCCTCGGCCGGTTGGGCCTCGATGTCGCGCCGGCCGTGGCCGGCCTGGGCATCGTCGGCATCGCCGTGGGGTTCGGGGCGCAGAGCCTCGTCAAGGACTACTTCAACGGGGCGCTGATCCTCGTCGAGAACCAGTACACGAAGGGCGACGTGGTGCGAATTGCCGGGGTGGAGGGCACCGTGGAGGACTTGACGCTCCGCCGGACCACGCTGCGCGACTTCGACGGCAACGTCCACACGGTCCCGAATTCGGCGGTGGTGGTGGCCTCGAACCTCACGCGTGGCTGGGCGCGGATCTCCGAAGAAATCCGTCTTCCGTCCGCCGACCTCGCCGCGCGCGCATCCGAGGTGGTGGATCGCGTGGGCCTCGAGATGGCAGCTGATCCCGCGTGGCACCGCCGCCTCCTGGACCCGCCGCACGTAGAGCGCGTGGATGCACTCGATCCCACCGGCGTCACGCTGCGAATCGGCGGGCGCGTGCAGGCCACGCATCGCTGGACAGCCGTGAGCGACCTGCGCCGCCGGCTGGTGGATGCCGGCCGCGAGAACGGCCTGCCGTTGCTGCCTGTGGCACCGGATGCCGTGGCATCCTGGGGATCCGCGGGGCCCGGCCGAGTTGCCGGGGTCCCGGGTGACATGGCCGCCACTGCAGCGGTCGTGGCATTGGACGCGACGATCCTGCCCGGCTCCGCTCCGGGCCAGGACGATCTCGCCCAGGGGTCGGACTAGGTCCACGGTGGGACTAGGTCCACGGTCGGACTAGGTCGACTACGGCCAGGAGGACCGGGTGACGGGCGACCGTCCGGCAGCAATCCGGTTCGGTGGGCACGTTCGGCTCGTCTGGGTGACGGGCGACCGTCCGGCAGCAATCCGGTTCGTCCTATGCGAGTCCTGTCGGCGACTCGGACGGCAGGAGCAGCCTCGAGCTTGTCCCGCAGCACCCAGCCTGATGACGGACGGGCCGAAGGCCCCGCCCTCCTACGTATCACGAAACGGGTTGATCGTGGACGGGGGCACCGTCCGTTGCACGAACGGGATTCGTATCCGACGGGCGGGTGCCACTGAACCCGCATGCGCCGCGGGCCGGGTCCACACCGCGGTGGTCGCGCCGCGGGCCGGGTCGACACCGCCGCGGGCGCCCCCAACGGGCCCGGATCGTCGCCATCTGGCACCGTCGGGCGACGCGCTCTCGCGTTCCGCCGCGCCGCGCCCCTAGAATGTCGATCATTCTTGCACGATCCGCCGGGGGCCCACCGCCCCGGCTTCACAAACGCCAACCGGCACGCCGCAGGAGGCACGTCGTGACCACAGATTCCACGATTCCGTCGCGGCCCGAGATCGAGGCCATGTTCGCCGAGGAGCGCAAGTTCGTTCCGGCGCCCGAGTTCGTGGCGCAGGCCAACGTCTCGGCCGATGCCTACGCAGAAGCGGATCGGGACTTCGAGGCCTTCTGGGCCCGTTTGGCACGTGAGCGGATCTCGTGGATCAAGCCGTTCGAGACCACCCTCGAATGGGACCTGCCCTTCGCGAAATGGTTCGTTGGCGGCAAGCTCAACGTCGCGTACAACTGCGTGGACCGCCACGTCGAGAACGGGCTGGGCGACAAGGTGGCCTACCACTGGATCGGCGAGCCCGGGGATACGCGCACCATCACGTACGCGGACCTCCAGCGCGAGGTCTCCAAGACCGCCAACGCACTGCTCGAGCTGGGCGTCCGAACGGGCGACCGCGTGGCGATCTACATGCCCATGATCCCGGAACTGCCTATCGCGATGCTCGCCTGCGCCCGGATCGGTGCGCCGCACACCGTGGTGTTCGGCGGGTTCTCCGCGGAGGCCCTCGCCGGCCGCATCCAGGACTCGCAGGCCAAGCTTGTGATCACGGCGGACGGCGGCTGGCGGCGCGGCAAGCCCGCGGCCCTGAAGCCGGCCGTGGACGAAGCGCTCCCCATGGCGCCCACCGTGGAGCGTGTCCTCGTTGCGCGCCGGCTGGGCGATGCCGTCGAGGGTGGCACGGCCATGACGGCCGGTCGCGACGTCTGGTGGGACGAGATCGTGGACCGCCAGTCCGAGCAGTGTGAGCCCGTCGCCCTGGACTCGGAGCACATGCTTTACCTGCTCTACACATCGGGCACCACCGCCAAGCCCAAGGGCATCCTGCACACCTCGGCCGGCTACCTCCTTGGGACGAGTTACAGCCACTGGGCCATCTTCGACATGAAGCCGGACGATGTGTACTGGTGCGCGGCGGACATCGGCTGGGTGACCGGCCACTCCTACATCGTCTATGGGCCCCTCGCCAACGCGAGCACCGGGATCATGTACGAGGGCACGCCGGACACCCCGGCCTGGGACCGCTGGTGGCAGATCATCGAGGACTACAAGGTCAACGTCCTCTATTGCGCGCCCACCGCGATCCGTGCGTTCATGAAGCAGGGCGCGCACCACGCGGAGAAGCACGACCTGTCCTCGCTGCGCGTCCTTGGGTCCGTGGGGGAGCCCATCAACCCCGAGGCGTGGCTCTGGTACCACGACAACATCGGCCGCGGGCACTGCCCCATCGTGGACACGTGGTGGCAGACCGAGACCGGCCAGATCCTCATCACGCCCCTCCCCGGCGTGACCACGACCAAGCCCGGGTCCGCCACGTTCCCGTTCCCGGGGATTGCCGCGGACATCGTCGACGGGCACGGGCAATCCGTGCCGCTCGGCCAGGGTGGCTACCTCGTCCTCAAGCGACCGTGGCCGGCGATGCTTCGCGGCATCTACGGCGACCCGGAGCGCTACAAGGCCACCTATTGGAGCCGCTTCCCCGGGATGTACTTCGCGGGCGATGGGGCCAAGCGCGATCTCGAGGGCTACTACTGGCTCCTGGGGCGCGTGGACGATGTGATGAACGTGTCCGGGCACCGGCTCTCCACCACCGAAATCGAGAGCGCCCTCGTGTCGCACCCGGCCGTGGCCGAGGCGGCCGTGGTGGGCGGACCGGACCCGGTGACGGGCGAGGCGATCAACGCGTTCGTCATCCTCCGCCTGGGCAACGAGCCGACACCGGCCCTGGGCGAGGAGCTGCGAGCGCACGTGGCGCACAAGATCAGCCCCATCGCGAAGCCGAAGTCGCTGATGTTCGTGCCGGACCTGCCCAAGACCCGGTCGGGCAAGATCATGCGGCGGCTGCTGCGCGACATCGCTGCCGGCCGGTCGCTGGGCGACACCACGACCCTCGCGGATTCCAACGTGGTCCACGTCATCCGCGAAAAGTCGGGCGTGACCGAAGAGGAGTAACCCGTGCCGTTCGGCTTCCTCCGTCGGGGGTCGGGTCAGCGGTCGGAGGCGGCCGGGTCCGGCCCCGAGGCCACCGCGCCGGCGGGCAGTCACGCCCCCGGCGGCGCGGCCGGTCATGCCGCCGGGGCCGGCTCGCGGTTCGACGGCCTCACGGAGGACTGGCGGCTGACCGGGATCATGCACATCGAGGGGCGCCTCTCGGACGCGCTGAACCGACGGGAGGCCATCACGATCTCGGACGTGCAGTGGGCGCCTGTCGATGGGTCAGCGCCACTTGCGCCGGCACCGGGCCTCAAGTCCATCGACCCGTACGACCTGATTGCCGTGCTCGCCGGCCCGGACACGGTCCCGGAACTGACCGAGGAGGAGCGCATCGCCCGGCGGGTGCGCAAGGAGCCATACGAGGTGGTTCTCGAGGCGCCACCGTACCGGATCATGGGCACGGTGCACGTGTTCCCGGGCACCGACCCCCGCCAGATGCTGGACCAGGTGGCCGAGATGTTCCTGCCGCTCACCGGGGCGATCGCCTACGTCGGGGACCGGCCGGTGGCCGACCCGGGGGTGGAGGTGGTTCTCGTCAACCGCCTGTATGTGCGCGGGGTGGAAGAAACCGGGCGATAGGCCCAGGGACGCTAGACGACTTCGGGGTCGACCGCGCGGGCGCTGACGATGCCGGGGCTGCTCTCCACGACCTCGACCTGGAAGCCCTGGATGCCGGCCACCACGGCGGCCATGTCGATGGTTTCCTCATGGGTGGCGCTGAAGAGGAACTCCCCGTCAGGGCCGGATGCGACCTGCACGGCCCGAACGCCGGGAGCCCGGGCAAGCATCCGCTTGAATGTGGCAATGCTTGCGACGCTGACCAGGCCCACCACCGCAACCTGCGTCCGCGTTGCCGCGGGCTGGGTCGTCGCGGGAACGGTGGACGGCGGCCAGGCATCGGAGCCACTCCCATCCCCCTCGGGTGCTGGCGCCGGATCGGCATCGGCAACCCCTTCCGGGGCGGCCTGGTCAACGGCGACCCAATCGGCCGCCTCCGCCTCCGCTGCCGCAAAGTCGCCAGGTTGCATCAGCGGCATGCCGGGGTCCCGGCCCGCGGTTGCGCCAGCCTCGTCGTCCGCGGCCGAAGCTTCGCCGTCGTCCGCGAGCTCGGGCGCTTCGCTACCGCTGCCGGCCGCGGCTGCTGAGGCTTCGGCGGATCCGGCCCGACGCCCGTGCCGCCCGCCCGCCTCCTGTCGCGCAGCCCTTCGCTGGGCAGTCCATTCGGAGAACGCCGGCGGGTCGGGCAACTGCTCGGCCAGCCCGGCGAGCATGGCTGGATCATCTTCGCGCTGCAGGCGCTCGAAGAACGCGTCCATCTCGGCCTGGAACCGCTCCACCTGCTGCTGGACGACCGTCAATTCGTCACTGAGGCGTTTCGTCTGGTCGGCCAGCTCTGTCTCCAGGCGGTCCTGACGTGCGGTGATCCCTGATTCTGTTGCAGCGCGGATGCGTGCCATCTCCGCCGTTTCCCATTCGCCGAGCGCGGTGATGTCGTCGTCGGCGTGCTGACGAGTGGTCACGCCGGCCTGCTCTGCCGCGCCGCGAGCAGCTTCCATGTGACGGTCCACGTCCACGCGGAACTGGGCGAGGACCGAATCGCGGGCTTCGTCGGCGGCCGCGCGCATGGCCCGGGTCAGGTCGGCCCGGAACTTCGTTCGCTTGCTCGCAAGGTCAGCCGCGGCGTCGAGCATGGCTGAGGCGGCGGACGCAATTGCCGCCTCTCCGTCGGCGACGGATGCGGCATCGCCCTCCGTCGATGGTTCAGTCGCGGAGACCTCCACGTCCGGGGCGGCGACCGCCGGACCCGTCGCCTCGACCGTGGGTCCCGTCGCCGCGCTCGCCGGATCCATCGCGCCTGGCGAGGCACCGGGGGTGGGATCGATGGCGTCCGGCGCGGGGGCCTTCTCCACGACCCGAGCGCTCTCGCCGGCGGCATCCCCCGCGCGATTGCTGCGCCGCGCCAGGTCGTGACTGGGCCAGGCCGGCGAATCGGGCGAAACCGCAACCGCTGTCGCGGCGGCCGCGTCGCCCTCGCCGGGAGCCTCGCCCGCGCCCTGCCAGGGGAGGCGGAATGCGGGTCGGTTGTCGGAGTTGGCCATTGTGCGTCCTCGGGTCGAACACGGAGCGCGGGAAGGTGCGCCCAGCGTAGGCGGGAGCCTCGTCGCAATGGCGTCTCCCAGTGGTACCGCGAACCCCTCCCATTCGTACCGAAGCGCCGGCGGGCGGTCCCGGCAAGGGCGAGTACCATGCCCCAATGACCGCTCAGGGCCGCCGCGCATTGCCCGTCGTGGAGACGGTCGGTCCGCCGGATGGCCGTCGCGCCGGGCCCGCGATCGAACTGCCAGGCGACCGGGAGGCAGGCCTGCCCCGGGACACGCTGGGGCGCGGACTGCACGACCTCCGGATCTCCGTGACGGACCGCTGCAACTTCCGGTGCGTCTACTGCATGCCCAAGGAGATCTTCGGGGCGGACTTCGCGTTCCTGCCCAAGGACCAGGTGCTGTCGTTCGAGGAGATCGAGCGGGTTGCGAGGATCTTCGTCCAGCTGGGCGTCGAGAAGTTGCGGATCACTGGCGGCGAGCCGCTCGTCCGACGCGACCTGCCCGCCCTAGTCGGGCGCCTGGCGCAGTTGCGCCGGCCGGACGGCGGGACGGTGGACCTGACGCTCACCACGAACGGTGCTGCCCTCCGGGCCCTGGCCCAACCGCTCCGCGACGCCGGCCTCCAGCGGATCACCGTGAGCCTGGATTCGCTCGACCCCCAGGTCTTTGCCGCGATGAACGGCGTGGAGTTCCCGGTGAGCCGTGTCCTCGACGGGATCGACGCGGCCCGACGTGCCGGCCTGGCGCCCATCAAGATCAACACGGTGGTCCGACGCGACCTCAACGAGGCCAGCATCCTGCCCATGGCCCGCTGGGCCCGCGAGGAGGGCCTCATCCTCCGGTTCATCGAGTACATGGACGTGGGGCACAGCAACGGCTGGCGGATGGACGACGTGGTGCCGGAGGCGGAAATCGTCCGGTTGATCGACGCCGAGATGCCGCTGGAGCCGATGCCGCCGAACTACGCCGGCGAGGTGGCCACCCGCTGGCGGTACCGCGATGGGTCGGGCGAGGTGGGGGTCATCGCGTCGGTGAGCCAGCCGTTCTGTGCGGGTTGCACGCGAGCCCGCCTCTCGGCCGAGGGCAACCTCTACACCTGCCTGTTCGCCGTGGCCGGCCACGACCTGCGCGCCCTGCTCCGGAGCGACCAGAGCGACGACGACATCGCGGGGGCGATCCGGCGCGTCTGGACAGTGCGGGACGACCGCTATTCGGACCTCCGGACGGAAGCCACCAGCAACCTCCCGAAGATCGAGATGTATGCCATGGGCGGCTGACGTCCCGCCGGCGTCCAGCCGAATCTGCGCGCGCAGTTGCGTCGGCAACGGCCCCGCGTTCAGGGGCTGATTCAGCGGCGCTCCCGGAGTAGCATTCCCCCCTGAGCATTTCGACCCCCCAGCACCCGTCGCCCTCGTGAGGGCTCGAAGGAGGAGGCCACCATGGCTGTCGTGATTCGCGCCGACGGCAAGGAGAAGGTCACCGGGACCGGCCGCTACGCGGCCGACCTCACGCTGACGGGTCTCCTGCACGCGCGCTTCAAGTTCGCCGAGATCGGCCACGCGCGGATCCGCCGCCTGGACACGTCGAAGGCAAAGGCCCTGGCGGGCGTCTTCGCGGTGATCACGCAGGCCGACGTTCCGGACGTGCGCTACGGCCTCTTCGTGAAGGACCGCACCCTGTTCGCGAAGGACGTCGTGCGCTGGGAGGGCGAGGTCGTCGCCGCGGTCGCGGCCCTGACGCCGGAGATCGCGCGCCGCGCCGTGGAGCTGATCGAGGTGGACTACGAGCCGCTCCCGGTCGTCACCGACCTCGAGGCGGCCCTGGAGGCGGGCGTGCAGCTCGTGCACGAAGGCTGGGCGGACTACGCGATCGACGAGCGCGTCCTGCGCGACGGGAACCAGGCGTCGCTCTCATCGCTCGTGAAGGGTGACGCGGACGCCGCCATGGCCAGGGCGGCCGTCGTGGTCAAGAGCCGCTACGTGGCGGACGGATCCTCGGGCGTCCCGATCGAGCCGCGCGCAATCGTGGCCGAGTGGCACGGCGACAAGGTGCAGATCTGGTCGTCCACGCAGGTGCCGTTCGCGGCTCGCACCCTGGTGGCGGAAACGCTCAAGCTGCCGGAGAACGCGATCCGGGTCTCCGTGCCGTTCATGGGCGGCGGTTTCGGCGCCAAGTGCGAAGGCCACTTCGAGCCCCAGACCGCGGCCCTCGCCCGGGCGGCGAAGCGGCCGGTGAAGCTGGTCTTCTCGCGGCGCGAGGAGTTCCTCGCGCCGGATCATCGCCGCGAGGGCATGATCATCGAGCTGGAGACCGGCGCGGACAAGGACGGCACGGTCGTCGCGCGCCGCGGGCGGCTGCTCACGGAGAACGGCGCCTATAGCAACGACGCCCCGCTCATTGCCCAGATGGCGCTGCACTTCCTCGCGGGCCCCTACAAGGTCCCGAACATCAACATCACGGCCCAGTGCGTGTACACGAACACGCAGCCGTCCGGGTCCATTCGCGCCCCGGGCGCCCCCACGGCCGCGTGGGCGCTGGAGCAGCACCTTGATGAGCTCTCGGCGGCCCTGGGCATGGATCCCGTGGCCTTCCGCCGCAAGAACCTGCTCGCGGACGGCGACGAGGGGCCCACGCGCCAGATCATGGACTCCACGCACGCGCTGGCGACTCTGGACAAGGCTGCGGAGCTGATCGGCTACGGCCGGCCGCTGCCGGAGGGCGAGGCAATCGGCATCGCCTGCGGCTGGTGGCCATCGTTCCCGATGTCGTCCGGCATCTACCTCAAGCTCAACGCCGACGGCTCTCCCACGATCATCACGGGCGCGCAGGAATGCGGTACGGGCGCCGTCATGACACTGCCGATCCTGGCCGGCGAGGTCCTGGGCCTGCCGCCGGAGGCCTTCTCGATCATCTACCAGGACACCGAAACGGGTCCCTGGGACGGTGGCGCGGGCGGGTCGCAGACCCTGTTCAACAACGGCCGGGCGACGATCGCCGCGGCCGAGGAGATCAAGAGCCAGCTCCTGAAGATGGCGGAGGACCTCCTGGAGGCCAGCCGCGCCGACCTCGAGCTGGTGGACGGCAAAGTCCAGGTCAAGGGCAGCCCATCGCGGTTCGTCACCATCGCCTCGCTGGCGTCCACGGCAACCGGCGACCAGCAACTGCTCGCGAGCGGCGTCGGCGTTGTGCCGCCGACTCCGGCATCGGACGCGTCGGGTTGCATTGGACGCCTCGGCGTCGAGTCGTTTGCAGCGCCCACGTTCGGCACCCATGCGGTTCATGTCAAGGTGGATCGCGAGACGGGCGTTGTGCGCATCCTCGGAGTCGCTGCGGTGCAGGACAGCGGCACGATCGTCAACCAGACCGGCGCCATGGGCCAGGTCACGGGCGGCGTCGTGATGGGCATCGGGCAGGCGCTCTCGGAAGGCATCCAGGTCGCCAGCGACGCGCGTGTCAGGAACCCGTACCTGCTTGACTACAAGCTCCAGACGGCCGCGGACGTCCCGCCGATCAAGGTTGGCTTCATCGGAATTGCGGCACCGGACGCCGGCCCGAAGGGCTCCAAGGGGCTGGGCGAGCCCCCGTGCATCCCCACCCCGGGCGCGATCGCCAACGCGATCGCCCTGGCCACAGGGGCGCGCGTCCGGCAACTGCCCGCCACGCCGCATCGCGTATGGAGCGCCGTGCAGCAGGAGACCAAGCGATGACAGCGATGGCAGGAACACCCTCAGGCGTCGCGCCGGTCACGACCGGGGGCGGCGCAACGTTCTCGCAGCCCACGTCGCTCAGCGGCGTGTACGACGCGCTCGCGGCCGGCGCACGCGTCGTCGCCGGCGGCACGGACCTCATCGTCGGCACCCGCCAGGGCAAATTGAAGATGCCGGATCATGTCGTGGCGGTGGATCGCGTCGCAGAGATGCGCGGCATCCGGCCCACGGCCGATGGCGGCCTGTGGCTGGGAGCCCTCACCCCGCACGAGGATATCGCGACCAACGCGCTCATCCGCGAGCGCTGGACGGCCCTCGCCGATGGCTCCGCGATCGTTGGCTCACATGCCACGCGAAACGTGGGGACACTCGGCGGCAATCTCATGAACGCTTCGCCCGCGGCCGAAACCGTGGGCCCGCTTGTCTGCTTCGGCGCCGTGGCGGTGCTCGCCTCCAGGGGCGGGGAGCGCCGGGTGCCCGTCGCGGATCTCGCGACCGGTCCCGGACGGACGTCCGCGGCCGCCGGTGAAGTCCTGATCGCGGTCGAGCTTCCCGCGCTCGCGGCCGGCACGTCCAGCTGCTATGCCCGCCTCGAGTACCGGCGCCAGATGGAGATCGCCGTGGTGGGCGCCACGGCCGTGTTCGCCATGAAGGGCGGCGCGATCGCCGGCGCACACGTCGCGATCACCGCCCTTTCGGCGACAATCCGGCGCATCGCAGAGGCAGAAGGCATCCTCAACGGCTCCGACGGGAGCCCCGCGGTCGCGGAGCGAGCCGCACAGGCGGTCGCCGCGGCATCACGACCCATCGACGACGTCCGCGCGCCCGCGGACTACCGGCGCGCGATGGCTGCCGTCATCGCACGGCGGGTGATCACTGGGGCGGTGGAGCGGGCGCACGGCGCCGGCCCCTCCATCCCCGCCAGCGATGCCCTCCACGGGGCGAGGTGAGAGGACGATCATGAAGTACACCGCGACGCTCCGCGTCAACGACATCGCCTATCCCGTCGAGATCGAGCCCGGCCGGACGCTCCTGTCCGTGATCCGGGACGACCTTGGTCTGACCGGCACGAAAGAGGGTTGCGACGACTCGGAGTGCGGCGCCTGTATGGTGCTGCTCGACGGCCGGCCCGTGAACTCCTGCTCATACCTCGCGCTGCAGGCAGACGGCCGGGCCATCACCACGATCGAGGGGCTGGCCACGGACGGCGAGCTCCACCCGATCCAGCGCGCCATGCTGGAGGCGGGCGGGGTCCAGTGCGGGTTCTGCACGCCAGGCATGATCATTTCCGCCACGGCGCTCATCGCGCGCACGCCCCGGCCCACGGATGACGAGATCCGCGCGGGGATCGCCGGCAACCTGTGCCGCTGCACGGGCTACCAGCCCATCGTGGCGGCGATCAGCGCAGCCGCGGCGGACATGGCCGGGAAACAGTCCAGCGCACGCTGAGCCGGGTTTCGTCATCGGGGCGTCATCGGGGGCGCGGTAGCCTCACGATGTGATGCCCGCAGCCGATCGCGCCCCGATGGACCGCCCCATTCTCGTCGTCGATGACGACGAGAAGATCCTGCGACTCGTGCGGATGTACCTGGAGCGCGAGGGCTTCACGGTGCGCGAGGCCCGGGACGGCCAGGCGGCACTTGCGGCGATTGCCCTGCATGACCCCGCCCTCGTGGTCCTGGATCTCATGATTCCCGAGATCGACGGGTTGTCCGTCCTGCGGGCGATCCGTCGACGGTCGCGAACACCGGTCATCGTGCTATCGGCGCGTGGGACGGTGGGCGACCGGATCGAGGGGCTCGAGTCGGGTGCCGACGACTACGTGCCCAAGCCGTTTTCGCCGGCAGAACTGGTGCTCCGTGTGCAGCGGGTCCTGGAGCGCACGGTGGAGGAGGCTGGGGCCGGAGGATCGGCTGCCGGAGCAGGATCCGCCGCCGTGGGGCCGCGGATCCTGCGCCACAACGAGCTGGAGATGGACCTTGACCGCCACGAAGTGGCGATCGGCGGCGAACCCATCATTCTCACCACCGCGGAATTCCGTCTTCTCGCCGCGCTCATCGGAGCCAACGGTCGCGTGCTCACGCGGGACCAGTTGCTGGATGCCCTCCACGGGCTCGGCGAGGCGGAGGTCCTGGATCGCGCGATCGACGCCCACGTCCGCCGGCTCCGCGACAAGCTCAATGACGAACCGGACAGGCCGCGCTTCGTCGCCACGGTGCGCGGGGTCGGCTACCGGGCCGCTCCCCAGGTAGCCGGCGACGATGGGACGGCAGCCAGCACGCCGGCCGGTCCGGAACCCGCGTGATGGGCATCCCGGGCCGGGGTATCGCCCTGCGGATCGCCCTCGCGGCCATCGCCTCGGTGGCCGTGGGGGTGGGGATCGTGGCCCTCGGCGTCACGCTCATGGGTGGCGATGCGTTCACCGAATTGATGCTGCTGCACGGTTCGTCGGTCGAATCTGCCCGGCAGATGTTCGACGATTCGGTCACGCGTGTCGTCGTCCTGGCCGTGCTGGTGGGTGTTGGCGCGGCGGCCATCCTCGCCGTGTTGTTCGCCAATCGGCTTGCGCGGCCACTGGGCGACATCAGCCGGGCGGCGCGTCGGATCGCCCAGGGCGACTACAGCGCGCGGGTGCCGCGCGTGGGGCCCGAGGAGCTTGCGAGCCTCGCCGATTCGTTCAACCAGATGGCCACGAGCCTCGAGGAGCAGCAGCGCGTCCGGCGTGATTTCATCGCGAATGCGGCCCACGAACTGCGGACGCCCCTGACGAACCTCAAGGGCTACCTCGAGGCCCTCCGGGATGGCGTGGTGCCCGCGGACGCCGCGACGTTCGAGTCGCTGCTCGAGGAGGCCGATCGCCTCGTCCGCCTCTCCCGATCGCTCGACACGCTGGCCGAGGGTGACGCCGCGGCAACACCGCCACACGTCATGGACGTGGACGTGGCGAGCGCCATCCGCTCTGCCGCCGAGTTGTCACGGCCCACCTTCGGCCGGGCGCAGCTCACGATGACCGTGGATGTTCCCCCGTCCCTGCCGGCGCGCGCGAACGCGGACCACCTCGCACAGGTCCTGGCGAATCTCCTGCAGAATGCTCTTCGCTACACGCCGGCCGGCGGCCGGATCACGATCCGGGGCGAACAGCGCCCGGACGACGTCCTGGTCACCATTTCGAACACGGGCGAGGGCATTCCACCGGGCGACCTGCCACGCGTCTTCGAGCGGTTCTACCGGGTGGACAAGTCGCGGGACCGCGCCAGCGGTGGCGCGGGCATCGGCCTGGCCATCGTCCAGCAGCTCGTGGAGGCCGGCGGCGGCCACGTGGGCGTCGACTCGGGCGACGGGCTCACGCGGTTCTGGTTCAGCCTGCCGGGTTCCGCACGGCCGGCCGGCTGAGCCGAGACAGAGGAGCACGCGGATGACGGAACGGTTCGTGTCGCGGGGATTCGTGGGGCGCCGGCAGGCTTCGGGCCGCGGCAACCGCATTCCGCCGGGGCAGCACGAGATCACGGACTTCCCGGTCCTGTCGGCGGGCCCCACGCCGCACACGCCGCTCGACCAGTGGGACTTCCGCATCGACGGGCTGGTGGCGTCGCCGGTCCGCTGGACCTGGGCAGAGCTCATGACCCTCCCGGCCCAGGAGTTCGTGGTGGACATCTCCTGCGTGACGAAGTGGACGCACCTCGACATGCGCTGGCGGGGCGTGTCGCTGGACGTCCTCCTTGAGCACGTCCGGCTCGACCCGAAGGCGGCGTTCGCGATCGTGCGGGCCGACGGCGGCTACACCACCAACGTGCCGATCCCGGATCTCGTCAACGGCCAGGCCTTCATCGCCTGGGAGTACGACAGCCAGCCGCTTTCGGCTCCGCACGGCGGTCCGGCCCGCATGGTGGTGCCGCATCTCTACTTCTGGAAGAGCGCGAAATGGGTTCGCGGCATCCGCTTCGTGGAGCGCGACGAGCCGGGCTTCTGGGAGTCGCTGGGCTACAACAACCACGGCGACCCGTGGAAGGAAGAGCGGTACACCGGTGATTGAGCGCCTTCGCTCGCTTGTGCAGTCCGGGCGGGAGCCGGCCGCAGGCACGCCCCGGGGTGGCGCGCCCCGGGCCGAAGCGACGCCCGCGGCCGCGCAGACGCCGCCGGCACGTCGGCCGCTCGGCTGGCAGATCGCCACGGTCACGGACATCAGCCGCGAAACATCGAACGTCTCGAGCTTCACGTTCGCCCTGCCAGTCTTCCAGCCGCATCTCGCGGGTCAGCACTACGACCTCCGGCTCACGGCGGAAGACGGCTACCAGGCTCAGCGGTCGTATTCGATCGCCTCGGAGCCAATGCGAACCGGTGAGGTGGTACTCACGGTCGAACGCATCCCCGATGGGGAGGTGTCCACCTACCTTCACGACGTGGTCGTTCCCGGCGACCTGGTCGAACTGCGGGGGCCCATCGGAGGGTATTTCGTCTGGGAGGCGGCCCTGGGCGGGCCGTTGCTCCTGATCGCCGGTGGCTCTGGGGTGGTGCCCCTCATGTCCATGCTCCGGCAGCGGGCCGGGGCGGGTTCGCACGTTCCCACGGCGCTTGTCTACTCGTCCCGAACACGGGAGGATGTGATCGCGTTCGAGGAACTCGAGATGCTGGCGCAGAACGACCCGTCGTTGTGGGTCCTGCATACGCTGACCCGGTCGCAGCCCACGGCATGGACGGGCTATGCGCGCCGCATCGACCGCGAGATGCTGGCCGAGGCACTCGGGTTCCTTGGCACCGGCCCGCAGGTCTTCATCTGCGGGCCCACACTGCTCGTGGAAAGCGCCGCGGAGGCGCTGGTCGGCCTGGGCCTGGCTCCCGGGCAGGTGAAGACGGAACGGTTCGGGCCCACGGGGGCATGAGCGAGGGCGCGATGAGAGGCTCCACGGACCAGTTCGACGACCGGGCGCGCGAGACGATGCTGGATGGCAATGCGGCCGCCGGCGTCCTGAGCGACATCTTCGGGGCCGACATGACGGCAGAGACGGCCCAGTGCACGCACTGCGGCAACGTGGCGGCCATGGGCACTACGCATGCGTGGATGGAAGGGCCCGGCATCGTGCTGCGCTGTTCCATCTGCGCTGAAGTGGTGATCCGGGTCGTAGAGACGCCCGAGGCGCGGTACATCGACGCCCGGGGCGCCGCCTACCTGCGCTTGCCGCCCCGCTGAGCCGCGTCGCCCGCTGCGCCTGCCGCCTACGGCGCCCACTCTGCCCGCAATTCTCCACACGGTTGTGCACCGGGTGTCAACAGACGCGGCGAATTCGTGGATACGCCGGCGCTGCGGCCGTCCAACTTCGTGGATAAGCGCGTTGACCCCCAGAGGGACCGGTCCCTATTGTTCGTCTTGCCCGGAGGGGCCGCCAGGGAACGGACCACCGAGATCGCATCAAGGCTCCGCTCCTCGCGCTGGTCGCTTCGGGCGCTTCGGTCCACTCTCGGGTGGGCTCCGCCAGGGCGGGACGTGATCGGCATCCCGGTGTCGGTACTCTCGCCTCGGCGGGCGAAGCAACGCCGCAAACGCGCCGCGCGCCCTCGGGCACGCGGCGCTGGCGTTTCTGGGACCATGCACCGAGGGCCATGCAGCGAGGACAACGCAGCGAGCCTCGCGAGGGAGCCGCCGCCGTGCTCGACCCATCCCGTCCCATCCCGCCATCGGAACTGCCGGCGCGCCTTGACGCCCTCGAGGCAGCCGTGCGCGCCAGGACCGGACTCGTTCCTCTCGTCGGGATCGTGCTGGGCTCCGGGCTGGGTGGCCTGGCAGATGCGTTGAACGTGTCCGCCGCGATCCCGTTCGCCGAACTGCCGGGCTGGCCGGCCGCCACGGCGCCGGGTCACGCGGGGCGCCTCCTGCTGGGCCACCTCGACGGGGTCCCCGTCGCCATGCTCCAGGGGCGCCTGCACCTCTACGAGGGGAACGCCGCAGGGCTCGTCGTGCAGCCGGTGCTGCTCATGGGCCGTCTCGGCGCGCGCGCCGTGGTCCTGACGAACGCCTCGGGCGGCGTGAATCCCGGGTACCCCGCCGGCACGCTGATGGTCATCGAGGACCACCTGAACCTCACGGGCCACTCACCGCTCCACGGCCCCAACGCGGATGCTCTCGGCCCGCGGTTCCCGGACCTGCTGGACGCCTGGAGCCCGCGGCTGCGCGGGGCCCTGCGAGCCGCAGGCCGCGCGGAGGACGTGAACCTGGCCGAGGGAATCTATGCCGGCCTCACCGGCCCCGCGTACGAGACACCGGCCGAAGTCCGCATGCTGCGGGCACTCGGCGCAGATGCGGTGGGGATGTCGACGGTCCTGGAGGCGATCGCGGCGCGCTGGGCCGGCATCGAGGTGTGCGGGGTCTCGCTCGTCACGAACCCGGGTTCAGGCTATTCGAACAACCCGATCACGCACGAGGACGTGCTGGTGGCGTCCGGGATCGCCGGCCCGCAGCTGGCCCGGGTGATCCGCCGCTTTGTCCGGGAGCTGCCCGCCACTCTTGCCTGAAGGCGCCGGACGGATTCCGGGCGCTATTCGGCCCCGTACGTGACCGTCATCCCGCCGTCCACCATGATCGTGGCACCGGTGATGAAGGCCGCGCGGTCGCTGCACAGGAAGGTGACCGTCTCTGCGAGGTCCCGTGGCTGACCGATGCGGCCCAGCGGGCTCAGCGCGGCGGCCCGGGCCTTGCCGGCCACCGGATCGTGCCCTTCCGTCGAGTAGGCGGCATTGAGGCCCGGGGTATCCGTGACGCCGGGGACGACGATGTTCGCGCGAATCCCCTGAGGGCCGAAATCCACGGCGATGGACCGGATCAGGCCGTCCAGCCCGTGCTTGCCCGCCACGTACGCGGCCGAGGCGCCGCAGGTGCGGATAGCGCAGTCCGAAGAGGTGCCCACGATCACGCCGCCCCCAATCCGGATCATCTCGGGCAGGACGGCACGAGCGCACAGGAACGGCCCGCGCAGGTTCACGCCCATCATGTGGTCCCAGTCGCGCGGCGACGTGGTGAGCACCGTGCCGAAGCTGTGGACGGCTGCGTTGGCGAAGAGGAAGTCGATCCGGCCGAACGCCTCGACCGCGCGGCGGGCCATCGCCTCCACGTCCGGCTCCTGCGACACGTCAGCGTGCACGCCGATAGCCGGCCGACCGGCAGCCTCCAGGCCGGCCGCGACAGCACGAGCCGCGTCCGCCTTCCAGTCCACGACAACGACGCTCGCACCGCGGGCGGAGAAGGCTTCCGCGGTCGCGCGTCCGATGCCGCTTGCGCCGCCCGTGATGACGGCGACGCGACCCTGGAATTCCGTGGAATCGGCCGGGCCCAACGTCGTCATCGAGCTGCCTCCGGGAGTCAGTGCGCGCCCCCGGCCATGGCCGGCAGGAGCACCACCGAATCGCGGTCGGTGACGGGCGTGTCCATGCCCTGGAGATGCCGGACGTCCGTGTCGTTGAGGAAGACGTTGACGAACCGGTTCAGGTCGCCTTCAGGCGTGAGGAGCTGCGTGGTCAGACCCGGGTAGGCAGCCACCAGGCCGGACAGCACCTCGCGGATCGTGGTGGCAGGGACCTTCACCTGCTTGGCCCCGCCGGTGTGCGCCCGAAGGACGGGCGGGATTCGGACGGCGCTCACGACCGGGCCTCGAGCCAGGACTCGAAGGCCGCGTAGCTGGGGCGAATGGGGGCGGCGAGGCCGGGCTGGCCTGCCCGGGCAGGGGTACGGACGAGGTTCGGGCCGATCGTGTCGTCGCCCAGGTTCCGGGCGTCGGGGGTCTTGAGCCCGTTGCCGGTCAGGAGCGCCACGACGGTGTCGCCGGACCCGATGATGCCGCGCCGGCGCGCCGCGGCTGCCGCGGCCAGGGTCACGCCACCCGCGGTTTCCGGGTAGATGCCCTCCAGCGCGGCGATCGCGCGGATGGCCGCGGCCGTCTCGCCGTCGGGGATCGCTTCGATGGAGCCGCCGCTCGCCTGCGCCAGTTCAACCGCGTACCGTCCATCGGCGGGGTTGCCGATGGCGAGCGAGCGGACGAAGGTGTCCGGCGTTCTGACGGGCTCGATGACGGTGGTGCCTCGTGCCCAGGCCGTGGCGACGGGGGAGCAGCCGGCCGGCTGCGCGCCGACGAACCGGATGGGCTTCGCCTCGATCAGCCCGATCGTGGCCAGTTCCTCGAATCCTTTGGCGAGCTTCGTGAACATGGCGCCCGAGGCGATGGGGGCCACGATCACGTCCGGTGCGCGCCAGCCCAGGTCCTCGGCGATCTCGAAGGCCAGCGTCTTGCTGCCCTCCGCGTAGAACGGCCGGAGATTGATGTTCACGAACCCCCAGCCCGTTTCGCCGGCGATCTCGAGGCAAAGTCGGTTGACGTCGTCGTACGTGCCTTCGATTGGCACGACGGTTGCGCCGTAGGCAAGCGCGTGATCGATCTTCGCCTGCTCCAGGTCCGCGGGGATGAAGACGTATGCGGGAAGTCCCATCGCCGCGGCCGCCGCTGCCGTCGCTCCGGCGAGGTTGCCCGTGGACGCGCAGGCGAGCGTGTCGATCCCAAACTCCACGGCCCGGGCGGCGGCCACGGCGACCGCGCGATCCTTGAACGAGAGGCTGGGGTTGCGCGTGTCGTCCTTCAGGAGGAGGCCCTCGATCCCCAGGTGGCGGCCGATGCGCTCCGCCGGGAGCAGGGGAGTGGAGCCCACCGGCAGGCCGCGTCGCGGGCGCGCGTCTACCGGCAGCAGTTCCAGGTAACGCCAGATCCCCGGGCCGCGGCTGGCGATGGTCGCCGCGTCGAGTGAGCCCGCGATGGCCGAGAGGTCGTAGGCGACCTCGAGCGGGCCGAAGCACGCTCCGCAGACGTAGCTGGGCCCGAAGGCCTCCATGCGCCCGCAGTTGCGACAGCGCAGCCCCAGCAGGCGCGTGCTCGCCCGCGGGGCCGTCGCCTCGCGTGCTCTGATCGTCTCGATTGCCACGTACTCGTCTCCTCGTCCGGCCCCCGGCATGCAACGGCCGGCAGCTCTGCTCACGGCGGATGGGGACCGGCAACGGGAAGACCCTTCCGCAGGCGAAAGGGTCTCAAGATCAACCCTTATCGTGCAGGAAGCCTGCCCGGTTTTGGCACCTTGCCGATCCGTCGGCAGGTTGTCGTGGCTTCATCGGGCCGGTCCCTCCACCACTCGTGATAAGTCACTGTTCAGTTGTGGGCCGCAGTGTACCGGGCCACGGGCGATCGCGACTGGCCCTTCTCTCGCGACTGGACGTTCCGGACCCGCGCGGCCGCCGTCACCCCGTCGCGCCGCCGTCGTCCACGATGGGGAGCGCACGGCCCGCGGCACGGGCTGCCTGCGACTTCTCGGCCCATGCCGCCAGGACCTCGTCCTTGTGCGGCCGGATGGGGCAGTGGCCGTCCTTGTTACCGCGTTCGTCGCAGTAGCCCAGCGGGACGCACTTGGGGGCGAGGAACGATCCGAGGAACGGCGACACGTTGAAGATCTCGTGGCGAATCAGCTGGAATAGCCGCCGGATCTCCCACTGGGCCATCGTGCAGAGTCGGAGGCCGGACATATGGATCAGCGCGCGCAGATTCGCCGTCATGACGAGGTTGGTCCGGGTGGCGTTCGGGAAGACGAACCGTGCATCTTCGCCCGGGATGCCGGCCTCCACGAGTTCGCCGTACAGGTCCAGGGCGCCGTCAACCTGCCCCTGGTACCGCTCGCGCAGGGCCGGGTCCGCCTCTGCGACCGTGGTGGGCAGCATCGTCGAAGCACCCTTGAACTTCACGTAGCGCTGGCTCTGCTGATCGAAGGCAACGCCTGCCCGGTGGCGGACGAGCTGGTGCGAAAGGGTCCGCGAGACGCCGCTGATCGCGAACGTAAACACGATGTGCTCGATCGTGGAGCCGTGGCCCGATTCGATGACGCTCTGGATGAGCTTCTGCTGCTTCTCGGCAGGGAAGTCGCCCGTCACCGCTCGCCGGAAGATCTCCTCTGGCTCCAGCTCGCTGTAGCAGGTCCGGCACGCGGTGTAGATCAGGGGCACGTAGTAGCGCTGGACGATGTCGCGGTCGGGGAAGAGCAGGGTGGCCTTCAGGCCCAGGTCCCGCCGCCCGGGGTTCTTCGGGATCGTGGCGGCCGGGCGCACGGCGCGTTTCGCGGGTTGTTCCGGCTGGGCGGTCATGAGCGCTCAGGATACCTGCCCTGCGGTCCGCGCCCTACGAAGCCGCCGAAAGGAGCTCCTGGAGCCCCCCGAGGTAGCCCTCCCAGTAGTCCGCGTGGTCGTCCCGGGTGTCCTGGTCCGCGCCGGCCTCCGACCAGCCGTCGTGCGTGAGCCGGATCCGCGCGCCGCCATCGGCCGGCTCCACGTCCCAGGTCACGAGCGTCGTCGGACCCCCTTCGTTGTCCGCCCAGGTCCAGGAATAGGCGAGGCGCCGTCCCGGGTCGTGGGTCCGGATGACGCCCGTGATCGCGCTGCCGTCGCCGAAGTCGATGCCGTACGAAGCACCGGGGTCGCCAGCAGGGTCAACGGCCGCAAACCACTCGGACACCTCGGCCGGATCCGTCACCGCGCGCCACGCCACGTCCGGCGTGACCGGCACCTCGATCTCGATCACGATGGGCGGGACGGCTCCGGACTGCGTCACGACTGATTCTCCACTTCGCCGGTCTCGCCCGGAGCAACCCCAAGCAGCGCAAGTGCGACGGCCTCTTCCAGCCCGAGACGCGCGCCCTCGTCCCACGCAGCCCGCTCGACCGAACCTGGCGCCGGCTCCCGCGGGATGGCCGGGAAGTACTTCGCCTGCACGCTGATGTCGGCCAGGCCGGTGCCCGTCCGCTGCATGCTGGCATCCGCGGCTCCTGCAATGGTGACGGCCCGGCGCCGGTTTCCCACCGCCTCCTCCAGGCCCGCGAAATCGACCAGCGCGATGACCATCCCGGAAAGATCGCCGTCTTTCACGAAGATGGACGTGGCCTCTGTGAACGCCCGTCGCGCCTCCTCGTGGGCGCCCAGGACCGTCTGAGCGAGGCCGATGCTGTGGAGCGACCAGGAGACCTGGAACCGGTCGCCGATCTCCCTGAAGAATGCCAGCGCCTCCGTCAGGTCGGCCACCGCGCGCGAGAAGTCGCCTCGGAAGAAGTCGTGCTCCGATCGGGCCCAGAGCGACTTCGCGAGGCCGGCGCGGTCGCCCCCCTCGCGGAACAGGTCCATCGCCTCCTCGAGGATGCGTGGCGCGTCGTACGCGAGCATCTGCTGATAGGCAGCGAGGTCGCGCGCCGCCAGCTGTTCCGGCGTGGGCTCGCCCGGGGCGAACGAGAAGTCGTAGAGGGCTTCGGCGAGATCGGCCCTCGAGCTGTGGGCCCGGGCGAGATCGACCGCTTCGCGATAGCGCCGGTGCGTTGCGAGGACGTCGCCCTGCCAGTAGGCGATGCCGCCGGCCGCGGAGAGGAGCGGCCGCCGCGTCGCGGGGTCAAGGACGCGCAGGCGGTCGTCCTCGGTCAGGATGGCATCCACGACACGCCGCCCCTCGGCGAGGTAGCCGCGCATCTGCCAGAAGCGCCAGAGGTCCGAGGCGACGCGGGCCGCCGCGTCCAGGTCGTTGATGGTGAGCCACTCGATGGCGGCACGCAGGTTGCCCAGGTCGTCTTCGAGCTGTTCGAAGGCGGCACGGCGGTCGCCGTGCGCGATCTGGGCGACCAGCCGGGAGGCGAGTCCGGCGAACCAGGTGGAGTGCGCCCTGCGCAAGTCGGCCACGTCGGGTCGGGCAGTGAGTTTCTCCACGGCGAACGCGTGGATGGTCTCCAGCATCATGAACCGGGGATCTCCGTGGGCGTCCTCGAACGCTCGGACCAGGCTGCTCTCGCTCAGTGCGCCCAGGCCGTCGAACACGTCCATCCCCAGCGGCGCACCTGCTGCGCACAGGAGTTCGGCCGACTCGACCTGCCACCCATCCACGAACACGCCGAGCCGCTCGAACAGGTCGCGATGGCCTGGATCCAGCAGGTCGTAGCTCCACGCGATGGCGGCCCGAAGTGTCTGCTGCCGGGCCGGCAGGTCGCGGGCACCACCGGAGAGCAGGCCCAGCCGGTCGCCAAGCCGCGCGAGGATCGCCTGGGGCGTCAGGAGCCGGAGGCGCGCGGCCGCCAGCTCGATGGCCAGGGGCAGGCCGTCCAGCCGCGCTGTGATCTCCGCGACGGCCGGGGCATTCTCGTTGGTCACGGCGAAGTCCGGTCGCGCGGCCATCGCACGTTCGATGAACAGCCGCACGGCGTCGTACTGCGAGAGAGACGCAGCAACGATGACCGCGTGCGGGTCGGGCAGCGAAAGGGGTGGGACGGGCAGTTCCTGCTCGCCACTCACGCGAAGCGGGGCCCTGGATGTCACCACGATCCTGAGCAGGTCCGTACCGCGAAGAAGTTCCGCAACCGCCGGTGCGGCGCCCATCAGCTGCTCGAAGTTGTCCAGGACGAGCAGCGTTCTCCGGCCTCGCAGGCCCTCGGCGAGCTGGTCGAGAGCCGGCCGATTGCCGGCCTGGGGGATCGCCGCAGCCATGGCGACCGACGGGGCAAACAGCAGCGGATCGGACACTGCGGCCAGCGTCACGAAGAACACCCCGTCCGGGAACTCGGCCGCAGCGTCCGCGGCGACCTCCAGCGCGAGCCTCGTCTTGCCGGTGCCGCCGGGGCCTGTCAGCGTCAACAACCGCGACCGGTCGAGCAATCGGGTCGCCTCCGCGAGGAGGGCCGTCCGGCCGACGAAGCTCGTCAGCTGGACGGGCAGGTTATTCGGCGTAGCGTCCAGGGTCCGCGGCGGAGGGAAGTCGGCAGGGAGCCCCTCGATGACCAGCTGCGTGAGCCGCTCCGCGCGGGCCAGGTCCTTCAGCCGATGCTCGCCGAGGTCGCGCAGGGCGACGTCCAGTGGCAGGCGATCCTCCGCGAGGGTTCGCGTGGCCGACGAGATCAGGACCTGGCCACCGTGCGCGGCCGACGCGACCCGGGCGGCGCGATGGACCTCCAGGCCCACGTAGTCGTGGCCCGCCAGCGTCGCCTCGCCCGTATGGATTCCCATCCGGACCCGAAGGGTGATCCCGCCGGGCCATGGCTCCGCGAGGGCGCGCTGTGCCTGTGCTGCGGCAGTTACGGCCGCACTGGCGGCGGCGAAGGCCACGAACAGCGCGTCGCCCTCCGTGCTCACCTCGTACCCTCCGGCAAGGGCCACGGCGGCGCGGATGCGGCGACGGTGCTCCTCGAGGATCGCCTCGTACCCATCGCCAAGACTGGCGAGCAGGCGGGTGGATCCCTCGATGTCCGTGAACAGGAACGTCACGGTCCCGGAGGGCAGGCCCTCTGCGCCGCCTCCGCCGGCCGGGCGGGCGGCCGCTCCGGGAACGCCGGGCAGGTCGGTCATCCTTCGCCCCGTGTCGAGACTGGCGAGCGGTCGGCGGATTCCTTCGCGGCCGCCCGCTCGCCGGCCAACGCGCAAGCTATGGCATCGGCGAGCGGCATCGCTGTGCCCTCGGCCCAGGCGCGG
>JANPDJ010000205.1:0-1846 GCA_031431395.1 Chloroflexota bacterium | reverse complement strand
CGAGCGAACTTCTGCCGGTCCTCAAGCTTTGCTGAAAGTCAGAGGCAACAGTCAGCTTCGCGCACCGGAACCTGTCAAGCCCGGTGAGACACCAGCGTTTCGAGATCAGGCTTGCGGCACCTCCTTCGCGGGTCGGTTGATCCAGACCTCGGCAGGGACGGACTGGGGCCGGGGTGGACCTTTGACGAAGCGTTCGGGATGGGCGGCGTAGGCGCCGGCGAGGACGTCGGCGCGGGCCTGGACGAGTCGGTCCGTCCGGCCGTGGTGGACGTCCGCCGGGGTGAACATCGCGATCCCGCTGTGGCGGTGCTCGCCGTTGTACCAGGCGAAGAACCCCTGGCAGAAGGCCCGGGCGTCCTCGATCGAGCCGAACCGGTCGGGAAAGCCCGGCCGGTACTTGAGCGTCTTGAACTGGGCCTCGCTGTACGGGTTGTCGTCGCTGACGTGCGGCCGGGAGTGGCTCCTGGCGATGCCGAGATCGGCGAGCAGGAGGGCGACCGGCCGCGAGCGCATCGAGCTGCCCCGGTCGGCGTGGACGGTGAGGCTGCCGGGGGCGATCGCCTGCTTGGCCGCCGTCTCCTCGATGAGCCGCTGGGCGAGGATCGCGCTCTCGCGATGGGCGACCATCCAGCCCGGGACGTAGCGAGAAAAGACGTCGAGGATCACGTACAGCTGGTAGGTCGTCCACCTGGCCGGACCCTTGAGCTTGGTGATGTCCCAGCTCCAGAGCTCGTTGGGACCGGTGGCGAGGAGCTCGGGTCGGGCGTAGGCGGGATGACGCAGCTGGGCTCGGCGCTCCCGGACCTCCTGGGCACCGGCCAGGATCCGGTACAGCGTCCGCTCCGAGGCGTGGTACGTCCCCTCGTCGAGGAGCGTGGCCACGACCGCGCCTGGTGCGACATCGACGAACCGATCGGAATGGAGGAGGTCGAGGACGGTCGTCCGCTCGGTCTCGGAGAGCGCCCGGGCCGGGCGGGGGCGTGGCGCCGGCGGGCCGAGCCTCGGACCTCTGGTTCGGCGATGGTGGGTCGCCCGCGACACCGCGAGGGCGAGGCAGGCGGCGCTCGTGCCCACGACCGGGGCGAGCTCGGTCACGCCCGTCGCGATCATCGCTCGGGCTTCGGCTCGGCGCCCTCGAGGGACAGTTCCCGCAAGAGCGCCGAGACGTTTCCCTGGACGGCGATCACCTTCTCGGCCCGGGTGAGCCGTGCTTCGAGGTGGCCGACCTTGGCGCGCAGCCGCTCGTTCTCGGCGACGAGCGGGTCGGCCGGTCGTGGGCCTCTCGATCGGCCCAGGGCCTCGAGGCCGCCGATGGCGCGGAGCCTCCGCCACTCGGTGATGTGGCTGCTGTACAGGCCCTCGCGGCGGATGATCGCGCCCTTCGCGCCGGGCGCGGTCGCGCGGTCGAGCTCATTGAGGATGGCCACCTTGTACGCCGCGCCAAAGCGTCGGCGGGTCGGTCGGTCGGGGACCTCGGGATCGGGGATCGTGCCCATCGGCCAAGGATGCGTGCCCGGCCTCGCGAGTGCGGCTGAGATCGCCATGTCGGGGAACCTCCGTTCCCGCCCTCGTTCAGTAATCAGAGAAGTCGGGGCGTCTCACTGGATCTTGGCAGAGAGAGGCCTCGATCCTGCACTGCTGAGGGAATACCGCCTTGCACGCTTTCCCCGGCACGTCTGGGTAGTTGAAGCCATCGACCGCGAGCGGCGAGATGCTGGTGACCCCAGATGCGTGATGGGTGAGGCGGTTTTCGACGCGACCTCAAGTGAACTCGACCCAGCCTGTCTGGCCATGCACGTTCCTGGTCTGGCTTGGCTGGCGACCACCGACGGGCCACCACACTTTC
>JANPDJ010000204.1:0-4012 GCA_031431395.1 Chloroflexota bacterium | reverse complement strand
CGCCGATTGAAGGAACCTTCCGCGCACACCAGGTACCGCTGACCGGCTTTGCAGACGATCCGGCGCACGTCCGGCTGCTCGAAGACTGGATGCGCAGCTACCGGCCGGACGAACTCTTCACGGCCGAGGGTGCCCTCGCACCGAAGATCGCAGCCCAGGCCCCTCAGGGGGAGGACCGGATGAGCGCGAACCCGCACGCCAACGGCGGACTCCTGCTCCGGGACCTGGCGTTGCCGCCCTTCCGGGACTATGCGGTGGCGGTCGATCGGCCCGGCGCAACGTTCAGCGAGGCCACGCGGGTGCTCGGCGGCTACCTGCGGGACGTGATCCGCGCGAACCCCACGAACTTCCGCCTCTTCGGGCCCGACGAGACGGATTCGAATCGGCTCAGCAACGTGTTCGAGGCGACGGATCGGGCCTGGCAGGCCGAGATCCTGCCCACGGACGAACACCTCGCGCCCGGTGGGCGCGTCATGGAAGTGCTCTCCGAACACCTGTGCGAGGGCTGGCTGGAGGGCTACCTCCTGACCGGGCGCCATGGCCTCTTCAACTGCTACGAAGCGTTCATCCACATCGTCGACTCCATGTTCAACCAGCACGCGAAATGGCTGAAGACCACGCGCGACATCGCCTGGCGCCGGCCCATCGCGTCCCTGAACTACCTCCTGTCGAGCCACGTCTGGCGGCAGGACCACAACGGCTTCTCCCACCAGGACCCGGGCTTCATCGATCATGTCGTGAACAAGAAGGCCGGCGTGATCCGCGTCTACCTTCCCCCGGACGCGAACTGCCTGCTCGCGGTGGTGGACCACTGCCTTCGTTCGCGCAACTACGTGAACGTGGTGGTCGCGGGGAAGCAGCCCGCCCTCAACTGGCTCTCCATCGAGGACGCCGTCCTCCACTGCGAACGCGGTATCGGCATCTGGGCCTGGGCCGGCACCAGCGGCGACGAGGAGCCCGACGTGGTGATGGCCTGCTGCGGCGACACGCCCACGCTCGAGACGATGGCCGCGGTGGACATCCTGCGGCGCGAATTGCCGGATCTAAAAGTCCGCGTGGTGAACGTCGTGGACCTCATGCGCCTTCAGGACGAGAAAGAACACCCGCACGGGCTGCCCGATTCGGCGTTCGACGCCTTGTTCACGACGTCCCGGCCGGTGATCTTCGCGTACCACGGCTACCCGTGGCTGATCCACCGGCTCACGTACCGCCGGACGAACCACGACAACCTCCACGTCCGCGGCTACAAGGAGGAGGGCACCACCACCACGCCGTTCGACATGGTCATGCTCAACGACCTCGACCGATTCCACCTGGTGATGGACGTGATCGACCGGGTCCCGGGGCTGACCTCGCGCGCAGGGCAGCTGCGCCAGGAGATGGCCGACCGCCGCGTGGAGGCCCGTCGCGCCACGCGCGAGGACGGCGAGGATCCCGCCGAGATCCGCAACTGGACCTGGCCGGCGCCAACGCCGGCCGGCTGAGCCGGCGAGCCGATCGAGACCCGGAGGGAGTCATGCGACTGCTCGTCGTCAATGCAGGCTCCAGCAGCCTGAAGCTTCGCGTCCTCGAACCCGACGACCGTCTTGCCGCATCGGCGAACCTGCCGCCGCCGGACGCGGACGGTGTGGTGGCGGCCGTTCAGGACGCGGTACGGGAGTTCGGGCGGATCGACGTCGTTGGCCACCGTGTCGTGCATGGCGGGGTGGACTTCATCGACCCGGTCCTGGTTGACCCGGGCGTCCGCGCGACGCTGGCGGCGCTGACGGACCTCGCACCCCTGCACCAGCCGAAGTCGCTCGCCGGGCTGGACGCGGTGTCGGCGGTCCTGGCGGACGTGCCCCACGTGGCCTGCTTCGACACCGCGTTCCATGCCGGGATTCCGGCAGCCGCGGCGACCTATGCGCTGCCGGCCGCATGGCGCTCCCGGTGGCCTCTGCGGCGGTTTGGGTTCCACGGGCTCTCCCACGCCTACGCATCGCGCCGGGCCGTGGAACTCTGGGGAGCCGCGGTGCCCACACCGTTCCGCGTGGTGACGTGCCACCTGGGCGCCGGCGCATCACTCGCGGCTGTCGTGGACGGACGTTCCGTGGACACCACGATGGGCTTCACGCCATTGGAAGGCCTGGTCATGGCGACGCGCTCCGGGTCCGTGGATCCGGGGCTCGTGTTGTGGCTCCAGACCCATGCCGGACTGTCCGCCGCCGCCGTCACCGAGGGGCTCGATCGGGAGTCGGGGCTGCTGGGGCTTGCCGGCAGCGCCGACATGCGGGACGTCCTCGCCGGCGTGGAGCGGGCGGAGCCCGACGCAGTGCTCGCGCTGGATGTCTACGTTCACCGGCTCGGGGGATCGATCGCCGCGATGGCGGCTTCGGCCGGCGGCATGGACGCACTCGTGTTCACCGGCGGCGTGGGCGAACGCGCGCCCGTGGTCCGCGCCCGCGCGATGGAACGACTCGGGTTCCTCGGCGTCGCGGTGGATGCGAAGGCCAACGGCGGCGGTCTGGCGGACCGGGAGATCGGGGCGCCTGGTGCTCCCGTCCGGTCGTTCCTGATCGAGGCGCGCGAGGACCTGGAGATCGCGCGGCAGGTGCGTGCGGTGATAGGGGAACGCGCCTGACGCTGGCTGGGCGATCGCGGCGCCCGATCGGCGCCCGGCCGCATCCCCCGGCGAACAGGCGCCCGGCCCACGGATGCCCGGCCCAGCGCGGCCCGGTCGGACCCCCGGCTGACCGGCCGCTCTGCTAGCGTCCCGCGAGTGATTTCCCCGAGGGATCGATCCTACCGGGCGCTGCTGGCCGTCCCCACCCTGCCGCGCATCCTCGCGTCCATGGCCGTGGCACGGGTGGCAGGCGCGATGCTCAGCATCGCCATCGTGCTGTTCACCCTCACACGGTTCCGGTCACCGGAACTGACCGGGCTCGTCACGTTCGCCAGCCTGCTGCCCGGCCTCCTCCTCAGCCCCGTGGCGGGCGCCCTGCTTGACCGCCACGGCCGGACGCGGCTGGTGATCCTGGGCTACCTGGTGGGTGCCTCATCGATGGCCCTGATCGGCGGCCTCGCCCTTGCCGATGCCCTGCCCGCCTGGCTGCTCCTCGGCATCGCCGCGGGGTCTTCGCTGACCCAGCCCCTCACCAATGCCGGGCTTCGGAGCGTCTTCCCGATCATCGTCCCGGAGCACCTCTGGAGTCGCGTCAACGCGATCGACTCGAACGGCTATCTCGCCGCCACCCTCGTCGGGCCACCCATCGCGGCGGTGATGGTGCTGGTGCTGGGCGGACCACTGACGCTGATGGCCATCGGCGGGATGCTTGCCGCCGCCGCCGTCATCCTCGTCGGGAGCCCCGACCCCACGGCCGAGGTCGCCTCCACGGGCAGCCTCGTGGCGGACTCGTGGGCAGGCCTGGTCTACACGTGGCGGAACAGGACCATCCGCGGCCTTGGGCTGGTGATGGGGGGCCTCAACCTGGCGGGCGGCGTCCTCGTGATCGTCGTCCCGGTCGTCGTCCTGGACCGGCTCCACGAGAGCGCTGCTCTGGTCGGGATCGCGTGGGCGGTGGCCGGGGCGTGCGGCATGGTGACGGCGCTCTGGTTTGGGCGCCTGGAGAGCCGCGGTCGCGAGAAACGCTGGATGATCTGGTCGGCCTTCGGCTCCGGCGTGGCCATGGCCCTGCTGCTCGCGGGCCCGTCCCTGCCCGCGCTCTTCGCCTGCATGATCGTCACCGGGCTCTGCAATGGTCCGCTGGACATCGCCCTGTTCACGCTGCGCCAGCGACGGACCGATCCGGCATGGATGGGCCGCGCAATCGCCGTGTCGGCCTCGCTGAACTTCAGCCCGTATCCCATCGGATCGGCCATCACCGGCGGCCTCGTTGCACGGTCGCTGGAGGTCGCGATCGCGTTCGGCGTCCTCGCCTGCCTCGTGTCCACGATCTTCGCCGTGAAGGCGATCCCCGACGAACCGGCGATGTCCGAGGCGCCCGAGGAGCCGGAGATCGCCGGCGGCGTCCGT
>JANPDJ010000203.1:0-1528 GCA_031431395.1 Chloroflexota bacterium | reverse complement strand
GTTCGTTCGCAGAGCCAGCGGGGCAACGAGGAGTTGCCGGCGCTCCCGGGGCGGTGGAGCCCGGCGTGGAGGCCCACACCGGCCCCAGGTCGCGGCGACGCGTGCCGCGACGGCGACACGCCGCGCTACCCTCTGAGCGCCTGGGCGGCTCGCGACGCTTCGTCGCTCGTGCGTGGAGGTTGACTGTGCAAGCCAGTGACATGCCCGCGCTGGACCACGATCCTGATCTCGTCGTGGGCGAGGTCGGCAGCCCAGGGTGGAACCAGCCCGACCGTCGCCGGCGTGCGTTCCACGCGATGCCCGGGGTCTTCCGGTATTCCCTGGGCCTTCGGGCCCCGGCCATCCTCCGCTTTCGGAAGGCCATCGACCACCGCGTGGGGGACCTGCCGGCCGTCCACCAGTTGACCACCGCGCCGCAGTTCTCGGCCATGGTGGCCGCCCGCGACGGGCACATCCTCTGGGAGCGTTACGCGCCGGACTTCGGGCCCAACCAGCCCCACAGCATCCAGTCGATTACCAAGACCACGATGAACCTGGTGTTCGGGCGACTGAGGGAGGAGGGCCGGGTCGACCTGGGCCGGGAGGTGGGCCACTACCTGCCGGACATCGGCTCCGGCTACGCGGCCGCCCGGGTCCAGGACGTGCTGGACATGAACGTGATCAACGACTACTCGGAGGACTGTGCCGACCCGCGCGCCGCAGTCTTCATCCAGGAGGCCGCGATGGGCTGGCGACTGCCCGAATCGGGGCAGCCGGAGGTGGCCAACCGCGACTTCGTCAGGGGCATCCAGAGCGCGGACGTCACCAACCGCACCGGGTTCGTCCAGTACAAGTCGGCAAACACCGACAGCCTGGGCGAGATCGCCGAACGGGTCACCGGCCGGCCGCTTCGCAGCCTCCTGCTGGACATCGTGGAGGCGGCCGGGATCGAGGGGGTCTTCCACATCGGCACGGACCGGGCCGGCACGCCCATCATCAACGGCGGCGGCTGCGTCACCGCCCGTGACCTCACTCGCTACGCGCTCCTCTTCGTCCGCGGCGGAACGGGTGTCAACAAGGTGGCGGTGGGCAGCCGTGCCTTCATCGAGGCGACGCGCCAACGCACTGGCGTCCCCTACCCCGCCCCGCGCGACTGGCTCCGGTACAGCAACCACATGATGACTGGCAGCGGCTGCCTCGGCCACGGCGGGTACGGCGGCCAGTACATGCTGGCGAACCCGGACACGGGCGTCGTGGTCGTCTTCTTCAGCGTCCTGGAGAACGAGGCGGGCTTCGACGCCGGCTATTCGGCGGCGGTCATCCGCATGGCCGAGGAGGTCTCCCGGGTGGCGGGGGCGCGGTAGGCTCAGGCAGATCGCTCGTTTGCGGTCACGCCGTGATCGGCGCGTGTTTCGAGGCTCGGGTCGCCGTTGACCCGTGGCGACCGGGAGGTGGCTGGGGATGAGCAGAACTGCGGAGCAGCGGATCCTCACCCTGACCCTGGCCTCGGTCTATCCGCTCTACCTCGCGAAGGTCGAGAAGAAGCGCG
>JANPDJ010000202.1:0-5698 GCA_031431395.1 Chloroflexota bacterium | reverse complement strand
GGGCCGGACGCGGCCGGCGACACGCGCCTACACGCGGACGGCCTCAGGTCTCGCGAAAGGTCACCCCGACGACGTTGCTGCGGCCGTGGTCCACGGCCGTGAAGTAGACACAGAACAGGTCGCCGTTCCGGCGGCGGACGACCGTGGGCGACCCGCAGCGGAATGCGTCGCCGGCGTGGAGCCTGCCTGCGCTCTGCCACGTCCGCCCTTCGTCCCGCGTGACATGCATCGTCACGCCGAACTCGCCGGGCCGCATGTCCCGATGAATGCACAGGATGGAGTCGCGGAGCGCGACCAGACAGAAGCTCGATCCGCTGAACCCCGTCGGCTCGGGACCGGACCACGTGGCGCCGTCGTCGGACGAGAACAGCTGGCACACGCGATAGGCCGGCGGCTCGTCCTCGCGGACAATGGCCATGAGCCGGCCGTCGGCCAGGCGGAGCATGTCCACATCCGAGTAGTTGCGATCCGGACGGTCGATCTGGAGCCGGAACTGCTCCCATGTCCGGCCGGCATCCCGCGTCTGGACCAGGCCAGGGAGCCACACACCATTGAGGTCGTTCATGCCACAGATCGTGACAAGCTCCGAGCCGTCGGCCAGGGCGATGGGCGTGCCCGGGCCGAAGAACTCGCTGATCCCCGAGAAGAGCCGGATGTCCGGTTCCAGAGTGGACCACGTGCGGCCACCGTCGCGTGACCGCGAGATGGCCGAGCGGACCTCGTGGAAGACCTTGCCCTCCGCGCGCGCGCCGATCTCGCGGAGCCTCCCGAGGAAGCAGATCAACTCCCCGTTGGCGAACTGGCGCAGCCCGGCAGTGCCCAGGCATGCCCAGCCAGGTTCAGCGTAGAGCGTCTGCGGTGTAGACCAGGATCGGCCGCCGTCGCTCGAGCGGCGCAGGACCACCCAGCCGTTGTCGGACGGATACTCGCCGATCGCTTCCGTGTACGTGACCAGCAGATCGCCATCGGCGAGCTGGACGAGGCTCGGGGCGTAGCGATACCGATCGTCGTCCCCCGCGATGATCGACTCGTCAACGATCCTGATCGGTGCGTTGGGCAGCAGGCCCACCGGTTCCCGCGTCATCCCTTCCCCCTCATTCGATGTTGGCGACGGCCTCGCCCAGTCCCTCGATCTCGATCCGCACCGTGTCCCCTGGCTGCACCCATCGCGTGGCCACGATGCTGCCAAGCGTCACGAACTCGCCGCGCTTCAGCGCCCGACCGCGTGCTGCGAGGTTGCCTACGAGCCATGCCAGGGCTTCGAGCGGATGACCGAGGATGTCCGAACCCCGACCCCGGCCGACCTCCTCGTCGTTCACCAGCATCCGGCCCCCAATCGATGCCAGATCGAGACGGCGCCAGTCGCGCACCGGCCCGCCCAGGACGGCACCGGCGTTGAAGAAATCATCGGCGATCAGCGTGGGCGTCCCGAGAGCGCGGTAGTCGGCGTACCGGTCATCTACGACCTCGATGGACGCCATCACCGAGCCAACGGCGCCGGCGAGCGCAGCCCTCGTGGTGCGCGCCCCGGGGCGGCCGTGCCTGCCGTCGAGGTCCGATGAAAGCTCCACTGCGATCTCGCATTCGACGCCAAGACGCAGGGAATCGGCCGCGCGGAAGGTCCCGGTCCGACGATGCACGGTTGGAGCGAAGACGGCACCCGCGCACGGGTTGGGGATCTGCAGGTAGGCCTGCATCACCTGGGTGGTGCAGCCGATCTTGTGACCGGCCAGGGGGCCGACACCGCTCGCCGTCAGCCGCGTGTTCAGCGCCTCCTGGACGCGGTAGGCGTCGGATTCGTCCTGCGGGCGGCACTCCTCGGGCAGCGCCACCAGCGGCGTGCGGGACAGGCGTGCGGCCAGAATGATGCCCGCCGCCTGCTCAATCGCGTGCTGTTCCATCGCCGCGCAGCGTACCGGCGGGAGCGGCCCGTCGCCTTGCGTCCGAGCGGGCAGGTGTCCAGCGGGTGTGGGCCGGCGCCTCGCCTGCGGGTGGGCCGGCGTCCAGCGGGAGTGGGACCGGCGTCTAGCGCGAGTGGGCCGGAGCCAGTTCCGCCTCTTCTTCTTCGACTGCTTCCACGAGCAGTTCGCCGACCAGCGCGCCGCCGCCCGAGCCGAAGGTCATGCCCGCCCCAGCCACCACACCGAATACGAACTCGCGCTCCGGCACGATGTCCTCGCCCTTGCCGGGCTGCATCTCGGGCGCGGTGTACTCCGCGTCGTCCCGATAGGCCTCGTGGCCGTCCGGTCGTTGCTGCGTCATCGAGACGCTCCTTTCTGCGGGCCGCGGGCGGGCCGTGCAATCCGTCCGGGCGCGCGGACGAACCGGCGCACGTCGGGACCCGCTGAGACCCGTGCTCAATGCGGATCGTGCGCCGGCATCGACCCGTCCGTGGAGGGCCGTGGGGCCGTGAGTCCACGGGCCATCGGACTCCGTTCTTCGCCAACGCCCGCCGTCGGAGGCCCGGAAGGCGGCCGAAACGGGCCCGGGTCATGCAGGCAACCGCGATGGACGCCGGTGCGCGCGCGCACCGGTCGATCATGGAGCGCCTCAAGGCCGGCCAGGGCCGACACACGACCTCCACGATAGGATGCCCGCGGGCACGGGCGTGCGGCACTGGGGCCGCCGGGATCCACGTTGTGGCCGTGCCCTCGATGGAGACCCCATGCCCGCGATCGACCCCACGGAACCCAGCATGCCCAGCCAACCCGATGGACCGGACCGACCGGTCCCCAGCGGCGACCACGCTCAACCGCGAGACCCGGCAGGTCCCGCGCACGAGAAGAACAGGGAATTCGTCCCTGACCATCAGCGGGCCGGCTGGGGGTCTCCTGGTGAACCCGCGCGCGACCGGCGCGGCATCGAAGACCGGCGCAGCGCCGAGGACCGCCGGCAGCAGGACCGGCGCGCCGACGACCGCTACGCGACGTACGTACGGCCCCAGTACGGATCGGAGCCGCCGGACCGGCAAACCGCGGAACCCGCGTCCATGCGCGTGCCGCCCGCAAGCCTCTCCTCCGCGCCCAGCGAGAGTGCCGCGGGCGCCGGCCGACTCCTCGCGGTGCTCCTCTTGGTGCTCGTGGCCTTCGCCGGCGGCATCGCCGTCGACCGGGCTGCATCGGATGGGACGACGGCCGTTGCCCCATCCACTCCGGCGCCGACGCTGCCCGCCAGTACGCGCCCGGCCCCCACGTCGCAGCCGACCGCGTCCGCTGCTCCTGCGTCGCCCGCTTCCGGGCAGGCGAGCCCGGGCCCGGGCGCCACCCCCACCGCATCGCCGATCACGACGCCGGGCCCCACGATCGGGCCGGGAGCGACCGTGCCGCCGAATGCCCCCGCGAACCTGGGCATCGTCTGGGACGCGCTCCGGACGATCCAGGAGCACTGGGTCCGGCGCAGCCAGCTCAATCCGACAGACCTGACGTACGGGATCCTCAACGGCCTCGTCGATTCACTCGGCGACCCGGGGCACACGGTGTTCCTCACGCCGGCCGAGGTGAAGAGTTCCAGCCAGTCGCTGAGCGGCCTGATCACGGGGATCGGCGTGTATCTCGGCGTCCAGGCGGGCGCCCCGTTCGTCCAGTCGGTCGTCAGCGGTTCGCCCGCCGCGCGCGCCGGCGTGCTGCCGGGCGACCGGATCATCGCGATCGACGGCACAAGTGCCGAGAACCTCAGCATCGGGGAGATCGCACGGCTCATCCGTGGTGAGGAGGGAACGATGGTTACCCTCACACTCCTGCACGCGAGCGGCAATGCCCCGGTGGTGATCACCATCACGCGCGCGAAGATCACGGTCGCCGCCGTGACCTGGGCGATGATCCCGGGCACGTCGCTGGCGTTCATCCGGATCGCGGAGTTCTCGACCGGGACCACGGACCAGTTCGTCTCCGCGCTTCGCGGCGCGCGCCAGGCGAGCGCACGTGGGGTCATCCTCGACCTGCGGAACAACCCGGGCGGGTACGTGGACGACGCGATCGGCGTGGCCAGCCAGTTCCTCTCGAGCGGAACCGTCTATGTCCGGCGCACAGCGGACGGCAACCAGGTCCCCGTCCCGGCCAGGCCCGGTGGTCTCGCGACCGACATTCCTCTCGTCATCCTCGTGGACTACGGCTCGGCCAGCGCGGCCGAGATCACGGCAGGGGCGCTTCAGGACAACAAGCGCGGCACGTTGATCGGAACGCGCACGTACGGAACGGGTACGGTGTTGAATACGTTCGGCCTGCCGGACGGCTCGGCGATCCGCCTGGGGGTCGAGGAATGGCTGACGCCTTCCGGGCGCGCAATCTTTCCGAACGGGATCCAGCCTGACGAGGAGGTGGACCTTGCGGACAACACGCGACCACTGGAGCCGGACCGCATCCGGACGATGAGCGCAACCGACATCGCCGCCTCGGGCGACGAGCAGTTCCTGCGGGCAATGGAGGTCCTTTCCGTCCGATGAGCACACACGCGGCATCCCCAGCCCCGGTCCGGCCGTTCGAGCAGTCCCGGTTCCGCGCACGCGTGGCGCGCCTCCAGGCGGCCCTCGTCGCCCGCGGCCTCGACGGCGCCCTCTACACGGAGCGCGCGAACTTCGAGTACCTCACCGGCGTGTCGCTGCCGCCGTTGTGGTCGTCCTATACGCGTCTGCTCGCGGTCCTCGTGCCCGCGGACGGAGACGCCCGCCTCCTGATGCCGTCGTTCGTCGCACCAGACGCTGCGGAAACGGGGCTTCACGTGGACGCCTACGCGTCGCTTGAGCGCGGCGGCACGGAACTGCTGGCCGGATTCCTGGCGGGGGCGGGACTGGCTGGCGGGCGTATCGGCATCGAGCAGGGACGCGAGAGCCGGCTGGCCGCGACCCTGTCCGACATCAACGGCCTGCCGGATCGCCTGCCCGGCATCCACCTGGCCGATGGGATGGACGCCATCTGGTCCGTCCGCGCCATCAAGGAACCGGGCGAGATCGACCGGCTGCGCATCGCGTGCCAGGCGGCGGCCGACGGCTTCGCCGCGGCATTTGCCGCGCCGCGGGGCGGGGACACGGAACGCGGGGTTGCCACCCTCATGGAATCCGGCGGCATCGCAGGATCCGCTGCCTCTGGGGCATGGGTCCAGCTGGGCTGGATCGGCATCACCAGCGGGCCCGGCAGCTACGCCCGGTTCGTGGCCGGGCCGCGCGATCGGCGGCTGGAGCGCGGCGACATGGTCTGGGCGGACCTCGGCTTCACGGCCGACGGCTACTGGTCCGATTACTGCCGCGCAGGTGTCGTCGGCGGGCCCACAGCCCGGCAGGTGGACCGGCAGCGGCGGATCGTCGAGACGACCCAGGTGGGCGTGGACATGGCCCGACCTGGCGTCGCCGTGGCAGACATTGCGCGCGCCATGCGCGCCATGAGCGCTCGGCTGGGACTCACGGGCCTCGGGTTCGGCCGGCTGGGTCACGGCATCGGGCTCACTGCTACGGAGCCGCCGAGCATGGTCGAACACGATCCGGCCGTCCTGGAGGCGGGCATGGTCGTCACCTGCGAGCCGGCTGCCGTGGAGGACGACGGCCTGTACTGCACCGAGCAGGTCATCGTGGTGGGCGACGTCCCGGAAGTGCTCTCCGTGTACCCCACGGAGCTCGCCTCCATCTAGCCTCCTGGCCTCGCGATCCGGCGGGCGGCCTTGCTCGTCCCGGCGGCCGCCGGGATGGCGCCTCACGCGGGCCGTCTGC
>JANPDJ010000201.1:0-7236 GCA_031431395.1 Chloroflexota bacterium | reverse complement strand
CCCTTCTCCACCTTGCCCACGAGGTCCGCGCCGACGTCGGCCGCCTTCGTGTAGATCCCGCCGCCCAGCTGGGCGAACAGGGCCACGAACGAGGCCCCGAACCCGAAGCCGACGATGAGGAACGGGGCCTGGTCAGGTCGGCCGAACCCGTCGAAGGCGACGAAGATGCCGTAGACGCCGAGGAGCGACAGGGCGACGACGAGGAAGCCCGACACGGCGCCGCCGCGCATGGCGACCTGCACGGCCTCGACGAGGCTCCGGCGCGCGGCCGCGGCGGTGCGAACGTTCGACTTGACGCTGATGTACATGCCGATGATCCCGGAGGCCATCGAGCACGCGGCGCCGACGAGGAACGCGATCCCGGTCTTGATACCGAGCTCGAACCCAAAGGTGCTCGTGTCGGCGACGTTCTTGCCTTCGACGAGGCCGATCACGACCGCGATTACGACCGCGCCACCGACCGCCAGCACGCCGATGGTCGTGTACTGCCTGCGGATGAACGCGACGGCGCCCTCGAAGATGGTGGCAGCGACATCCTGCATCGCCTGTGTCCCCGTGTCACGGGACAGCACGTCGCGCGCCAGGTAGAGCGCAAAGACGACGGCGGCGATCCCGGCGATCGGGATGATCAGTTGAAGCGAACTGGGATCCATCGGCGGTCTGGGTTCCTCCACTGACGGGGCTGGGCTTCCCGGGCGCAGGCACGCATGGCCGCCGGAGAGCTTTTCGAATGGATGGCGCGCAGGGCATCCCGCAATTCAAGCGGAACTCGCGCCGTTCAGGCCGCCGCGGAGTGTACCAATTCGCCACTCACCGGGTCAAAGCCCACCGGCCGGTCCCCGGTCCGGACCGTGGGGCGTTGCGGCCCTTGCCAGACCGCCGGACGGTCGGATCGGCGCTCGTTCCCTATACTCCCGGACTTGTGAGCAAACGCCCGTTCGGGTGCCTCTTCGAGATCGTCGAGACGCTCGTCCTCACCCTCGTCATCTTTCTCGTCATCCAGAACTTCGTCGCGCAGCCGTACCGCGTCCAGCAGCAATCCATGGAGCGCACGCTCGAGCCAGACCAGTACGTGCTGGTGGACAAGCTGACGTCGCATTTCGACGACTACAAGCGGGGCGACATCGTCGTCTTCAGTCCGCCGGCCGAATGGGCGCAGGGGGACGGCACGCCCTTCATCAAGCGCGTGATCGGCATCGGAGGCGACACGATCGAGGTGAAGGACAACGCCGTCGTCGTGAACGGCGTCGCCCTCGACGAACCGTACGTCTACGACCTCCAGGCCACGCTGGTCACCGGCGACCGCTCCTCCTGGTTGATCCCCGTTGGGCAGCTCTTCGTGATGGGCGACCACCGCGCCAACTCAGCGGATTCGCGGGTCTTCGGACCCGTCGACAAGAACAACGTGATCGGCCGGGCCTGGCTGCGGTACTGGCCGTTCAACACGTTCGGCATCCTGCCGACACCCACGCACCCGGAGCTCCAGACCGCCGCCCCGTGAACCCCATGCTCCTGGCTGCCGGCGCACTCGTGGTGGCGGGAGGAATCGCCTGTGTCGCGGGTCGTCGTGCGGCGCACGTGGCGGGCGGCGCGGCACTCCTCCTGGCGGCATCTCCGCTGCTGGCGGACCCCATGCCGGGCGCGATCCTGATCGCCGAGCGCGTCGTGGGTGCCGCGCTCGCCGGCGAACTGCTCTGGCTGGCGCTCCGCGGGCGGGTGGTGGCCGGTTCCTCGTCCCTGGGCTGGTCTCCCCTGGCGCTGATCGGGATTGCCGCGTTCGCCGCCGGTATCGGGGCTCAGCGGATCGTTCCCGGTGCGGGTCCGCCTGAGGCGCTGGGAACGGCGCTCGCGCTGTTCGTCGTCGCGGCCATGGCGGTCGCGGCCCGGCCCGACGGCGTCCATGCGGGACTCGCGGCGCTGGTCCTCGTTGCCGCGACAGGAGCGGTGCGACTGGCGCTTTCCGGGAGCACATCGGCACTGGAGTCGCTGCTCGTGGCGGGCCTGGGCGTTGCCGCCGCCGGTACCGTCGCACTGCTGGTGCCGCGGCCGGAGTTCACGCCGGCCGAACCGGCACCCGACGACGCGGACCCGTTGTCGTGGGTCGCGATTGGCCTCGATGCGGGCGCGCCGGCCCGCCGAGGGTCCGTGGCCGGCGGCACGGTCGTGACGGGGAAACGCGGCGGGGGTCCTTCCAGGACCGGCCGCCTGCGATGACGCTGATGCCGCTGGTGCTGGTGGCGTTCGGCGGCAGCCTGCTCGCGTGGCTCGCGCAACGGGCCGGTCGCGGTGGCACCGCGGCCGGCGTTGCAGCACTCGCAGCCTTCGGCCTCCTGGCGGCGCTGATGCCCGGGCCGGCGGGTGATGCAACACTGGCGGGCGAGGTCGTCACCCAGCCAGCCTGGGCTCGACTATTCCTCGTGGCGGCCGCGGCGACGGGAATCCTGACCGCACTGCTCGCGGTCGTCGTCCCGCGAGAACCTGGCACGGAGGGGAAGGGGCCGAACCCCGAGCTGGACCCGACACCGGTGTTCCTTGCCTTCCTGGGCGCTGCCACGCTGGCGCTCACGATCCCCTCCCCGGTCACGGCACTCGTTCCGGCGGCGGCAGCCGGTCTGGCCGGCGTCGCGCTGGGGTGGTTGCCGGCAGCGTCCCGAGTGCGTGGCGGCCGGGCCGGCGCCGCGGGCGAGGCGCTCCCAGGGGCCGGGGCCGGTGCGTCCGGCCGCCGGCTCGGCATGGAACTGCTCCGGATTTCGGTCGCCCTCGCTGTCGCTGTCACCGCGCTCGAACTGCTTGCAGGCAGCGCCGACTTGATCGCCGGGGAGCCGTTCGCCGTTGGCGGCGCCCTCCTCGCCCTGTCCTTTGCCGTGGCCCTGCGCGTGGGCACCGTGCCATTCCACGGGAATGGTTCGCGCGTGCTCGGCGAGGTGAAAGACGCCACACGGCCGGTGCTGTCGTTGTGGGGACCGGCGGTCTTCGCGGTGGTCGCACTGACCGGGCTGGAGGCTGCAATCGTCCCACTTGGGCTTCCGCTCGCCTGGGAGCGGGGGCTCGTCGCCGGGCTTGCCGCCCTCACCATCGTGGTCGGCGGGGTGGGCGCACTGACCCGGGAGAACCTCGACCAGCTGGTGGCCTATTCGATCATTGGGGACTCCGGGTTCGTTCTGCTTGCGTTCGCGTCCACGGATCCCGCCGTATGGGGCGCCGAACGCGCGTGGCTCCTCGTGTTCCCGCTCGCGAAATCCGGGCTGCTGGCGTGGGCCCTCGTGACCGCGCGGATGTTCGGGAGCCGAGAGCTCAGTAACTTGCGGGGCTGGGTCCGCCATGCCCCGGTGCTTGGGGTGGCCCTGTCGCTCGTGACCGTGGCAACGATCGGGCTGCCGGGCCTCCTGTCGTTCGAGGTGCGCCTCGAACTGCTGCGGGGCGCGTTCAGTGATCCCATCCGGTCGCTCGTCTTCGCCGCCTCGCTGACCTCGGCCGCAGCACTCGCCCGCGTGGTCATCGTGGGCCTGGGTCAGCCGACGGCTCTCGTTCAGGCCGCTCCTCGCGGGTGGCCGCAGCGCCCTCAGCGGGATCTGCGGCGTCGCGCGGGTGCAACCGCCGGCCTGGCGCTCAATCTCAACCGGGTGCCCGCATCCGCCGCACTCGTCCTGGCGATGTCACTCCTCGCGGTGTCCCTGGGCGCCGGTCTCTTCGGCCTGCGGGGCGCGGCCGCGGGCGACGTTCCGACCGGGCTGCCGGGCGCGCAGCCTGCGAATGGCGGAGCCACGCCCGGTCCGTTCTCGACCGAGTCGCCCGTTTCGGGCGCCTCGCCATCGCCGAGCTGAGCAGCAGCGGGACTCCGGACCGGACTACTCGCCCGGGGCGGGTTACTCGGCCGGGGCGAGGGCCCAGCGGTCGATGTCGCGCTCGTACGAGAGCAGTTCCTCGGGCCTGAACCACAGGGCAAGCTCGCGGGCTGCAGCCGCGGATCCATCGGAGGCATGGACCAGGTTCTGCGCAACCTCAAGCGCGTAGTCGCCACGGATCGTGCCGGGGGCTGCCTCGAACGGCTTCGTCGGTCCGTTCATCGCGCGCACCACGGCGATGGCGTTCGGCCCCTCCAGTGCCACCGCGACAAGCGGGCGCGACGTGATGAAGTCCACGAGGCCGCCGAAGAACGGCCGTGCGCGATGCTCGGCGTAGTGCTGCTCCGCAGTGGTGCGGTCCGCGAGCATCAGCTTCAGCCCGACGATCTTGAGGCCGCGCTCTTCGTACCGGGCCAGGATCCGGCCGGCGAGGAGGCGCTGCACGCCGTCGGGCTTGATGAGGACCAGGGTTCGCTCGGTCACGGGGAACTCCTTGTGGGTGTGGATTCGCGGAGTGACTCGGCGGCAGACGCGAACGCGCGTTCGGCGGCCGACTCATGGCCGACGAGACGCAGCGCGTCGCCGCGCAGGACGTCGAACTCGGGACCCGGCAATTGTCCGACAAGATCCAGCACGGCCGGCGCGAGCGCCGGACTGAACCGCAATACGAGCGCCAGGCGGATCACGGCCGAACGCTCGTCGCCCGCCGTGAGTTCGCTCCGCGCCGCCTCGAGCTCGATCGCAGCGTTGGAGACGGAGCCGCCATCGCTGTCGCGCATGCGCCCCGGGCGCGCGACGGTCGCCGCGGCTGATGGCCTGGACGAACCACCCGGGTGCCGTGATTCGGCGGGCGCTCCGGTGTACAGCGTTCCTGCCTGGTGGGCCGCCGCGGCCGGGTCGTGCGGCCAGATGGAGCTGCGCGGCTGGCCGGCGAAGACGGCCTCGAGGGGCAGTGTCAGGCCGTCGAGCGCACGTTTGGCGAGACCACGCGCTTCGCCCGGCCGACCCTGTGCGGCCGCCGCCTCCGCCGCGATGACGATGGCGAGGGGGTCCTGGCCGGCCAGCTCGAGATAGGCGGCGGACGCATCGCCGGCTCCGGCAAGATCGCCCGTCCGCCAGCGGCTCTCCGCGAGGTCGAGGAGGCCTCGGACGTCGAGCTTGCGACGTCCGGCGAGGGTCTCGAGCTGTGCCCGAGCCGCCAGCACGTTCCCGCTCCGGAGCAGGAGGTGCGCGACGCGGAGGTTCGCCGCATCGCCCGGGCTCGAAGTCGCCGGGTCCGGGCCGGCCGGCGTCGCCTGCTGCAGGGCCCGTTGCCGCGGCATTCCCTGGTCCGGGGCCCCAAGCGGCGGCGTTTCCTGGTCCGCCGTGCCGGCCTGGGTCAGCGCCTGCTCCGTCACGGCAGGCGCAGGGAGCGCTCGAGGGTCCGACCCGCGCGTCCCGGAGCGACCACGACGAGGCGAAGGAGGTCATCGCGGAACAGGGTCTGGGCAACACGCTGGACCGAGGCTGCATCCACTCGGGCCACTTCCGCGAGCGCCTCCTCGAGCGTGAGGACGCGGTCATGGAGCGCCTCCTGGCCGCCCACCCAGGACGCCAGGTGGCGCGTTTCCTCCATGCGAAGCTCCAGCCCGCCCGACATGTAGGCCCGGGCCTTCGCGAGCTCGTCGTCGGGGACAAGCTCGTCTCGCAGGCGGGCCAGTTCCACGAGGATCGCCTTCATCGTGGGCTCCAGCCGCTCCGGGTCCACCCCGGCCGAGACCGTCAGGGCACCCGAGTCCGCGTAGTCCACCACGCCCGAACTGACGTCATACGCAAGACCCTGCTCCTCGCGGACGGTCAGGAAGAGGCGGCTGCTCATGCCGTCCCCCAGCACCGCGTTCAGCATCGCGAGCGCCCACGCGTCCGGGTGATCGCGCCGGAGTGCCGGCACGCCGAGGACGATCTGGGCCTGCGTCGTCTGGCGCCGGGCAAGCACGAATCGATCCCCCGCCGGCAGCTGCGGCGCGGGGTCGAACGCCCGAACGGGTCCGGTGCCCCGTCCGAACGCGGAGTCCGCGAGGCCCGCGGCTTCGGCATGCTCGAGATCACCCGACACGGCGACGACGGTGTTGGCCGGGCGGTACTCGGACGCCCAGAAGTCGTGGATGGTCTGCGCCGGCAGCGCCCGAATGCCGGCTTCGTCGCCACAGATCTCCCGGCCCAGCGACCCGCTCCCGAACATTGCCTGCTGGAACAGGATCTGGCTGTATTCCGCCGGGTCGTCGAGGTAGGAGCGGATCTCCTCGATGATCACCGTGCGCTCGTTGTCGATGTCCCGGACTTCGAGCGTGGGCCGGACGATGAGTTCGCCGATGACTTCCATGGCCCGTGCGGCGACGCGGCGCGGGACGCGAACCCAGTAGACCGTGGACTCACGGTCGGTGGCGGCATTGAAGCTGCCGCCTACGCCTTCGACCGCCTCGGAGATGGCCCTCGTGGTGGGGTATCGCTGTGTGCCCTTGAACGTCAGGTGTTCCATGAAATGGGCGACACCGGCTTGTTCCGGGGATTCCAGTCGCGAGCCCGCGAGCACGTACGCCGCGATGGATACGGAGCGAGCGCCGGGCAGGCGGGCGCTGATGACGCGCGGCCCGTCCGGCAGCGCAGTGCGTTCGAACATCGCGGGCATGGTACAGGAGCGCCGCGCGGGCTCCGCCCAGTGGGCGGGGGTGCCGACGGCGGCAGGCGCGCGCCCCGCGCCGCACAGGCAGCCGCAGGGCGCCCGCCTTCCGGCGCCCCACGGCCATCCGCGCAACGGCTACTTCACGACGGTTTGGATCCAATCCTTCAGGAAGAACACGACGAAGGCCGCAGACACGGCCCACATCAGTGGATGGACGGCGCCGGCCTTGCCGCGGACCACCTTGATGACGACCCAGCTGATGAAGCCTGCCCCGATGCCCACGGTGATGTCGTAGGTGAGCGGCATCAGGATCATCGTGAGGAGCGCGGGGATGCCGTCCTCGACGTCGCCGACCGGGATGTCCTTGATGAGCGTGAACATCAGGTAGCCCACGAGCACCAGGGTCGGCGCGGTCGCGACGCCAGGGATGATCCCGGCAATCGGGGCGAGGAAGATGGCCAGCAGGAACAGGACGCCGGTCACGACGGAAGCGAAGCCGGTCCGGCCGCCCTCCGCGACGCCCGCGGCGCTCTCGATGTACGTGGTGTTCGACGAGATGCCGGCAAGGCCGCCCGCGATCGCCGCCACGCTGTCCACGAGCAGGACCTTGCCAACGTCGGGAACGGAGCCGTCCTCGTTTGCCAGCCCGGCCTCGGCGGCGACGCCGGTGACCGTGCCCATGGTGTCGAAGAAGTCGCTGAGCATGATCGCGAAGATCGTCAGCAATGC
>JANPDJ010000200.1:0-14039 GCA_031431395.1 Chloroflexota bacterium | reverse complement strand
GTCGTGACCTCGTTCGCGAGCAGGACCTTGACGACGCCCTCGCCGGCGGTGAGGGGCGGAACGGCGGTGGTCATCGAACTCCTCGGGTGGTCAACGGTTGGGGGAAGACGCAGGACGGCCGTGGACCGATGCGCCGGCAAGTCGAACATAGCCGATGCCGCGACCGGCCGGTTGGTCGCACCACATCGTCACCAGCACGTCCCCGTCGGGCAGGACGGTGACCGACGGCTCGCCGAAGGCGAAATCCGTCCACGAATCGTGGCCGGAATCACCGTCCGCCGAGTACGTGGGACGTTCCGCGACCCAGGCGGGCCCGATCCGCTCCACGCCGAAGTCCGCGTCCGTGGGCCGCGCCACCGCGAGCCACACGCCCGCATCGGGCCGGGCCCGCTGGTTGTAGGCGATCAGCAGGCGGCCGTCCGGCAGCGGGGCGAGACTGGCGGCCTGGCCGGCAATCCCCGTGGAGTGCGTGGCCAGCCACGTGGACCCGTCGTCATCGGAGATGGCGAACGGGATCGGTTCGTCCACCCCCGTGGCGAGGCTCATGTTCCAGCACGTGCCCACGAGGCGGCCGTTGGCAAGTTCCACGACCCACGACTCTGCACCGCCACCGTTCGGATCGGCAAAACGGAGCATGGACGTGTGACCCCAGGTGCGGCCGTGGTCGTCCGAGAACACGGCCACGATCTGGTTGCGGTCCACGACCACCGTGGGGTCGAACGTGTTGTACGGCGCGTAGACGCCGATCCAGCGGCCGCCGCTCGTCACCGTAAGTGGCCCCGGAGCCTCCGCCGACCCGGGGATCGGCATCGGGATGACCCGTGGCCGCGTCCACTTCCGGCCGGCGTCGGAGGAATGCGCCCAGACGAGGTCGTTCTGCTTGAGGGCCTGGCGCTCGCCGTCCCACCAGCTCTCACCGGGAGCCCCCACGGGCGTGGACGTGCCGTAGAGGAGCAGGTGACCAGATGGAGCCCGACTGAGCGCCATCGACATCGAGGCCAGGCCGGCCAGGTCCGGCCAGACGGGGCCGTGCTGCTCCCACGTCCGCCCGCCGTCGGATGAGCGTGCCTGCTCCACGGTGTAGTCGGCGACGCCCGCGCCGGAACGCGTGACGTAGGTGCAGACGAGCTCGCGCTCGCCGATGACCGCCACACGTGAACATGCGGCGAGAGGCCCGCGAACGACGAACCCCTGCCCCACGACCTCGTAGTGATCGGCCATCGGTCGAGCTACGACCGGCCGATCGGGAGCGGCAGCCGCACAGCCTCGCCGGTGGCGGCGGACAAGTCGGCGGCCACCGCCATCTCCACGGCCTGGCGGCCGTCCCAGCCGGTCACCGCGGGCTCGCGGCCATCGATGATCGCCCGCGCGAAGTCCTGGACCTGCGCGGAGAACCCGAGCAGGCGGTTCGGGTCCAGGTAGTCCTTCAGGAAGTCGAACGAGGGCTGCTCCTTGTAGAGCTTCCACTCGCCGCCGGTCGTGTACTTCACCTTGCCGTACTGGTCGCAGTCGATCATGCCCTTCGACCCGATGATGAACGTCACATCGGCCGGGTTGATGCCGGGCTCCGGCAGTTCGTACGTCATGAGGACCGTGGCGATCACGCCGTTGGCCATCTCGTACGTCACCATGGCGGTCAGGTCCGGGGGCGGCGGCGTTCCGAACGTGTGGTACCGCGCGAAGCACAGCTTCGCCTCGCTCCCGCTGTACCAGCGGATGATGTCGTTGCAGTGGACGCCGTAGTCCAGGTACTGCGAGCCTTCGGCCGGATCCATCGCCCAGAGCTTGGCCGGGATGATGATCCGGCCGTCATCGCCCACGACGTCCTTCAGGAAGAACTCCGTCCAGGAACCACGCGCCTGGATCATCCGCACGTCGCCGATGACCCCGTCGTCGATCAGCTCCTTGGCCGCCTTCGGCGCGATCCGGAACCGAAGGACCTTGTTGACACCGAGCTTCACACCGCCCGCACGGCAGGCCTCGATCATCGCGTCGCATTCCGCCACGGAGACGGCCATGGGCTTCTCCGTGTAGACGTGCTTGCCGGCGGCCGCCGCCATCCGGGTCTGCGGCAGGTGCGCCGTGTGGGGCGAGCCGATGATGACTGCGTCGATGTCCTTGCGCGCGAGGAGCGCCTCGACCGTTGGCTCCGCCTCCGCTCCGAACTCCGCTGCGAGCGCAGGCGCCCGACGCCCCCCGGCGATCGCGACAAGCTCACCGTCCGGAACCTGGCCGATCTTGAGTCCTGCCGCGTAACCGCGGTTGATGTAGCCCGACCCGATGAGCCCGAACCTGATCTTCGCCATGATGAAGTCCCCCTCCGCGGCCGTTGCGCGTCTGCCGTCCTACGTGACCTTCCGGATCTCGCGAGCATGATGGCGGACGAACGCTTCGTCCACTTCGATTCCCAGCCCCGGCCCAGACGGGATGGCCACCCAGCCGTCCCGCAGCTCCCAGCCGCTCGTCAGGACTTCGGTCCGCCACGGGTTCTCGCCCGTTCCCACCTCGAGCAGGGGCGAATCCGTCGTCGGCGACCGCGTCGGCTCCGGCAGCAGGGCGAGCAGCTGCAATGCTGCCGCAATGCCGATGGCGCCGCCGTCCGTGTGCGGGACCGTCTGGACGGCCGAAAGCCGCGCGAGGTCCGCGTAGAAGCGCGCCTCGCCGATGCCGCCGCAGATCACGACGTCCGGCTGCACGATGTCGAAGCAGCCGCGCGCCAACTGCTCCGCGAGCTGCGTTCGCGACAGGGTCACTTCCGCGCCGGCGATCGCGATGTCGAGGGCCGGGGGCAGCGACTCGTAGCCGACGTAGCCCTCCCACTCGTACAGCGGACCTTCGAACCACGTGAACCCGAGGCGCTCCAGGTGGCGGCCCATCTCCACGGCCGAGCGCGGCGTGTAGGCACCGGACGCATCCGCGAGGAGCGTGGTGCCGGCCGGCAAGTTCGGGATCATGCGCTCCAGGATGGCCACCTCGTGGGCGATGGGATATCGCCCGATGCGGAACTTGAGCGCGGTGAAGCCCTGGGCGACGGCTGATGCCGCGTCCTGCGGCCACGAGACCGCAGGGTCAACGCCTTCCACGTACCCCTGGTGCGCGGCGTAGGCCCGGACGCGATCGCGCCGGCTGCCGCCGTACAACGCCGCGACGGAGATCCCCGCGCGGCGGGCGCGCATGTCGTCCAGCGCGATCGAGAGGGCGGACGTGGCGAAGGGCTGCTCGCCGGACGACCACAGATCTGCCCAGTTCTTCTGTGCGTCCGCTGCGTGGCGGCCGATGATCTGGGCCGCCATCTCCGCCAGCACCCCGGGCATACCCGTGCGCAGGTAGGTCTCGCCCCACCCGGTCGTCCCGTCCGAGTGGGCCAGTTTCACGAGGCAATAGGCGTGGCTGTTGCCCCACGAATCGGACGGCCCCCGCCGCGGCGTGAACTCATGGACCAGCGTGAAGATCTCAGCCGATGTGATGGGCATGCTGCTCCGGGTGGGGTGCGCGCACGATGATATCGCCCTCCCCCGGGGCGAAACCGCTCGCGACGCTCATCGATCCGGGACCGTGCCCACGTGGAGCGTGACGATTCCGCCGGACATGCCGTTCCAGCTCACGTCGACCAATCCGGCCTCACGCATGATCTCGGCGATGCGGTCGGGGCCGGGATAGTCCCGGACGCTGCGGACGAGATAGCCGTACGCCCCGCCCTGCCCGGCAATCCGGCCGACCACGGGCACGATCCGGTCGAACCAGATGCGCAGGATGCGCGCAAGCCGGCTGCGGGGTCGCGCAATCTCGAGACAGACGACGCGCCCACCCGGTCGGACGGAGCGAGCCAGCTCGGCGAAGCCCAGCCGGTAGTCGGGCAGGTTGCGCATCCCGAACGCGATCGTCGCAGCGTCGAAGGTCCCGTCCGCCGTGGGCAGGGCAAGCGCATCGCCCACGACGAACTCGAGCCCGGTCCGGTCCCTGAACCGCCGCTGTGCCACGCCGATCATGCCGGGCGAGATGTCCACCCCCAGGACGGTGCCACCCGGCTGGGCCCGGCGGTACAGGTCCGCGGCCACCTTGCCCGTCCCGGTCGCGACATCGAGGAGCCGGTCGCCGGGACGCACGCCCGTCAGCGCGACCGCGCGCCTGCGCCAGCGCGGCTCCTGGAACGCCGAGATCAGGAGGTTCATCGGGTCGTAGACGGGCGCGATCCGATCGAACATCGCCCCTACCTCCGCGGACGAAGCGGCATTGCCCTGGTCCGACGCGCGTCCTGAAGGCGCGTCGCCCGGCCCGAGCGTCATGCCTGGGACTCCCCGCCGGCGGCAAGGGCGATCCCGACAGCATCGGCCATGAGGTCCGGGTCCGTGATGGGCGAGGTGTGCCGCATGCCGGGCAGCCGGACCCGGCGCGACCCCTCGATGTGATCCACGAGAGCGTCCGCGATGGGCCCGTAGAACGGTTCGCTCGCGTCCCCGGTCAGAATCGTTGTGGGGACGTGGATCCGCCGCAGTCCGGACGGGTCCAGACCTCGCAAGCCCGCATCCATGTAGGCGCTGTCGCCCTCGCTCGCGAGGAACGTCCGGCTCCGATCACCCAGCCGGTCCCACGCCCCGTCGCCCGCGACTCCCCGCACGAACGTCCGCGCGGCGGACCCGGGACCTCCCGCTTCGTACGCTCGCTCGGTCGCCCTTGCGACGGCCGCGAAGGCGCGCCGGGTTGCCGCATCCGCCAGCGGCCCGTAGGGCGGCTCCCAGGCGACGACCGCCAGCGCGAGGTCCGGCATCCTGGCGGCGAATTCAAGCGCCACGACGCCGCCGAAACTCACCCCGACCAGGGCCGCCGCGCGACACCCCTCGGCGTCAAGCACGGCGGCGAGATCGTCCACGTGGGTCTCGATCCCGATTGGTTCGGGTTCGGCAAGGCGGCTCGAACCACTCCCCCGGCGGTCCACCGCATGGACCGTCAGAGCGCCGGATGCCGCCAGGAGATGTGCGAGGCCCGCCAGTTGCGCGGCCGTGGAAAGCGTCCCGTGGAGGAGAAGGAGATGGACCGGCCCGCTCCCGAAGGTGAGGTACGCGATGCGCACGCCGCCCGGTCGCGCGACCGATCGAGGCCGGAATGGTGCGTCGGCGAGCGGATCCAGCAGGGCCCGCAGCTCGGCCCGGCGCAGCTTGCCGCCCGGGGTCATCGGAAGCGACTCGAGGCGGATGAAGGCGGCGGGCACCTTGAACCCGGCCAGGCGACTGCGGCAGTGGCGTGCCAGGTCGGCGTCACCCGGATCAGCGACGCCGGCACGCAGGACGATGGCGGCCACCGGCACGTGGCCCAGCGTGTCATCCCTCCGGGCCACGACGCCCGCGGCGGCGATGGCAGGATGCGCCAGGAGGGCCGCTTCCACCTCCGCCGGCGAGATGTTCTCGCCGCCGCGGACGATCCGGTCCACGCGACGGTCGAGGACGGTCAGGCGGCCATCCGGGTCCAGGCGCCCGAAATCGCCCGTCCGAAGCCAGCCGTCATCGGCGCGCGCGGCCGCGGTTCCCATCGGATCGTCGAGATAGCCCGTGAATTGAGCCGGACTCCGGATGACGATCTCGCCGGCGTGGGCCTCATCGGGCTCGGCGATCCGGACGTTGACCCCCGGCAGTGGTCGGCCGGCACTCCCGGGATGGCCTGCCGCCTCGCTGGTGGGGAGCGCCGTGACTCCCGAACCGGCTTCCGTGAGTCCATACGTCGGCACGATCGGCCAACCCGCGTCCAGCGCCCGCGTGACCAGTTCGGGCGAGATGGGCCCGCCGCCCACGAGGGCGGCCCGGAGTGTCGCCGGGGGCGGCCCGTCGCCCGCAGCGTCCAGCAGCCGGACCAGCATGGCCGGCACGAGGGAGACGTGGCTGGGCGCCGGATCGCCGGCCAGGGCGGCAAGGATCCCCGCGGCGTCCGATTGCGGCAGGACGACCAGCGGGACGCCCGACAGCGCCGCTCGCCAGGCGACCCCGAGTCCGGCGATGTGGCCGAGCCCGAGTACCAGGAGCCAGCCCGTCGCCGGCGGCAGCACGGCCAGCCACGCCTCCACGCTGGCCACCAGAGCGGCCGTGGACAGGATCGCCGCCCGCGGGCGGCCGGTGGTCCCGGAGGTGAGGACGACCACGGCCGGTGCGGCGGGATCGGCCTCCGGCCCGACGGGTGCGAGCCGGGGGCCGGCGACGGCCGGGGGGCCGGCGACGGCTGCGAACCGGGCACCGGCCGCGGCTGAGTCGCGGGCGAGGGGCGCCGCGACTGCAGCCTGCCGCCGCTCGGACCGCGGCTCCCCCACCGTCACGAACAGGCCGTCAAGAGCGAGCGTCGGACGGCCTGCGGCCGCCGCAGCAGATTCGAATCCGGAACCACAGATGACGAGGCGCGGGTCCATCGCCTGCGCGGCTGCAACGAGTTCCGCGGCGGACAGGCCGAGCCCGAGCGGTGCAGCGACCGCGCCGGCGCGTGCGATCCCATGGAGCGCAGCGATCGCGGTAGCCGACGGCGGCGCCAGCAGTCCAACACGGTCGCCCAGACCCACACCCGCCCGGCCGAGGCTCCGGGCGACCTCGTCTGCTCGCTCGTCGAGTTCTCGCCAACTCCAGCGGACCTCCGGATCGACAACCGCCGGGCCCCGTGCAGCGCCGGACGCGGCCAGCCGTGCCGATGCCGCCAGGGACGCGTAGAGCATCAGCCCAACGACCCGACGGCTTCGGTCCTGAACCGGGCCAGTGCGCGGACGTCCAGGACGATGCCGAGGCCGCCGCTCCCCGGGCCACGCGGGGCCCGGATGCGGCCGCTCGCAACGATCAGGGGATCGCGCAGAAGATCGTGGTCGAGGAGGCCCGCCGTTGCCAGCCCGTGGTCCGGCCGGGCCGCCAGCCGGGACGCCTGGACCTCCGGCAGGGCGGCAGCCATGGCCAGGGCGGCGGCGATCCCGACGCCCGATTCGAAGAGGGTGCTGATGACCACGGGTACCCCCCGTTCGGCGGCCCGCTCGGCGATCTCGGCGACGGCCGCCGGTCCGCCGACGCGGGCGGGCTTCACGACAAGGACGTCCACCGCCTCGCCTGCCAAGAGGGCCCGAACCGCCTGCACCGAGGCGGCCGCCTCGTCGGCGGCAATAGGCACCCGAACTCGACGGCGCAGTTCGGCCAGCCCGGCAACGTCGTGCGCGGCCACAGGCTGCTCGACGTACTCGATATCGAACTGCTCGACGGCCCGAAGGCGCTCTTCCGCCGTGTCGAGATCCCATGCCCCGTTCACGTCGAGACGGAGCCGTACGCCCGGGCCCACGGCCGTCCGGATTGCGCGCACCCGTCCGACGAGCACTTCCGTCTCCTGCTCGGCGCCGGCCTTCACCTTCAGTGTCGTGAAGCCCAGGTCCACGGACTGCCGTGCCGCCTTGGCCGCGGCCGCGGAACCAAGAGACGGGATGGTCGCGTTGACATCCACCCATCCATCGTCGCGCGCGATCTCCGGGTGGCTCCCGGGTCGCTGCAGGTCCAGCAGTGCACTCTCGATGGCCGCCCTCAGAGCGCGGCCCGGTGCGCCGTGGACCTCCAGGTCCCTCGTCGACGGAAGTCGTCCCTCGGTCGCACCTTCGGCCGCCTCGCGGATCAATGCGGCCAGGATCGTCTCCGGCACGTCACCGGGGGTGGGCTCCAGGACGGCCTCTCCCATCCCGACCAGGCCGTCCGCATCCAGCAGGCGGATGAGCCAGGCGTCCCGCACGACCCACATCCCGGTGGCCGTGGGGAAGGGCCGGCGGAACGGGATCCGGACGCGATCCGCCACAAGTGACCGGATGGCCGTCACGTGATGGGACCCCGGCTCGCGGCGCCCGCGGCGAGGCCGATCGCAAAGAGCAGGCTGTGCACGAGCGCCAGGCGCGCAGTCGCCTTGAGGACGGGGTTGAGCTGACGCGGCTCCGTGAACGTCCGGATCGTCCGCAGGAGCGGCAACGCAAGGGGCATTGCCAGGAGCGGCAGCAGCACGGCGAGCCCGCGGCCGGCCACGGCGAGTGCCACCGGGACGATGAACGCAGCCAGCAGCAGGACGGCGTACTCGGCCGAGGTGGCGCGGGCGCCCAGGATGACGGCGAGCGTCCGTTTGCCGGCGGCTGCGTCGGTCGGGATGTCGCGGAGGTTGTTGACCACGAGGATCGCGGTCGTCAGGGCACCCACGGGGATCGCGGCCACGAGGAACAGGGGCTCGAGCCGGCCGCCCTGGAGATATGCCGTTCCGGCGACAGCCACCAGCCCGAAGAACAGGAACACGAAGACCTCACCGAGGCCTCGATAGCCATAGGGCCACGGGCCACCCGTATACGCGAGCGCTGCCACGATCGCGAGGCCGCCGACGCCGAGCAGGACGGGTCCGCCGAGGATCGTGAGCCACAGGCCCACGATCGCGGCCAGGCCCACCGTCAGGCCGATCGCGAACTCGAGCTGGCGTGCCGTCGCGAGGCCGGCGGCCGCGACGCGGATCGGTCCTGTCCTGGCCGGCGTGTCGGCGCCCTTCCGGAAATCGGACAGGTCGTTGGAGAGGTTCGCCGCGACCTGCAGGAGCAGCGCGACCGCGAGACAGCCAACCGCGGCATCCGGACGGAAGGGCGTGCCCACCGCCAGCGCGGCCCCAAGGCCCACGGCCACGCCGCTCAGCGCCGCGGGCAGGGTGGCCGGCCGAATCGCGAGCAGCCAGATTCGAAAGCGTGACGGCCGCGCCGCCGGAGAGCCGCCGGCGCCACGCACCGCCCGGCCCCCCGTCCTGCCGGTCACGGCCGCCGCGGGAACGCGGAGAAGTCCGGTCTTCGCTTCTCCAGGAACGCCCGGGAGCCCTCGTGCGCCTCGTCCGTCGTGTAATAGAGGCCCGTCGCGTTGCCGGCGAACTCCTGCATCCCGGCCAGCCCGTCCGTCGCCACGAGAAAGGCGGACTTGAGGAAGCGGATCGCGGTGGGGCTCATGGCGAGGATCTCGGTGGCCCAGGCGACTCCTTCCTCCTCGAGCTGGGCCAGTGGCACCACGCGGTTCACCAGGCCCATGGCCAACGCCTCCGCCGCGCTGTAACGGCGGCACAGGAACCAGATCTCCTTGGCCTTGCGATCACCGACGAGTCGAGCCAGGAGCCCCACCCCGAACCCGGCATCGAAACTCCCGACCTGGGGGCCCACCTGCCCGAAGATGGCATTCTCCGAGGCAATCGCGAGATCGCAGACCACCTGCAGCACCTGGCCACCGCCGATGGCATAGCCGTTGACCAGCGCGATGACCGGGATCGGGAGCGACCGGATCTGGCGCTGCAGGTCCAGGACGTTGAGCCGCGCCAGCCCGTCGGCCCCCACGTATCCGCCGCGGTCCTTGTATCGCTGGTCGCCGCCGGAACAGAAGGCCTTGTCGCCGGCTCCGGTAAGGAGAACGCAGCCGATGGAGGCATCATCCCGGATCCGGGCGAACGCGTCGATCAGCTCCCCGACAGTCTCCGGGCGGAACGCGTTGTGGACGTCGGGCCGATTGATCATCACCCGCGCGATCCCCGTGCCCGAATGCTCGTAGCGGATGTCCTGGTAGTCCATCGCGGTTGTCCAGGTGGCAGCACTCATGCGGCGGTGTCCTCCCTCAGGAATGTCGTGACGAGCGAGCGGAACAGCGTGGGGGTTTCCAGGTGTGGGACGTGACCGGCGCCCGCGACGATCTCCAGCGTGGCTCCGGGGATGCCGGCCGCAACCGCCTCGGCGCGTGCCCGGCCAACCGGATCCAGCGCTCCAGCGATCACCAGGGTTGACGCGCGGATCCCCGGCAGCAGGTCGTACAGCGGAGCCATGCTGCCCTGCCCCGCGCCGAGCAGGCTGGCGGCCAGGCCCACCGGCCGGTTTCGCAGCCGCTGCGTCCGGAGCCGCGCGGCGCGAGCGGGCGGCAGATTCGCGAGGCTGGCGAAGACCGGCTGGCGCTCCCAGGCGTCCACGAACGACTCCATGCCCTCCCGCACCAGGCGGGCAGCGAGATCCGCGTCTGCGGCACGGCGCACGCGTCGGTCCGCCTCGGTCGCGAGGCCGGCGGATGGGCTCTCGAGCACCAGGCGCCGTACCGCCTCGGGGTGCGCCACCGCGAGCCGCAGGGCGACGCGTGCACCCAGTGAGTAGCCGATCACATGCGCGGGGGCGCACCCAGCCCGAGCGAGGATGACGGCGAGGTCGGCGGCAGTCCGCTCCACGCCCGCCCGCAGGGGATCGCGCGGGCTGCCCGATCGGCCGTGGCCGGGAAGATCCACCGCGACGAGCCGGAATTCTCGAGCGAGCGCCGTCCCGAGCGCCCCCCAACTCGATCCACGGCCCATGAACCCGTGCAGCAGGAGCAGCGGGACTCCGGCGCCACGGACACGGACCTGCCACGGGAGCTCGTCCACGATGATGCGGCTCATGCCCGTGCCAGGGCCTGCGCCACGGCGGCGGCCGCCTCGCGGTGGAGTTCCACGTTCCGGGCGCGGTCCGTCCGGAAGCCAAGGACGTGCACGCCGGGGCGGCCGATCGAGTCGGCCAGCGCCTGCCGGAGATCCGCTGGACCAACGGACCGGTACTGCCCGCCGAGCGCGGTGACGATCGGGCCGATGTCGATGCCGTGAGGCGTCCCGAACAGCTCCTCGTAGTGGTCGGGAAGGCCCACCTCGGGCGCGTTCGCCGCCGCCTGCGGCAGGAACGAGAAGATCCCGCCCCCATCGTTGTCGACCAGGACGATCGTCGCCGACAGGCCGTGCAGGCGGGCCGCCACGAGGGCATTCAGGTCGTGGAGGAACGAGATATCCCCCACCACGAGCGCCACCGCTCCCGCGTCGGCCGCCGCGGAACCCAGCATCGTGGACACGACGCCGTCGATCCCGTTCGCCCCCCGGTTGGCGAGAGGCCGGATGGCCCGGCTGCTGCCGGCGAGCCAGTCGTCGAGGTCGCGAACGGGCATGCTGTTGCCGGCCCACAGCAGGGCGCCGTGTGGCAGGAGGCCGCCCAGCAGCGCGAACGGCAGACCCTCGAACGCCTCGCCGCGCCCATCCAGGCCGGCCAGCCACGCGCCCAGAGCCTGCTCCGCCTTCTGGTCCGCTTCGATCCAGGCAGCCGGCCAATCGGACTCCCGCACGCCGCCCGCGGCGTTCCGGGCGGCTGCCACCGCGTCCGCGAGCATGGTGGCCGTGACCGTCGCATCGGCGTGGATGAAGGTCGTCGGGATGATGGCCGGCTCGCGCCAGCCGGCATCCCCGTCGATGACGACCTGTGCCGGAGCCAGCTCGCCCAGGAGCGTCGTGACCGGTTTGGATGTCGGGATCGCGCCGAACCGGATCACGAGCTCCGGCAGGTGCGTGTCGCGCCATGGTCCCGCGCGAACCAGGTGGTCGGCGTGTGACAGCACCAGCGTCCGGTCGTGGGTTCCGCAGCGGACTCCGGAAAGCGGGTCGGCGAGGATCGGGTAGCCGGTCACGGACGCGAGGGCGGCGAGGGCCGCAGGAAGATCCGGATCATCCTGCGGTCCGGCGACAATCAGGCCGCGCTCCACGCGGGCGATGCGCGCAGCCACGTGGGACAGGTCGTTTGCGCCGAGCACGGCGCGCCCGGCGACGACGTCCGTGAACGGCCGCGCATGCCCGTCCGCACCACCCGGCGAATCGAGCGGGTCGAGCGGTCCCAGCGCCGACGTGGGGACAAGGGGCTCCCGGAACGGGATGTTGAGATGAACCGGACCGGCCGGGCCGGCGCGGGCGGTGGCGACGGCCCTCCCGACAACCGACCGGACGTGGCGCCGCGTCTCGGGAGCACCGTCCAGGAGCGGCAGCTCGCAGAACCAGCGCACGTACCCGCCGAAGAGGCGCACCTGGTCGATCGTCTGGGGCGCTCCGCGATCGCGCAGTTCGGGCGGCCGGTCCGCGGTGAGCAGGATCAGCGGGACCCTGGCGAGGGACGCCTCGACGACGGCGGGCAGAAGGTTCGCCGCGGCCGTTCCGGACGTGACAACCACGGCCACCGGGCGCCGGGAGGCCCGCGCGAGGCCCAACGCGAAGAAGCCCGCCGACCGCTCGTCGAGCAGAACCCGGACGCGCAGGCCGGGGTGCGCGCGCACCGCGAGGGCGAGGGGCGTGGACCTGGAGCCCGGGCACACCACAACCTCGGCCACACCGGCGGCCATCAGCTCGTGCGCGATGCCGCGCAGCGCCAGGACATCGGTCATCGCTCGTCCTCCACGAGACGGCCGAGGGCTGCGGTCATGGTCCGAAGCTTGAGTCGCGACTCCTCCCACTCCCGGGCCGGATCGGAGGCGGCGACGATCCCGCATCCCGCAAACAGCGTGGCCTGCATGCCCTCGACGAGCGCGCACCGGAGGGCGACCATCAGTTCGCCGTCACCTTCCGCGCCCAGCCACCCGATGGGTCCTGCGTACCAGCCACGATCGAAGCCCTCGTGTTCGGCGATGAGTGCCAGGGCGATCTCTCGCGGCGCGCCTCCCACGGCTGGAGTGGGATGCAGGCGTTGCGCCAGCGCGAGCAGGCCACCGTCATCGCGCGTCGTCCCGGTCACGGGGGTCACGAGGTGCTGGACGTGCCGCAACGGGAGGATCGCGGGAGCCTCCGCGATGTGGAGTTCCTCGACGATCGGCGTAAGGCTCGCGCGCAGCATGTCCACCACCACGGCGTGCTCCTCGCGGTCCTTTTCGCTCGCGAGGAGCGCTGCGGCGAACCGGGCGTCCGTCACCGGGTCGGCACCCCGCGCGGCGGAGCCCGCGATCGCGACGGTCTCGAACCTCCGCCCGGTCGTCCGGACCAGGCGCTCCGGAGTTGCGCCGATGAACGTCGTGCCGTCCCGGACGAAGGCGAACGTCGTGCTCTCCGGCGCGGTCCTGGACAGGTGACGCAGGGCCGCGACGATGTCCAGGTCGGCGTCGGCACGAAGGATGACCCGCCGGGCCAACACGACCTTGTCGATCCGGCCCCGCCCGACGGCCCCCGCGAACAGGCCGACGGTCCTGTCCCAGGCCATGCGATCCGGGCGCCGGCCGATGATGCGGAGCGCGCCCGACCCGTCCGTTGCGCCTCGCCCGTCCGTGGCGCCGGGCCCCCAACCGTCGTCCGGCGCGGGGGTCCGCAGCCTGGCGTCACGGACGTCGCCCGCGGCGCGAGCGATCTCGTCCCATTGGCACTCCAGGTTCTCGGGATCGACGCCGTCGATCTGGTCCGGACCGACTGCAACGGTGAGGCTCGCCCCTCTTCCGCCCTGGGCCACGCCGAACGAGGGCAGGACCAGCGAAGCCGGACCGAACGGGGACCATGGATCGTCCCCGGCGGGCGTGCGGCCGGTGAAGCCAAGGCCGCCGATGAGTCTCGGGCCGGCCTCGGGCAAGTGCCTCGCCGCGTCGGCCACCACAGCCTCCGCCATCAGCGTGCGCCACGCGGAACTCGCCGCAGCAAACCGATCGGAGCCGCCGGGCTGGACGGCCCAGGCCCGCCCGATGCCCACGATGAACCGATCGGCTGCCGGCTGGAACCAGAGGGCAGCCTCCAGGCCGAGCGACCGTGCGGCGGCGAACAGGTCGATCGGATCGGTCGAGGCCACCGGCAGCGCCGCCGCGACGAGTGACGGCGGCCCAGGACGGCGACGCACGCGTGGCAGCAGCGCCGAGAGTTCTGTGGCGATGGAACCCCGGGTGGGCGGCGAGGTGATCCGGTCGGTGAGGGTCACGCGCCCGGGGCCGCCGTCGCGCCGGCGATGCGCGCCTCGCTCGCGGACACGCTGCGCAGCAGCAACGCGCGCAGCGTGGGATAGGCCGCCTCCAGCGGGGGCGGGTCGTCCATCAGCAACCAGCGGGCGACGACCTCGTTCAGCGCTCCGAACCAGGCCACGCCGGTAAGGGCCGTGTCGATTGGAGGGATTGCACCCGCCTGCACCGCTTCGTCCAGGTAGCCCGCAATCATCCCGGCGAATCGGTCGTGGAGGGCGCTTGTTTCGCCACTGAAGACGCGGCCGGCCGCCATGACATCAACGAACAGCAGGCGGGCCATCGTGCGAT
>JANPDJ010000199.1:0-3207 GCA_031431395.1 Chloroflexota bacterium | reverse complement strand
CCGGCCGGAAGCGGAGCAGTGACGGACGCGGCGGTCGGCTCCACCGGCCACGTGGGCTCCGGCTGCTGCGTGAGGCGGATCTCGCCCCGGTCCGGGTCGACGCTGGCCGCCACGAAGTACCAGCGCGACGCCTGGAGCGGGGCAGGCGTGCGGGCGGCCGCCGAGCCGGACGCGCTGCTCATCGTCAGCTCGAGCGCGCCCTCGTCCGTCAATTCGAGTGCGTACCCGCGGCCGGCGTCATCGACGTGGGCCAGGATGGCCTGCCGGCCCCGGCCCGGGGTGGTCGGCTGAATCCACGATGCGATCGTGAAGGCACCCGATGGGTGCAGCGCCGGATGGTCAGGGACGCTGGCGTATGAACCGGGCCGGAAACCCTGGACGCGGCCCGTATGGACCGACGCCGGGACCTCCGCCACGACCTCCTCCAGGAAGCCCGTTCCGTCCCGTTCCGTCTCCGCGCTGACGAGACGCACCAGGTCCGCCCGGTACGTGCCGGCCTCGCTGCTCACCCGGACGGGCAGCGTCTCGCCCGGCGCGAACGAGAACGCGTCGGTATAGGCGGTGATGGGAGGCAGCGGCCCCGCGTCGGTCACGGTGATCTCCCGGGTTGCGAAAGCGCCCTAGGAGTGCAGGCGCGGCCGCAGGTTCGGCCGGACCTGCGGGTTCAGGACGCGGGGCGACCAGCTATCGCGGATCCACTCCACGACGGTGTTCACCATGTCCGCCCGCAGGTCGATGTTCGCCTCGAAGGACGACCCCGCAACATGCGGCGTGAGGACGACGTTGTCCAGGCTGCGAAGCGGTGAATCGAGCGCGAGCGGCTCATAGCCGTACACGTCGAGGGCGGCTGCCGTGATCTTCCGTTCGCGGAGCACATCGATGAGGGCGGCTTCCTCGATGACCGGGCCACGCGCCGTGTTGACGAGGATGACTTCCGGCCGGAGTTGCGCCAGGCGCGCGCGGCTGATCATGCCTCGCGTCTCGTCGTTGAGCGGGACGTGGAGTGTCACGTAGTCCGACTCCTCCAGCAGCCGGTCCAGGCTCACCGGCTCGACGCCCATCGCCTGCAGTTCGTGATCCGGGCGGTACTTGTCGTAGCCGATCACGCGCAGACCCAGGCCAATGCCGCGCCGGGCTGCCGCGCTGCCGATCCGCCCGACGCCGACGACGCCCAGCGTGCGGCCCTTCATCCGGTGCATCGGCCGGTTCGCGACGGACGGCCAGCCGCCCTGCGCGCCAATCATCCCGCCGTGGAGGAACGGGATATTCCTCGCCGTGGACAGCAGGAGCGCGATCGCGTGTTCCGCCACGTCGTCCGTGCCGTAGGCCGGCGCGTTGGCCACCGCGATCCCGAGGTCTGTCGCGTCGCGGATCGGGATCTGGTCGTAGCCAACGCCCCAGCGCATGACGAGGCGGCAGTTCGGCAGCGCCGCCATGACGCGGCGGCTCATCCACGGATCCCACGCGACCCAGAAGATCTCCGCGTCGCCGGCCTTCGCGAGAACCTCGTCCTCGCTCTTGCAGTTCTCGACGATGAGCTCGCCGCCCGCGGCCTCGATGACCGCGCGCTCGTCGTCGAGCGGCTCGAGACCCGCTCCATCGTCAACCTGGAAGACCTTGACCGTCATGGGTGTGCGCTCCTCTGCCTTCTGCCGGGGGTTGAGTATGGGCTGGATCAGTACTCGTTTGACGATACGGCCGAGAGCGGCTGGGGGGCCGCAGGGGCCGCAGGGGCCGCCGTTGCCGCGTCAGGCATTGCCAGCGGGGCGGTCGAGCTGCCCGGATCGCTGGCCTCGGACCGGAGGTGGCGCCTGAACCAGGCGTCGGTGGCACGGATCCGCGCCAGGCGGCTGGACGGACGGCCCACGAGATTGATGAGGTGGCCCTCGCCCGGGATGCGCAGGAACTCCACATCGCGGCCCAGCAGTTGGAGCGCGGCATAGAGCTGCTCGCTCTGGTTGATCGGGCAGTTCTGGTCAAGCTCCGAGTGGACGAGGAGCAGCGGCGTGTGGATCTGCTCCACGCGGGAGATCGGCGACTGGCGCTCGTACCGCTCTGGCTGCTCCCACGGCGAACCGCCCATGTCCCAGTCGAGCCCGGGCGGGTCCTCCGACGTCAGGTACTCGCTCCGCATGTCGCTGATCGAATTCTGGGCCACGGCCGCACTGAACCGGTCGGTGGTGGCGATCAGCCAGTTCGTCATCCAGCCGCCGTAGCTCTCGCCGGTCACGCCGACGCGCGTGCCGTCGACGTCGGGCCGGGCGGCCGCCACCTCCACGGCCGCCAGCAGGTCCGCGGCGTCGATCCCGCCCCAATCGCCCACGTTGGCCTGCGCGTACGCATTGCCGTACCCCATGGCGCCCCGCGGGTTCAGGTACAGCACGCGGAAACCGGCCTCCGCGAGGCGCCGGAACTCCATGTTCAGGCGGCCGCCGATGGGCCAGTGGGGGCCGCCGTGGATATGCAGGATCAGCGGCAGGGGCTCGTTCCACGCGTAGCCAGCCGGGTGCTGGATCCACGCCTCGAGCCGGGTGCCGTCGGGCGCATCGAATTCGAAGCGCTCCAGGCGGCCGAACTGGATGCCGGAGCGCCAATCCGTCGCGACCGAGGTGATGGGCCGCGGATCGGAGCCGTCCGGCCGGGCAAGGACGAGCTCGCCGGGGTCTGCCGCACTTGAGCCCAGGGCGACCAGGTCACCCGAGGCGGACGCGACCCCGAACGCGAACCAGCCCGTGTCGCCTGCCAGGATCGGGGTGACGGACCCATCGACGCCGACCCGCGCGACGCGGCTCGTGCCGCCCTCCGCGTACGTCACGTAGACCGCGTCACCCTGCGGCGACCACGCCAGGTCCGGCGGCGGGAACGAACCCGGCGGGTCCGAGCGGACCCACTGGCCCATCGGCCGGTCGAGGTGCTCGGTGAGGTTGCGCGCGTCACCGGTCTGCGCGTCCACCAGCCAGATGTCGTTGTTGACGCCCTGCGCCTCGCCCTGGCGGTGGCCGATGTACGCGATGAGCCGTCCGTCCGGCGACCAGCCGTGCATCCGGATCGCACCAACGGCCGGCACGAGCAGGCGCGGAGCCCCGCCCTCGGCCGGGACCAGCCACAACTCTGACGTGGAGCTCGTCGCGCGCGCCGACGTACGGTTCGAGCGGAAGGCGACCGTCAGGCCATCGGGGGAGAAGCGCGGCAGGTCGTCGTCCCAGT
>JANPDJ010000198.1:0-3131 GCA_031431395.1 Chloroflexota bacterium | reverse complement strand
GAGTCCGTCCGGGGGCGCCATAGCAACGCCACAGGCGCATCCATCCAATCGCGCGGGAGCAACACCTCGGCTACTTCGCTTCCGGAACTGCGGACGAGATCGTCCCATATGACGGGGACGAGCTCTTCGCATCAGTGCCCTGGGGCAGCCGCAGGTAGGCGCAAGACCGGCACTTCCCTCAACCAACACGACGAGGGTCAGCGCGATCTGTGAGTTGAATTGCGGCGAGGTGCGGTATGGTATGGCGGTAAGGAGCGCATTACACAAGGAACGACATGCGTGCTGTCGCCAAGATCACGGCCAAGGGACAAACCACGATTCCGCGGGATGTTCGCGCCGCCCTGCATGTTGTGCCCGGCGACCTGATCGCCTGGGATGTCGCGGCTAACGGGACCGCGACCGTGCGCCGTGTGCAACCGATGGACGTTGACTACCTTCGGGCCCTCGAAGGCACGTTGAGCGAATGGGCGGGCGCCGCCGATGATGAGGCGTACGGTGAGCTTTGACCGGTACGCCGTGGTGCGCGTCCCGTTCCCGTTCACTGACCGAAGCGCGACGAAGAACCGCCCGGCGCTGGTGCTCTCCGATCCGGAAGCCTTTAACACGCCTGCCGGTCATTCGGTCATGGCGATGATCACATCGGAAGAGAACGCGCCCTGGCCCCTGGACTGCACGCTGACCGACCTTGCGGCCGCCGGCTTGCCCGCCCCGTCCAAGGTGCGCTTCAAGCTGTTCACGCTGGACCATCGCGTGGTGCGGGGCGAGATCGGGAAGCTGGCAGCGGCAGATGCAGACCGCGTGTCTGGGGCACTGACCCAGTTACTGGGAAGCCCGGGGCAGAAGTCCTGAGGAGGCTCGGACCCACATCCCCGCCGATCGGTACCCTTGACCGGCGATGCCTGCCGAATTCATCTACACGTCGTACAAGCTCGCCCGGCATTACCCGCCGGATCGGACGGTGCTCGAGGACATCTCGATCTCGTTCTATCCGGGCGCCAAGATCGGCGTCATCGGTCCCAACGGCGCCGGCAAGTCCAGCCTGCTGCGGATCATGGCCGGACTGGACGACGGGTTCACGGGTGATGCCCGCCTGACGCCGGGCTTCACCGTGGGCTACCTCAGCCAGGAACCCGGACTCGATCAGGGCAAGGACGTCAAGGGCAACGTCCTCGACGGCGTGCGCGAGGTGCACGGCCTCATCGACCAGTACAACGCCGTCATGGCGAAATGGTCGGACCCGGACGCCGATTACGAAGCGATCGGTGCCGAGCAGAGTGCGCTGGAGGACCGCATCAACGCGGCCGACGCCTGGAACCTGGATCGCAACGTGGACATCGCGATGGATGCCCTGCGCTGCCCGCCGAACGACGCCGACGTCACCACCCTTTCGGGCGGCGAGAAGCGTCGCGTGGCGCTCTGCCGGCTGCTGCTTCAGCACCCGGACCTGCTCCTGCTCGACGAGCCGACCAACCACCTCGACGCGGAATCGGTCGAGTGGCTGGAACGGTTCCTGTCCGAGTACGCGGGCACTGTCGTCGCGATCACGCACGACCGCTATTTTCTCGACAACGTGGCGAAATGGATCCTCGAGCTCGACCGTGGCCGGGGCATCCCGTTCTCCGGCAACTACTCGGGGTGGCTGGAGCAGAAGCTGGAGCGGATGACGCGCGAGTCGAAGACGGCCGACGCGCGCCAGCGCACGCTCGCGCGCGAGCTCGAGTGGGTCCGTCTTTCGCCCAGGGCACGACAGGCCAAGGGCAAGGCCCGTCTGAGCGCCTACGACCAGCTGCTCGCCGAGGCGCAGAACGAAAAGGGCAGCGCCCGGGACCTCGAGATCGCCATTCCACCGGGTCCGCGACTGGGCGACACGGTCATCGAGGCCAGGGGTCTGCGCAAGGGCTACGGCGACCGCCTGCTGATCGAGGACCTCACGTTCTCGCTGCCGAAGGCTGGGATCGTGGGCATCATCGGTCCCAACGGCGCCGGCAAGACGACGCTGTTCCGGATGATCATCGGGCAGGAGTCGGCCGACGGCGGGAGCATCGAGGTGGGAGACACGGTCAAGCTCAGCTACGTCGACCAGGACCGGGACAGTCTCCGCGGCGACCGGACCGTCTTCGAGGAGATCACGGACGGCGTGGAGGTCGTCAAGGTGGGCGCGCGCGAGATCCCCGCCCGGGCCTATGTCTCCAGCTTCAATTTCCGCGGCACGGACCAGCAGAAGCTCGTGGGCGCGCTATCCGGCGGGGAGCGGAACCGCGTGCACCTCGCGAAGCTGCTCCAGTCGGGCGGCAACGTCCTGCTCCTTGATGAGCCCACCAACGACCTGGACGTGGACACGCTGCGCGCCCTGGAGGCCGGCCTGGAATCCTTCCCGGGCTGCGTCGTGGTCATCAGCCATGACCGCTGGTTCCTCGACCGGATCGCCACGCACACGCTGGCCTTCGAAGGCGACAGCCAGGTCCGCTGGTTCGAGGGCAACGTCAGCGACTACGAGGCCTTCCGCCACAGGGAGCTGGGTGCGGCCGCCGACCAGCCGCACCGCATCAAGTACAAGCGGCTCACAGGCTGAGGCGGAAGGGGAGAGCGATGCGCCCGAAGCGACGACCCGGGGAGCTTGTCAAGCGCGGACCCCGGCGGCGGGCAACCCTCCGCGCCAGGCTGCCGGTCACTGGCGACGCCCAGGGTCACGGCTTTGACCCGGACGCAGAGCTCGTGGTCGCGATGGGATCGGCGCTGGCGCCGGGATCGGCGCCGTTCTGGCCCATCGCGGTGCTGATGATCATTCCGCGCACGGTCCGGTGGATCGCGTGGTCCGTCCGCGACCACATCCGAGGAGAACGCGGGGGCTCATCCCCGCCCGGTAGTCGCCGCTAGCGCGACCCCGCGACTCGCGCGCAGGCTTCGACGAGGCGCCGTGCTCCTTCGCGCAGGTCGTCCTCGGAGGTCCACGAGTAGGCCAGCCGGATGGACTCGCCGTCGGGGCCGGGATCGCGGTCCGGATAGAAGGCCTGGCCGGCAGGGAAGATCAGGCCCTCCTCGAACGCGGCAGCCTGCACGTCGCGACCGCACAGGCCGTTACGCAGCTTCAGCCACAGGAAGAAGCCTCCGGCAGGCACAGCAAAGTCGAA
>JANPDJ010000197.1:0-13677 GCA_031431395.1 Chloroflexota bacterium | reverse complement strand
GGCGGCCGGCGCCATCGACAGATATCGTGACCTGCGATGGCGGTGCGATCGCACGGGCGAAACCCGGCCAGATATCGGCTTGGGCGATGCAGGTCGGTCGGGGACGGCTGGGCGGTCGCGAGCGCGACGGCGCGACGAGCTGGCTCGGCGAGTTCCCTGTCACGCATCGTCACCCGCGATGCGTGGCGGCAGAGGCGGGCTTTGCCCGGACACCGCGGCCGACTCGAGGCACAACGACCCTGGTCGGGCTGCCGGAACGGCGGCGAGGATCTTCCGTGGCGATATCTGACAGAAACCAGATGGCGCGGAGTGCGTGATCGGGCGAACGCAGCCACGCCCGCACGTCGAGGGTCCTCCCGGGGTAGCGCGCGTCGAACGTTGCCGCGTGCTCTGCAACGCGCCGTCTCGCGGTCCGATTGTCCGGCAACACCAGGACGGCACCCAGGACCGCCGGCACGAGTCCAAACCGTTCGCGAATGATCCCTTGGGCCAGCCGGATCTTGGGATCGAACTGGCGATTCGTGCCCTCGATGGCCGCGATCTCCGACTTGACTTCGATCACGAGGGCGGCCTGCCGATCAGGTCGAACCGCGGCAACATCGATGGAGCCGCGTTCACCGTACGCCGAGTAGGTCACCTCGGGCACGGCTACCCAACCGGCGGAGGTGACCGCACGCACGACGAGGTCCGTCAGACGGGCATGCCGCTCATCGAGGAGGCGGTCAAGCGCACCGCCGTGCCACCTCATCTCGATGTCGCCTCGCGCCTCGAGCGCAGCGAACACGGCACGCAGCGTTCGCAGGGGCACCGTCTCGAGGTGCCCTCGTTCGATCTCGGAAATCGTCGACTGCGGGACGGTGGCCGCAACCGAGAGATCCGCTTGCCGCCAGCCTCTCCGGCGGCGCAGCGCCCGTACCGCAGCGCCCACTCGCTGGTCGTCCACGACTCAAAGGATGGCGATGACCACTTACGCGGGACTCACCTGGCCGACGACGGCCGGCGACGGCCGGTGTGATGTCGGGCGACGGCCGACGACGGCCGGTGTGACCGCCGCCGCCTTCGTCGGGATCAGCGCCAGAGCGAGCCGTACGGATGCGAGCCTTCCAGGCGGCGGCCTTGGGCGAATCGCTCGAGGCCGTACGGCCGGATGTCCACGGTCGCCGGCCGGCCGTCCAGGATCCACTCGGCGAGGGACGCTCCGATCGCCGGCGCCGTCTTGAAGCCCGTGCCGGAGAAGCCGCACGCGAGGAAGAACCCGTCGGGGCCGGCGGGGCCGAGGATGGGCCGCTGGTCGGGCGAGATGCCGTCCTGGCCACCGTGGGCGGTGCGGAATGTACCCGCACTCATCCACGGCACGCGCGTCACGACACGAGCCACCATCAGGTCCACGACATCCTGTGCGATTGCCGCCATGGGCCGGTCCGGCGATCCGCCCACGTCGTTGGCGATCTCGAGGCCCACCAGCATGAGATCGCGGCCTTCCGGGCGGAAGTAGACCTCGTTTGTGTTGTCGAGGACGATCGGGAACCCGGCAGACCGCCCGTCCGGCAGCCCGAAGTACGCGGTATCGTGGCGCCATGGCTCCACCGGAACGGTCACGCCAACGGTGGCCGCGAGCTGCGGCGCCCAGGCGCCGGCGGCATCCACGACAACGGGCGCCAAAAAGGTTCCTTTGTCCGTCGCGACACCGGTGACCCGTTCGCCGCTGAGCGTCACGGAATCCACCCGGCACTGCTGGACCAGCTGCGCACCCTTTGCGCCCGTGGCACGTGCGGCCGCGATGAACCCGGCCGCCGTCCCCGATGGATCCGCGTAGCCCGCCTGCGGCTCGTACGCAACCACATCGATGTCGCTCGCGTCCACCCCGGGGACCAGGCGTTCGAACTCAGCCCGATCGACCAGGCGAGTGTCGACCCCAACGCCCTGCAGCATCGCCACGTTCGCGCGGAGAGCAGCTTCCTGAGCGGCCGGCACGATCTGGACAAATCCGGTTCGGACGAAGGCGCAATCCCCAGCGCCGACTATGTTCTTCCAGTCCTGGAAGTACGGAAAGGAGGTCCATGCGAGGCGCGCGTCGCCTTCGTAGTCGTAGTGCGCGCGGACGAAGCCCGACGAGCGACCCGTAGCTCCCGCGGCCACCGAACCGCGCTCCAAGACGATCACGCGCGCGCCACGACGCGCGAGATGGAACGCGAGACTGGCGCCCTGGACGCCGGCGCCCACGACGATGACATCGGCAGTCTGGGTGAGTGCCACGGGGACTCCTCGCTCTGGGACGGCTGTCCGGAGCTTATCGCAGCGTGCCCTGGTGGAACGCCATGCGCCAGCGTCCGTCCCGGCGCAACCAGACCGACGTTCGGCCTGAGTGGCGTTCATCGGTCGTGCCGCTGCCCTCGATCGCTTCGTAGGTAGCCACCGCGAGGTCCGGCGCCACGGCATGGACCTCAAACCCGGTGATCTCGACCGAGCGCCTCGGGCTCGTCGCGAGGTGCGCGATGATCGACTCGCGGTCCCAGCGACGGCCGCTGGCCCCGAACTCGACGAAGCCAATCTCCAGCAGCCCAGCGAGGCCGCCCTCCACGGCCGTACCGTCACGCTCGGCCAGCGCACGTTCGAGGCGCAGCAGTTCCGCCGGAGGGCTGCCGGGCGAAGCCCGACAGGGGGGCAGCTCGGCCGCAACTCGGTGCGTCGTCCCGGCCTGCCCGGGACCCCGGCCCACGCGGTCGCGGCTCATCCGGGCGACTCCGTACCTACCCCCAGCGCTTCGGCCATCGCGAACAGGTGCGCCGGCGTGCTCCCGCAGCACGCGCCGATGATCCGCGCCCCCGCGTTGCGCATCCGGACGCTCCACTCCGCCATTTCGCCGGGTCCGGTGAGGTAGACGGCGCGACCGTCCACGAGTTGCGGCATGCCCACGTTCGACTTGGCGACGAGCACCACCCCGGGCGCGACCCTGGCCATCGCCTCGATCACCGGCACCACCTCTTCCGGCCCGTTCCCGCAGTTCGCCCCGACAGCGTCCGCCCCCCATTCCGCCAGCGACGCAACGGCGCGCTTAGGCGAGACGCCCATCATCGTGTGGCCGCGCGTATCGAAGGTCATCGTCGTGATGACGGGGATGTCGCGGTGGACCTGGCGAACACCCTCGATCGCGGCGCGAATCTCGGCGAGATCGGACATCGTCTCGATCCAGATGACGTCAGCGCCCCCGGCCACGAGTGCGGCCGCCTGTTCGGCGAAGGCATCGACGGCCTCCTGAGGGTCCAGCGTTCCCAGGGGCGCCATGATCTCGCCGGTCGGCCCGATGTCGCCGGCCACGAGGGCCGTCCCACCGGCTGCATCCACCTCCGCTCGCAGGAGGATCGCCGCGGTCCGGTTGAACTCGTCAACCCGGGCCTCGTGGCCGGTCAGGGCGAGGCGCCGGCGGTTGCCGCCGAACGTGTTCGTCAGCAGGATCCGGGCACCCGCGTCCAGGTAGCCCCGATGGACGCGGCGGATGAGGTCCGGTTGCGTGAGATTCCAGACCTCCGGTGGATCGCCGAACTGCAGCCCGGCCTGGAACAGCATCGTGCCCATTGCGCCGTCCGCCAGAACCGTGCCGTGGATCGCGAACAGGTCGCGCCAGGCCGCTGCGCGCTCATCTCGGCGGTCCTCGCTGGTTCGTGTCACACGGGGAGCCTAGCAGCCTCGGCGAGGTTGCCGGACGCACGCGATACCGCCGGCACCGGTGCCCGAGCGCAACGCGATTCCCGCTCAGGCCTAGCCGAAAGGGCTATCTCCCTGCATACACTCGTACCAATTCGAACGGGGATTGCGGGTCGGCGGTCGCTGAAAGCGGGGCTCGCAGCCAAACCCGACGCCGGTGGCACTGCCATCGGCCCGGCGTGCAGGGGGAACCCGAATTGGGAATGCGATCGGCCATCGGCATGCGACGGACCTCTAGGATGCGCGCCCTCGGGTTCCTCGTACTCACGGGGGCCCTGATGCTGCCCGCTGCGAGCGCGCTCGCGGACTCGGCGACCGTCACGGCCGTCGGCACGTTGTATACCCACACGAACCAGCCCAGCCTTGCGCAGGAAACGATCGCCGTCTCTCCCGCGGCCGTCGGCAACGTCCTGGCCCTCGCGGTGGAGACGAAGTTCCCGCCCGGTTCCAGCTTCACGGCTGCCTCGGTGAGCGGCGGCGGCGTCTCCGCGTGGACCCGGTCCTATTCGTCGCTGATGAGCGACGGAACCCACGGGGCCGACCTGTGGTGGGGCGTTATCACGGCCATTGGGCCGGCCACGATCACGGTCGACTACACGGCCGGTTCCACCTCGGGTGACCCCGAAAGCGCCACCTCGCTCGACGTCCAGGAGTTCGCTTCGTCCGCCGGGGCCGCGACCGCCTGGTCGGTCGACGGCGTCGGGAAGGTTGACACGGGCTTCGCCAGCACGGCTCCCTCCTACCCCACTCTCACCCCGGCATCCCCGGGCGAAGCCTATTTCGGCTACCTCGCCGTGCCCGGGGCCGTCGGCGCCGGGTCAACTCCCGGGGTGGTCTACCAGGTTGATTCCCGCGGAAACCAGTCTGTCTACGCGGCACCCATCTCGACAACCATCACGCCGATCGCGACCGGCAGCTCCCAGACGTTCTTCTCCGTGGGGATGCTGTTGTGCGCGAATCAGCCGGCGGGCTCCCCGACGGTCACGGGCGTGAGTCCCGGCAGCGGCCCCTCAGCCGGCGGGATGTCCGTGCAGATCAGCGGGACGAACCTTTCGGGCGCCACCGGGGTGAGGTTCGGCTCCACGCCCGGTGCGATCACGTCGAATTCCGCCACCACGATCGTCGCGACGTCCCCTGCCCGCTCAGCTGGCACCGTCGACATCACCGTGACGACGGCAGCGGGCACGAGCACGATCAGCACCGCCGATCAGTTCACCTACGCTGACCCGAAGACATCCCAGGTCATCACCTTCACCTCGACGCCCCCAACGGCCGCCCGCGTGGGTGGGCCCTCCTACACGCCGACGGCGCAGGCCACCTCCGGCCTGGCCGTGAGCGTGACGGTGGACGCCACGGCCGCGACGGTCTGCTCGATCAGCGGTCCGACGGTGTCGTTCATCCGGGCCGGGACGTGCGTCATTGACGCCAACCAGGCCGGCGACAGCACGTACAACCCCGCGCCGCAGGTCCAGCAGGCGTTCGCCGTCGGCAAGGGCACCGTCACCCTCATCGCCACCAGCATGACCGCTATGCTCCATGCCTCGGTCCCGAGGCTCACGGCCTCCGGCGCCGTGCCCGGCGGAACCGCGGGCACGCTCACCTGCACCACGACGGCCCCGGTCAGCTCGGGGAGGCTCGCCACGGTTGGGGGCTATCCGATCACATGCGGTGGCTACGCGAACCCGAACTACGACTTCACGTATGTCCCGGGAACCCTGAGCGTCGTCTATCGGACCTCAGGGTTCTCCAGCCCTTCGTACGGCTCGACGTGGCGGATCGGCTCCGTCGTCCCGGTGCGGTTCTCACTCACCGACGTGTTCGGAACCAGGATCTCCGACACGGAGGCGGCAGCCCTGGTCGCCGCATGCCGGGTCACGTTCTCGGCCACGGGACCGGCGACCGCGGGCCCCGTCTGCATGTCGTATTCATCGCGCAGGTTCTTCTACAGCTGGACGATCCCGGGCGCAGGGACCGGGACGGAAACGCTGGTGACGACGATCACCTACCCGAATACGGCGGTGAAGACCGTATTGACGAGGCCGATCAAGATCACCCTCTGACCCGGCGGACGGCCGACTACCAACCCCGTTGCGCGTGCGGACCTGGTCCCGGGCGCCGACGTGGTCGAAGTCGCCGCGACACTTCGAGCCTGATCAGCGGCGGACGAACCACGTGATCGCGTACTTCCGCTGGTTGCGGCCCCGCAGCGTGTGCTCGCCGATGTTCCAGCGTGACTCGTCCGCGTCGCCCGTGGTCGAGACGATCTCGAAGTAGTGGTACGCGTCGTCGAGGAACCGCAGGCCGGTCGCCTCGAACGACGGATCCACGCTGGCGCCGGGACCCCAGGCGTACTCGGGTGTGAACGCGCAACTGACCGTGACGGTGTTCTGGGCGTAGACATGCCCGGCCTTGATCCAGATGGCCTGCGCCTCCTTGTAGCATCCCGGCACGTCACCGTAGTCGATGAACACGCGGACTTCGGCGCCATGCTCGATGGCATCGACGAGCGATTCCCGCGACCCATCGACGGGTCGGCCGGCCGCATCGTGCGCATAGGCAAGTTCCCAGGTCACGCTCGTCTCCCTCCCCGGTGGTTCGGCCTTCTGCGCACCCGGCACGGCGCCGTATCGGCGGGCGGCAGCACGCCAACGATGCCACCGTAGCGCAGGTAGACGCGCTCCGGCCGCCGAGTCGGCGCGAACGTGGTCTAGCCCCAGGAACCCGAGTTGCTGACTCGGTCGATCTCGATCCCGAACACCTCGCGCGGCGAGTCCCGCTGGTAGTCCCTGCCGACGTACTTGTGGGACATCCGGTTGATGAACTCGAGGTTGTGATCGGGCGTGAACCCCGTGACACGACCGCTGACGGAAAGCCAGTGGAACGGGTTCTTCGTGCTCACGAGGGAAACGGCCACCTGGGGTCGTGCGCGCAGGGCGGTTCCCTTGCGCGATCCCACCGGCGAGCTGGCGAGGATCCTCGTGCCGTCGAAGTCCACCCAGATCGGGAACGTCACGATCTGGCCGCGATCATTCAGGTACGAAAGATGCCCAAGGGCCGGCTCATCGAAGATGTCGAGCAGATCCGTGGGGACGGTAGTGGTCGCGGGCATTGTCGCCTCCTGCAATGGTGATCGGTGCGGCACTGGTCGATACGAATGAGCGCGAGGCGGCAAACATGCGCCGTCGGGCGGACGGCTCAGACGGTGCCGTAGGACCCGTGTTCGATGGGTGCCATCTCCCAGGGTGGTTCCAGTAGGATGGACGCGATGCACGATAGCACAGATAGTTGCCACTACAAACTATTGTTGACACAATGACTTCCCGGACAACACCTGGGACCGAGACCGACAGAGTGACCGCGATTGCCGATCAGGATCGCCCGTCAGGTCGTGCGACCGAGCTGCTGTTCGCGGCCACCTTCGTGTTCTGGGGACACTTCGTGGCACGTGCAGCGGAGCTCGACCTGTCACCCACGCAGGCGCACGCTCTGACGGTGCTGGCACCAGGACGGTTGATGACGATGCGGGACCTGGCCGACGGGCTCGGGTGCGACCCGTCCACGGTCACCGGGCTGGCGGACCGGCTGGAGGCTCATGGACTGATCGAGCGGAGCGCCATGACCGGGGATCGCCGCGTGAAGGCCCTGGCGCTCACGCACGGCGGCATCGACCGCCGGTCCCGTCTCCTTGAGCGCCTCGCCGATGCGCCGGAGAGCGTGCGGGCGCTGGGGGACGAAGCGCTCCGCGATCTGGCAGCTGCCCTCTCGAACATCCTTGCCGGAGAAGCCCGGGGAGCCGGCTCCGCCCAACTCTGAGCGGCCGGTGGCGCCAGGAACGAATGAACGGCCCGAGGCGTCGCCCCCTTCTTCGGGCACACGGGTCGGGGATTCGATGGCCGCCGTATCCACGCGGGTCAGCCAGTCTGTCGCAGACGTTCCCGGACGTCCTCGTAGTCGGGCGCGGCGGCGTAGATCCGCTCGAAGTCCGCCCTGGCCCGGGCGGCCTCGCCCCCCTGCTCGTACGCGAGCGCCCGGTCGTAGGGACGGCGACGAGGAGTCCCGGGTCGCGGCCGGCCGTTCGGGCCAGCGCATCGCGGAATGCCTCCTGGGCCGCGGTCGGGAGGCCCATCGCGAGGAACGCTCCAGCGCGCTGTCGGAGCAGTTCGACGTCCAGGTCGGAGTCGTTCGCGACGCCCGTTGAGAGCTCCACGACGCCGTCAAAGCCCGAATCCGCGAGCAGCAGATCCGCAAGAGTGAGCCGGGCGAGCGGGTCGGCCTCGTCGAGTTGCTGCATGATCCCGATGGCATCCTCCAGGCGGTCCGCGTCCCGGTAGAGCTGGGCCAGCATGAACGCAGCGCCCCGCTCGGTGAACGGCGCGTGGACGGTGACCGCCCCCGTGACCTGGATGCTCAGACCCAGCGAGAAGACCGCGTCGGGCAGGTACTCGGTCTCGAATCGATCCGGCAGTGGCACGTCGCTCTTCAGGAGCGCCTCGAGGTGGGTGATGGCAATGTCCGCCTCGTCGATCGCATCGGCGGCAAAGCCCGCGAAGAGTCGCGCGGAGACGATGAGGTGCTCCGAGGCCAGGCAGACCGTCATCGCATCGACGCAGGACCGGTACTCGCGCCGGAGGTAGGCCACCACGCCGCTGCGATAGGACTTCTCCGCGTGGGACGCGAAGAACCCGGCCGACGGGACACTCCGGGCAGGAATGGTGGGCGTGTCAGCCGAACCCGCGGTACGCGGACATGGCCGGGCTGCGTGGACCTCCGCCTCATCGGGGCAAGGGCCGACCGTGGTCCTCTGCGGCAGGATCGCGCCTCGTCCTCTGGATCCGGGAGCGGCCGAGCCAGGCCACGCCGCCGATGACGACAAGCGGCAGGTCAGCCAGCGAGTACCGCAGATCGCCCGGTCCGTGTTGGACCACATGGAACCAGTCGATCCACAGGGATCCAAACGGGATCGAGACCGCAGCGAGGCCGATGGCCGTGATCCACCAGGAGCGCCGCCAGGCACCGACGAGCAGGAGCGGACCCCACGAGGGCTTGATGACCACGAGGACGCCGGGCCACCCATACCGGAGGCCCGTCGCAACCAGCGCGGCCACCCAGATGTCGGTATTGCCAAGGATGATCGCGGCGAGACCCTGCGGTTGCGCAAGGCACAAGGCCATGATCGGCCAGGTCCAGGACGCTGGACGCCAGGCGACGATCGTGCCGACCAGGATCGCGATCGGGATCGCCCACCAGAGGATGGCGGGGAGCACCAGGAACGGCGCAAGCAGCAGGAGAGACGTGGGCGGGTGCAGGAACGCGTCGGGGGCATAGGCCGCATACGGCCCCGCGACTTCGTCCGGGAGATAGGGCGAGCCCGTCGAGAGCCAGCGCCGGACCCCGTCCAGGTAGTGCCCATAGTCATACCCGGGGAATTGCGATCCCCAGATGCCGTTCCACTCCACGGCGAACTCGACGATTGCGAAGGCCCCGATTACCAAGGTGAGCCCGAGGGCAATCGGGCGGCCGAACCGGGCCGCGGTTCTCTCCAGCCGAGTCCGGGCGGATTGCATCTTCAGACTGTACGTTGCCCGTTCGGACCGAATTTGCCGCGGCACCCCCGGGGCCGTCCTGATCGGGAAGTGGCTCCGGCGGTAGGATTCGAACCTACGACATGGCGGTTAACAGCCGCCCGCTCTACCACTGAGCTACGCCGGAGCGAGGGACCGCGTGGGCCATGGGCCGGCGGTCGGGGCGGCCGGAGCCGCGCTCGGCAGAATACCAGAGGCATCCCGGCGCCACGCTGCGGGCGACAGGCGCTACGCTGCGCCACATGACCTCTGAATCCGGAACCGCGGGCCCGCTGATCTCCCCGGAGGCTGCCGCCGCCCTCCTCTCCGATCCACGGCTGCGCATCGCCGACGTCCGCTGGTACCTCGGCCGGCCGCAAGCCGGGCGCGCCGCCTACGACGCCGGCCATCTGCCCGGGGCGATCTTCCTGGACCTCGATTCGGACCTGTCCGGCCCCACCCGGCCCAACGGGATCGGTGGCCGCCATCCACTGCCGGAACCGGGGGTATTCGCCGCGCGGCTGGGGGCTGCCGGCTTCGACGACACCTCGCTGGTCGTCGCGTACGACGACGTGGGCGGCTGGGTGGCCGCACGCCTGTGGTGGATGCTGGACGACCTGGGATTCCGGAACGTGGCCGTGCTGGACGGCGGAATCGGGGCCTGGACGGCTGCCGGCCTGCCGCTCGACACCGTCGTGACCGCGCCACCGGCCGGGAACCTGAGCCTGGCCACGCGCTGGACCAAGACGATCGAGCGCGACGCGCTTCGGGCGCGCCTGGGGACGCTCACCGTGCTGGACGCGCGCGCCGCGCCGCGGTACCGGGGCGAAGTGGAGCCGGTGGATGCCTACCCGGGCCACATCCCCACGGCCCTGAACGCCCCCATTGATGCCAACCTCGATGCGTCCGGCCGGTTCCTGGGAGCCGATGCGCTCCTCGAGCGGTATGTCGCGCTGGGCGCCGCCTCCGGCGAGGTAGTGACATCCTGTGGCTCGGGCGTCTCCGCCGCCCACAACTCCCTGGCGATGCGCGTGGCGGGGCTGCCCGACCCCATCCTGTACGTGGGTTCGTGGAGCGACTGGTCGCGTTCCGGTTACCCGGCGGCCCTGGGCCCCGAACCGGGCGCGCCCGACGACGCAGGGCCGGACGCGGAACCCGACGTGCCTCCCCCGTCGCGCTGATCGGCCTTGCTCAGAGCCGGAAGATCCGCCTCGCGTTGTCGCGGAACACGGCTGCATCGTCGATGGCGATCCCGCCGTCCAGGTACGTCCCGTTGATGAATGCCGGGTTCAGCAGCGGCGCGTCGGTCCCGTAGAGGATCTGCTCGCGGGGCGTGATTCGCACCAGCTCCCGGACACGCGGGCGGATGGCGAAGCTGCTGGCCAGCTCCACGTAGATGTTCGGGGCGGCGACGGCGATTCGCGCGGCCTCCAGGCTGGGCGCGAAGAGTCCCGAGTGCGCCACGATGATCGGCAGCGCCGGGTGGCTTCGGGCGATCGCCAGGAGCGCCTCGGGCCAGTCGTCGCCCTCGTTGTGGATCTTCACCGGCCGCCCGTGGTCGGCCAGGACGTCGAAGAGCGCGGCCATCTGCGGATCGCGCGTCGCCATCTTGAAGAGCATCGCGTGGACCTTGACGCCGACGACGCCCGCGACGCCGCCGTACCGCCGGATGAGTGACCTCGTCCGGTCCATGTCCCACGGATCGACCGCCAGGTATGTCAGCTGGCCGGTGGCGGGGTTCGCAGCCTCCACGCCCTGGTGATTGCCCGCTTCCACGTCCGCCACGATCGCCCGCGTGGGGCTCGCGACGTTGGCGGCGATGCCCAGCCGCCGGTAGGCCGGGGCGAGGTCGAGGTCGCCGGGTTGGGGCACTCCCCATGGCAGCGGCCCGTAGTGCGTGTGCACGTCGATGGCGCCCACGGGCAGGACCGGCCGCGGCAGTTCGAACGCCGGGTCGGGCAGCCCGAAGAGTCGCGCGGCATTCGCGGCGAGGATCGCCCGCTTCTCGTCATCGGTGATCTCTGCGGCCGCCACCGCGTTGACTGGGCTCGCAATGGAGCGGGTGGGCGATTCACTGCCGAAGAGCAGGCGCCCGGCGCCCACCTCGCGGACCACGGTCTCGATGGCGCCGAACTGCGCCAGCCGGCTGGTGTCGAGGTAGAGATGCGGAAACCGCTGCAGGGCCGCCAGGTCGTCCACGGTGTGGACGTAGTGGGAGCCCGTGAGGATCACCGGGATGCCCAGGCCGGCCGTCGCCTCGCCCGCGTCCGTGGCATGACCCCAGCCTGCGATGGGCACGATCAGGGGACGCCCCGTCCGGGCGACGACCCGGAGCAGCTGCCGCATCGCGCTGCTGCGATAGGCAGCCCCGAATCCCCCGTGGTGCCATTCCCGTGATTCGAGGCCCAGCCGGAAGGCGACGACGCCGCGCCGGAGCAGGCCGTCGACATCGGGCGAGAGGAGGTCGGTCCGGTTCGGGTTCACCACGGCGACGGGAAGGACCGCGCCGTCGGTAGTCGCAGCCCCATCGATCGCGAGCTCATTCCCGGATGTCGGGTCCAGGTGAACGGCGTTCAGGTGGTACGCGAGCGTGGTCGCGATGCCGTACTTGCGTGCCTGGGCCAGCAGGTCGGCCATCGGCGCGTCCGGCTCCGGGTTCAGGCGTGTCCCGAAGTGCGCATTGACGTCGATCACGCTCGATCCCCTCCCCTGATCAGGACAGCCCATTGCGTGGGCCCGGCGGTCGCGCCGGCGCACCGATGACGTCATCATGCGAGAGTGCGCGACGTCCCGTCGCGCCGCAGCGCTCACGAGCAGACCGGACGTTCAACGCCAACCACGCATTTCGGCCAGGGAGGACAACGGATGGAACGGCGGACGCTGATGGACGTGGCAGGCTGGGAGGCGTTCCTGCACGGGGTGTTCGCGATCGCCATCACTCTGCTCGTGCTGGACATCCACGTGCCGCCCATTGCGGACGCGCCGAATGCCTCCGCGTTGCTGGACGCCCTGGGCGCCGAGCTGCCGCACTACGTCGCCTACGTGCTGGGGTTCATGTTCCTGGGGCTCTACTGGATCAGCACCCACCGGATCCTGCGGTTGCTCCGCGGCGTGGACCACTGGTTCCTGATCCTGGGCCTTGTCTTCCTGATGGTGGTCTCAGTGCTGCCGTTCGTGACGGCCCTGCTGGCCGAATACCTGGGACAGGACCAGGGCCGCGACCGGCTTGCCCTCGTGGTCTTCACGGGATGGCAGCTGATCCTGTCGGTGCTGGCGAACGTCGTATTCCGCTACGCGCTGCGAGGCGGCCGGCTGCTACGGCCGGAGGTGGCCGCATCCAGCCTGCAGCCCTTCCTGCGTGTTGCACTCCTCGGGCCGGTGATCTGGGTGGCAGCCCTCGCCAGTGCGGTGCTCCTGACGGGCACGATCACCATCATCCTTATGGCGGTCATCCTGGCCGTCTTCGTCCGGGAGCCGCCGGCCGCCGACGGCGAGGGAGCTGTTCCGGCGGAGTGACGGCCACCCGGCGGCGGCACAGCCACCCGGCGGAGTGGCGGCGCCCTCAGGTCCGGATTCCGAACTCCCGCCGCAGGGCGGATCGGGCCGCGTGGACGCCGGACATGCCGTGCACTCCGCCGCCGGGCGGCGTGGACGACGAGCACAGGTAGAGGCCCTTCGCCGGGGTCGAGTACGGGTCGATGCGGGCGACCGGCCGGGTGATGAGCTGGCGCAGGTCCTGGATACCGCCGTTGATGTCGCCGCCGACGTAGTTCGGGTTGTACGACTGCAGGTCCGCGGGCCCCGCGGTCGTCCGGGCCAGGATCCGGTCGCGGAACCCGGGCGCGAAGCGCTCCACTTGGGCCTCGATCCGGCCGGTCATGTCCTCGGTCGAGCCATTCGGAACGTGGCAGTAGGCCCAGCCGGTCTGCTTGCCGGCGGGCGCCCGGGTGGGGTCGAAGAGGCTGCCCTGGACGAGCAGGACGAACGGCCGGTCGGGGTGGCGCCCGTGCGCGACGTCGTCCTCCGCGGCCGCCAGTTCCGCCATCGTCCCGCCCAGGTGCACCGTCCCGGCACGCCCGACCGAAGGCGACCGCCACGGAATGGGCCCGTCCAGCGCCCAGTCCACCTTGAACGCGCCGGGGCCATAGCGGAAGCCCGTGAGCTTCCGCCGGTACCGGGTCGGTAGCCGGTCGCCGGCGATCGCGGCGAGGGCCTGCGGGGACGTGTCGAACAGGATCGCCCGAGCCGCGGGAAGGTCGGCGAGCGAGGTGATCTGCCGACCGGTCACGATCTCGCCGCCGAGCGCCCGGAGTTCCGCCGCGAGCCCGTCGGCCAGCTGCTGCGTGCCGCCTCGGACGAGGGGCCAACCGTACGCGTGCGCCGTGATGCCGAGGACGAGGCCGAACGCCGC
>JANPDJ010000196.1:0-9942 GCA_031431395.1 Chloroflexota bacterium | reverse complement strand
CCGACGCCCATGATCGGGGCCCAGCTGCCCTGCCCGCCGTAGTAGCCGCTTGTCGCAGTCCCGTCGTGGTTGAGGTTAAGGTTGTGGCCGACTTCGTGGGAGGTTGCTTCGGCCAGGTACTTGGCGACCGTGCCGCCGCCGAGACCCCGTTGGAAGACGAGGGCTGGCTGGTAGAACTGGTGACTCGGGGTCAGGTCGTAGACCCCGACATAGGCGACGCCGCCGCACCCGCACTGGTTGTACATCGTCAAGTCGTTCGTGATGAGGGCCTTTGCGCCATAGAAGAGGTCGCCCGGCACACTCCGATCGATCGCCTCGACTCCTGGGTCCTCGGTCGTCACGTCAACGTCGAACGGGGCGAAGTCCTCCGCGACGCGCTGCCAGACGTCCTGGATGATCGATCGCTCAGCATCCGAGAAGGTCGCCGGTGAGCCGTCGGTGTCGTACCCGGCGGCAACATGGCTCGCTCCCAGGCTGAAGTAGGAGTTCCAACTCGTCCCGCTCAGCGTTTCGCCGTCAAAATCCAGGAAGATGACGCGGTTGGCGCCCGGCCGGCTATGCAGCAGGAAGGTCTGGCTGGAGGGGAATGGCATCGCCGAGGAGGGGGCAGTCGGGGCCGTTGGCGCCGACCCGGTCCCGACCCCGGTGTCGACGTAGAAGAGCCGGCCGCAAGGCTCAACGCCCAGGCTGTGGTCCTTGGCCAGACGCGCGCGGAGGACGTCGACGGGAACGTTGTTGAGGGCCGCCACGTTGTCGACGGCGGAGCCGAGGTCCGCGATCGCCTGTGCGCCGTTTGCGCTCGCTTGAAGCACGTGAGCGCAGGCCTGGGGTTGGGCCGCCGGCGAAGCGGCACTCGTCGCCCCGGCGCTGCTGACCATGGCCACGACGACGAAGAGCCGGATCAGGTGACGCATGAAAGCCCCCGTGTTCGTTCGTCGCCGAGCCACCGCAGGCGAGTCAGTGAGGGCAATCCTATTCCCGCTCGATCCTGCCCGCCAGCGGGTCGAAAGTACCCCAGACTCGGGAGTCGAATCGCAGAACACGCAGGGCCACCCAGACTTGCCCGGTTCTCGGCCCAGGTGGGGGAGCGGGCGCCCCCGCGCGATCGGCCCGATTCGGTCGTGCCGCCACGCTACGATCCCGGTGTGGCCCCCGAGTTCCGTGCCCAGCTCAGCTTCCAGATCTGCCGGTCGTACCGCGACATGCTGGAATCGACGCGGCTGCTGGAGGACAACGGCTTCACGGCGATGTTCCGCGGTGATCACCTGCTCCCGGTCGACGACTCGGACGACACGATCACCGAAGCCTGGATGACCCTTGCCGGCCTGGCGCGCGAGACGCGGACGATCCAGCTGGGCACGCTCGTGTCGCCGGTCACATTCCGCAATCCCGGCCTCCTGGCCCGGACGGTGGCGACCGTCCACGAGATGAGCGAGGGACGGGCGGAAGTCGGGATGGGGGCGGGCTGGTACGTCCGCGAGCACGAGGCCTTCGGCCTGCCGCTGCCGCCGTGGCCGGAACGCTTCGACCTGCTCGAGGAACAGCTTGGCGTGGTGCAGGCGCTCCTGACCGGCGAGCACGTTCGCCAGCAGACAGCCCACTACTCGGTGGACGCCACGCTCGGCCCCTACCTCGGCGGCCGACGACCACCCCCGATCGTCGTCGGCGGCGAAGGCAAGCCCCGAACGGTCAGGCTCGCAGCGCGTTACAGCGACGAACTCAACCTCGATCAGGTCACGGACGTCGAGGCGATCCGCGCCGCGTTCAAGCGTCTCGACGCGGAACTCGACGCGATCGGGCGGCCTCGCGACGCCGTTTCAAGGTCGAACGTGCTGCCCTGGCAGGATGACTTCGGGCAGCAGGCGGACACGATCGCGGCCCTGCACGATGCCGGCGTCCAGCGCTTCTACGTGCGGCGAACCAGCGCCGTCCCGCTCGAACGCCTGGCCGCATTCGCCCGCCGCTTCATCGGCTGACCCTCCGCCGAGGCGAGTCGGACCGATCGCCAACGCGACCAACCTCAACGGGTTCCGGCCGATCCCGGCCACGCACGTGATGGACTTCCGGAACTTCTTCGAGTTCGCGGACAGCCCGAACCCGCGGATCCCGCCGCTCTTCAACGGCACTCGCGGAATGGACGCGATCCTCTCGCCGAACCTGTTCAACCTGCCGGTGAAGTCGCTGCCGAGCGCGCCCGACCGCGTCTCGCTCCCTGGCCGGAACATGCAGCGCGGTGTCCAGGTGGGCCTGCCAAGCGGCCAGGCCGTGGCCAGGGCAATCGGCGCGCCGGTCCTGGCCAATGCCGACCTCCTGCCGGGCGTCGCACGGCCGGCCACCGGCGGGACATCCATCGACGTGCTCGCGGACCCGGGCTTCAACGGCGAGTGCCCGCTCTGGTTCTACCTGTTGGCCGAATCGGCCGTGGTCAACAGCCGGCACCAGCTGGGACCCGTGGGCGGCACGATCGCCGCGGAAACGCTCGTGGGGATCATGGACGCCGACAAGGGGTCCTTTTTTCAGGCCGATGCGTGGCGTCCCATGAGCACCCCGTTCCGGATCCAGGAATTCCTGGAATTCGCCGGTGTCTTCCAGCACACATAGGCGCCGCGGCAGAAACGTATGATGCGGGCGTCGACGCACCGTCGGGTTGGCGCCGATTGAACGGCGACCTTGCCTGGGGAAGCTTCATGTGGCGCAGCTGAGAAACCTGCTCACGCCTGAGCGGCATGGGAGCCGGGACGCGGCAGCGGACCCGGCTCTTCTGATTCACGGAGCCCCGTGATCCGCAGCCGCCTGTCTCGCTGGTCCGGTGATCCCGCCTGGACGGATGCGGTGGCGCCGACGCTGGCGATCAGAGGGGTGGTCCTGCTCGCCGGTCTCCTACTGGTAATCGTGTTCCGTCCTGAGGCACTGCCGACGCGCGACCTCCTGGAGATCTGGAACCACTGGGACGCGCCCCATTTCCTCGAGCTGGCGCGCGGCGGATACGGCGCCCCCACGGATCCCGCCCGGATCGTGCTCTTCCCGCTGTACCCGGCGCTGATCGCGCTGGGTTCCGTCCTGGTTCAGCCGCTTGTCGCGGGCATGCTGATCTCGCTGATCGCGAGCGTCGCCGCGGCGGTCGGCCTGTACCGGCTGACAGTTCTCGACTCCAGCCGCCCCGTGGCCGCATCCGCGGTGGTGGCGATGAGCGTCTTCCCGACGGCCTTCGCGTTCGTGGCGCCCTACTCGGAGGCCCTGTTCCTTGCGCTGGCGGTCTGGGCGCTCCTTGCGGGCCGCACCGGCCAATGGCAGCGGGCAGGCATTCTCGGGATGCTGGCGGCGGCAACGCGGCTGCAGGGGATCTTCCTCTTTCCGGCCCTCGTCTTCGCATGGTGGCTGGGGCGCCGGCGGGCGGGAGCGGATCTCGCCTGGCTCGGGCTGATTCCCCTGGGGCTTGCGAGCTACCTGGCCATCAACCAGGTCGTCTTCGGCAATCCGTTGCACTTCCTGGCGGTCCAGGAGGGCGTGTTCCGTGTCACGACGATCGCCCCGTGGGACGCCGCGGGCCGGCTGGTGACGGCCGTCCTGGGCGGCACGCGGAATGAAGGCTGGCTGACCGTCTACGCGGCACCGCTGGCCGCCGAACTGGCGCTTGCCGCGGCAGTCCTCTGGACGGCACGGTCATGGCGCCGCCGGCCGGCCGAATTCGTCTATGGACTGCTCACGCTGGTCCTGGTCTCCACGCTGAGTTGGCCGATCAGCCTTCCGCGCTACGTCCTGGGCGTACCCGCGGTGTTCAGCGGAGTCGCCACGCTGGTGCACCGTGTTCCGGGTGGGGCGGCGGTCATGGTCCTGTCCACGATCCTGTTCGGGATCTTCACGACCCTCTTCGTGATCGGCCACTGGGCCTCCTGACCGCGGCGGGAGGTTCCGCCTACCATGATCGTGCTCGGCACCATTCGATCGACTGCGAAAGCTGGAGTCCACGATGCGCCCGCTGCCCCTCGTCCGTCTCTCGAAGATCGCCGCCTTCACGGCCGTGCTCGCGATCGTCGTGACCGCATGCGGAAACTCCACCGCCACGCCGGCACCCACGCAGGCCCGCGCATCTTCGGCCGGCCAGGCCAGCGCCGCACCAACCCCCGTCGCTTCGACAGCGTCATCCGCGGCTGCGCCAACCGCGGTTTCGTCGGCGGCACCGGCTGCCTCGACCGGCGCTGCCCCCACTGCGCTCGTCATCCCGTCGTTCACGTCCGACAAGGAGCTGGAGGCCACGCTCCCGGATACGTACAAGAGTCTGCCGCTCCGGAAGTTCAGTTTCACCGGCAAGGACCTGCTGAGTAACGCAAACCAGGACAACGCGGACCTGATCGCGCTGCTCCAGACGCTCGGCAAGAGCGCGGAGGACCTCAGCTATGCGATTGCCGCGGATTCCACCGACACGCTGGGTGTCAGCTTCGGCGCGTACCGGATCAAGGGCGCGGATGCATCGGCCTGGATGGGGACGCTGTGGGATCTCGCGCAGAAGCAGAACCCGGGTACGGCCCTCACGGACGTCAACCTGGGCGGCCGGTCGGTCAAGCGTGTCGTGGACCCCGACAGCGAGGACATCACGTACGCCTGGCCGAAGGGCGACATCCTGTTCATCGTCATCACCACGACGGACGAACTGGCGGGGGATGCAATCGCCTCGATCCGGTGAGTGCGCCTATCCCCGGGCCGCTGGCTCGATGAACGCCCGAGTCTGAAGGAGGTCGAACCTGTCTGGTCTCATGCTTCGGGGTGGACGGGTCATCGACCCAGCAAGCGGCACGGACGCAGTTCGCGATGTTGCGGTCCGGGACGGACGAATCCTCTCCGTCGCGGAGCCGGGTTCTCTCGCCGCCGAACCCGGCTGGGAGATTCTCGACGTCGCCGGCCGGCTGGTCACGCCCGGCCTGGTGGATCTCCACGGCCACTGGTACCTGGGCAGCGCCTACGGCGTGGACATCTCGGCCAACCTCCGGGGCGGCGTCACGACCACCGTGGACGCGGGGACCGCCGGGTACGTCACCTGGGCAAGCTTCCGGGCGCAGTCCATCGAGACGGCACCACTGCGCGCGCTCGCGTTCCTCAACGTGTCGGCGCTGGGCATCCTGTTCCCGCTCGCCGGGGAGATGGAGGACCGCCGCTACTCGCGCCCCATCGAGACCGCCGCGCTGATCCGCGAGGACCGGGACGTCCTGGTGGGCGTGAAGGTCCGGCTGTCCGCTGCGGCCGGCGACGTCGTGGCGGCATTCGCCGCAGCACGGGAGGCCGCGGAGCGCGCCGGCGTACCGGTCATGGTGGACGTGGGGTCCGACGACGACGGCATGCCGGAGATCCTGGACTCCATGCGTCCGGGCGACATCCTCACGCACTGCTTCACGGGCGGGGGACGCCGCATCCTCGGGCCGGACGGTCGAGTCGGGCCGGAGGCCTGGGCGGCCATGCGGCGGGGCGTCCGGTTCGACATCGGTCACGGGGCCGGCAGTTTCTCCTTCCTCACCGCGCGAGCGGCCATCGCGGAGGGCTTCCTCCCGCATTCCATCAGCACGGACCTGCACGTGTACTCCATCGCTTCGCCGGTGGTGGACCTGCCCACGACGATGGCCAAGTTCCTCCACCTGGGCGTTCCCCTGCCGGATGTCATCGCGATGACCACGACCGGTCCGGCGGCATCGATCGGGATCACGCAGCCAGCCCTCGTGCCGGGCGCACCCGCGGACCTCGCGGTGCTGAAGCTCGTCGACGGACCTGCCGAGCTGAGCGATGCGACCCGCCGTCCGGAGGTCGCGAACCGGACGCTGGTCGCGGAGTTCACGGTGGTGCATGGACGCGTCACCCGGTCTGCCGAGGTTCCGGTCACCGTGCGGCCCCTTGTCCATGCGGATCGCGAACTGCTGGGGCTGCCGCCGGGGTGACGCGCGCACAGCGACGCCTCGCCGGGGATCCGCGCGATGCCGGCGCTGGCGTCAGGGCAGGGCGATCGGCGCGAAGATCGTCGTGTAGCTGAACGTGTAGCGGGTGGTTCCTGTCGGGTCCGTGCGCGTGCCCGAAACGACGCGGCCCGTAGCGACATCGAGAATCAGCGAGGTGGTCACGGTCCCGCCGAGGATCCTGGAGGTCGCGGCGTAGTCCCACTGCCAGCGACCCTTGGACGCGACCGAGACGCGCTCCTTGATCTTGCTGTCGGCCGGCAGACGCGTGTTCCACGCGTACACGGGCTGGCCGCTCTTGCGGAAGCCCGATGCCAGGGCGGAGCCGCCGCACGCCCACTTGCCCGGGACGGCGGTGGAACGCATGCCCGCGACCGTGTACGTGGCGCCGGCCAGGCAGACCGAGGCGAGCGAGCCGTCTGCGATGACGCCGGAGGCCCTGGGCTCGAAGCGCAGTTCGCGCGTCCCGGTGCCGGTGAGAATGAGGCGCATGCGGCCGGACCGCGAGAGTGCCCTGGCGGCCAACGCCCAGAACCCCGACAGTGTTGGTGCAGGTGGGGACGCGGAGGCTGTAGGGCGGACCGCCGATGGGGCGGTTGCGGACGAGGGGCGTGCGGACGACGTCAGGCTGCCGGACGGGGTCGCCGACCCTCCGGGCGATGCGGGATTATCCCCGCCGCAGGCCGCAACGATCAGGAGAGCGGCCAGCACCATGACGGCGGCTGGGCCGCGTTGCCGCGTGAACACGTCCGCATGGTATGCCCGAACCGGCGAATGGACCCGGGCGGCGGCTGCCGGCGGAGACGGCGACCGGCGTGGCATCATCGGCGCACCAAGGTCAGGCATCCGCGGAGCGCGGATCGCGTCGAATCGCACGGAGGATGCTCGCTCGTGCCGCCGATCACCGAGTTGACCCGCATCGAGCCCGTCTATCTCTCGAGACTCGAACAGCAGGGCATCTTCACCACGGGCCTCCTGCTGGAGGTCTCGGAGACGCCAGCGCGCCGCCAGTACCTCGCTGATCACGTTGACGCGTCCACCAACGACGTCCTGGCGTGGCGGGACGAGGCGCTGATGCTCAACCTGGCGGGCTTCGGGTCCGAGGAGCACCAGCTCTTCATCCAGGCGGGGATCGACGGCCTGCGCGACACGCTCGCCCTCCCCCTGGAGCGGTTCCGTGACCGCCTTCACCGCGCCGCGGGCGAATTGGCGACCGAGGTCCCGGCCGACATCGCGATCGAGGGCTGGTGGGAGCAGGCGAAGACCCTCGAGGAGGAGTAGTCGGTCGCGTCCCTCGGACCGCCTGCCCCGACGCCGGGGGGAACAGGCGGCCGGAGCGGCTACCATGCGGACGTGGGTGTCAACCTCGCCCGATCTGCGGGCTCCGTGCTCGTTGCGACCTCGACGGCGCTGGTGCTCGTGGCTGTCGGTGTCCTCCTGTTCCTGAACCCGGTCTGGGTGGGCTTCGAGCAAGTGCGGACCCGCGCCGATGCCTTCACCGGCTTCCCGATTGAGGAGGTCCACCGCGTCACGAACGCGGTGCTGGGCGAGTTGATCGCTGGTCCCGCCACCTTCCTCCAGCAGGTCGCGGGCACGCCCGTGTTCGACCCTCGTGAGCGCCAGCATCTCGCGGATGTCCGGGGCGTGCTCCTTGGGTTCGCGGCGGTTGTCGCCGCGGCCATCGCCTTCCTCGCGGTCACCGGCCGGAAGGCGGCGGACCGCGGGTGGTTCTGGCGCTCGATGGCCGCCGGTGCCGCGGTCCTGGCGGGCGCCGTGGTCATCGTGGGCGCCGTGTTCGCAATCTTCTTTGACGTCGCGTTCGAGGTGTTCCACCGGCTGCTGTTCGCCGGTGGCAGCTATGCCTTTGATCCGCTGAGCGAGCGGCTTGTCCAGCTGTTCCCAGAGGACTTCTGGTCCGAGACCTCCACGGCGCTGGCGGTGGTCATCCTCGTGCTCGCGCTCGTGGTGGCCCGGGGAGCCGCACGCCGCGCCCGTCGCGCCGGAGCGAACCGCACACCCACCGGGGCCTCCGTGCCGGCGATGGTCGCACGTGACGGCGGAGCCGCATGAACGGCCTGCGTGCCAATGGGATCCCCGTGGCGCGGATTCTCGGGATCGAGATCCGTGTGCACCTGAGCTGGGTGTTGATCCTGGCGATCATCACCGCAGGCGTGGCCAGCCAGCTGACGGCGAGCCAGCCGGCCTGGAGCGATGCGCTGCGGTGGGGCGCGGCGGGGGCCGTCGCAGTGCTGTTCTTCCTGTCTGTCCTGGTGCACGAGCTCGCGCATGGCGTTCTGGCCCGCAACCGCGGGATGGGTGTCGGCAGCGTCACGCTGCTGTTCTTCGGCGGTGCGGCGAGCCAGGCCGGGCAGGCTTCGCGGCCCGTTGACGAGGCCATCGTGGCGGCTTCGGGTCCCATCGCGAGCGGGTTCGTCGCGGCGGCCTTCCTGGTGTTCTTCCTCGCTGCGGTGCCGCTCACGGGGGCGATCGGCGAAGCAGTGGCGCAGGTTTCGATCATCCTTGCCGGGCTGAATGTGTTCCTTGCGCTGCTGAACATGCTGCCCGTCTACCCGCTGGACGGCGGCCGGCTGCTGCGTGCCGTGATCTGGCGTCTGACAGGCAGGGAGCGGCTGGCCACGCGCGGGGCGGCAATCGCCAACCGGGTCCTGGGCTGGGCGTTCATCGCCGGCGGGATCGCTCTCATGGTCACCGGCGACGCGCTGGACGGGGTGATGCTCGCCATCATCGGCTGGTTCCTGGGCGGGTCGGCGCGATCCGTTGAGAGCCGGCTCGTCTTGGAGGACCTGTTGCGCGGGATGCATGTCGAGAACGCGATGGAAACCGGCCTTCCGTCTGTCTCACCGCAACTGACGCTCGATACGTTCGCTGCCCAGTACATGGCGAGTGGCGAGGGCAGCAGCCTGCCGGTGATGCAGAGCGACGTGCTCCTGGGCCTGATTGGAAGCTCGCAGCTGCGGCGAATCCGCCGCAAGGCGTGGCCGACGATGCGGGCGGCCGACGTCATGGTCTCCCCGCCCGCGCTGCCCAGACTCGGTCCGGACGACGAGCTCTGGGGAGCCCTGGAGCGGCTGCGCAACACCGGGCTCGACGGCCTGCCGGTTTTCCGTGGCCAGGAACTGCTGGGGGTCCTGACGCGGCGCAGCATCATGAATGTGATCCAGGCGCGCAGCAAGCCGCCCGTTTCTGTCGCCCCTGCCGTCCCTGGCGCCCCTTGACCACCGCGGACGGATTGGCACCGGACGTGCCGGGACGGCTCCTGTCCGTCGAGGAGGCGCGGGAGCTCGTGCTCTCCGCGATCCACGGTCCGCTGCCGTCCGAGACGGTGGCGGTGTCGGAGGCGCTTGGTCGCGTCGTCGCGGCGCCCGTCACGAGCCGGACAGCCCTTCCGCCGTGGGACAACAGCGCGATGGATGGGTATGCCGTCCGGTCGGCTGACCTTGCGGAAGCCCGTGACGACGCCCCGGTCTCGCTCCGGGTCATCGGGGAAGTGGCTGCCGGGTCTGCGCCGTCAATCGTGTTGGAGCCCGGAACGGCGATCCGCATCGCCACCGGAGCGGCCATACCGCCCGGCTCCGACGCCGTGGTCCCCGTCGAGCAGACGACCCCGCTTTCCGCGGACGGCATGCCGGCGGGCCGGCGCGGACGCGATGCAGCCGGGCCTCTGCCGGGTGGCGTCCTTGTGCACGTCGCCGTGCGACCGGGGGACTCGATCCGGCGCCGGGGCTCCGACCTCGAGTCTGACCGGGTGATCCTGGAGCCTGGAGACGAGTTGACGCCGGCTGCCGGGGCGCTCACGGCCGGGGCCGGCCAGGTGTTGTGGCTGTTGGTGTTGATGCAGGGCCTGCACGCGCTGAGCTTTGCCGCGCACCACATGTCTTGCACCAGCGCGCTGGGCCGCTACTTTCCCGAGGCCTTGCGTGGCCGCGGGGGTTGGCTCTCGTGTTCGCAGTTCACACTCTCAGGCGCGGATGCCGAAGACCAC
>JANPDJ010000195.1:0-3000 GCA_031431395.1 Chloroflexota bacterium | reverse complement strand
GTTCAGCACCGCGGGTCGTGCGAGTACGCCATCTCGATCGGCGTGCCGATGGTGACGGGGACAGATTGCGGCGTCCGCGGCGTGATGCCGGACATGGTCTGGCGGGAGATCTGGAACCTCAACGATCACGGCCTGTCGGCGATGGACGCCATCAAGGCCGGCACGAGCGGCGGCGCACTGCTCCTGGGCCTGGAGAACGAGGCGGGCGCGCTGGCCGTGGGCCGCCCGGCCGACATCCTGATGGCGCCAGGCAATCCGCTCCACGACCTGAAGCTGCTCTCGAACCTGAGCCTGGTCATGCAGAGGGGCCGGATCGTCCGGATGAGCTGAGCGGTGCCGGGTTCGACCCGGCGCCGTCATACCCACGGTAGCCGATGCGGCCACCGCTAGGCCGGCCGCATGCCCGCCAGCAATCGGACGGCTTCGGCGGCCATCCGCTCCCCTTCTCCGGGCCGGATGTAGCGCCAGCCGCCGTTAACCTCGTACTCGCCTTCCGGGAAGGCCTCCCGCGTGGGGATGTACTGCAGGGTGTTGTCGTTGTAGGCGGAGACGACGGTCTCGCGGAACGGCGACCCGGCACGGATGGCCAGCCCGTGCTCCAGGAAGACCTCCCCGGGCAGGGCGACCAACGCAAGGTCGGGCCCGAAGGTGATCGCCGTCAACCGCGCCCGGCGCAGGTCGTCCAGCCGGCACGCGACAACGACTGCGTCGCACACGGCCATGATCGGCCCGAAATCACCGCCCGCGACGGCCGCCTCAAGGCGCCGCTCGAGTTCCGCGACCGGCGGGAATGGATCCAGGTCCAAGGGGAGGACGGTGATCCCGGCCTGCATCGCGCCCGCGTCCACGGTCCGGGCCGTGCGGATCGCATCGGCGGCGCCGCGGGCGAGTCGCCCGCCCATCGCGACGGTGTCCTCCCACGCCGTCCCGGCGACCCACTTGCCGGTGCCCTGGTTGCCGGCGCAGCCCTGCAGGAAGAGGAACGGGTGGCCGAACTCCGCCTCGAGGGCGGTCCGCCCGTGCCCCGGGAAGTCGGCCGAGACGTACGGCGGCGTGCCCACCGACGACGACGTGGCGTGGCAGGCATAGACCATCACGGCGCCCGCGGCGCCGGTTCGGCCCGTGAAGCGGATCACGGCCACCTCCGGATCGATCAGCCCTTCGGGCAGGTCGCGCAGTTCCTGCGGCGGCCGCCCGTAGCGGTGGACGGTCCGCCCCTCGGCGTTCCGCGGCCTCCGGTTCGCGGCGACCTTCTCCACGCGCCCCCGCCCGACGCTCACCTGCACCGGCTCGGCGCGATCTGCCGCCTCGACCTCCGCGTCTGCCACGAGGCCGGGCAGCGCGGCCGCATACGCGTCGTCTTGGAGCCGCAGGCCGAACGGCCGGAGGATCCCCTGGGCGTCGTCGCTCAGGTACGGCGCGCTGTGCGAGTGCGAGACATTGAGGATGACGTTGTCGAGCGGGATGGCGCCGCCCGTTGCCCGCGCCACCGCCTCGCGGATCGCAAGGTGCGACGCCGCCAGGAGGCCGCACAGGTCCAGCCCCACGATCGCGACGCGCTGCCCGGCATCTTCCAGGACGCACGCGGTGGCCGTCAGCGGGTCCCAGACGTCCTCCACGAGCACGCGCAGGCCGAGGCTCGATGGCGTGCCCAGCGGCTGCGTGATGTCGCGTCGCCCGAAGCCGGCTCGCAACTGTGTCATCGACTCTCCGTGGCTAAGATTGCGACGATCCTACTGGCCTTCACGGTCTCGCAGTCCCTCGCCCGGAGGTCCCGATGTTGCTGAGTTCCGACCAGGTCGAGTTCTACCGCACCAACGGCTACCTGATCGTCAGGGACGTGCTGACCCCAGCCCAGGTCGCCGAGGGCCGTCGCATCGTGGACGAGTTCACGGAACGGGCGCGCGCCGTGGCCGTCAGTGACGACGTGTTCGACCTTGAGCCGGCGCATTCGGCGGAGCGGCCGGCGATTCGCCGGCTGAAGCAACCCGCCAAGCAGCACCCGTTCTTCAACGATCTCATCCACTCGGACGCGATCCTGGATCCGCTGGAGTCCGTGCTGGGCGCGAATATCCGGGCCCTCGGCTCCAAGCTCAACCTCAAGGCGGCCGGCGTCGGGAGCCCCGTCGAGTGGCACCAGGACCTGGCGTTCCACCCGCACAGCAACGACAACCTGCTGGCCGTGGGGATCGCGTTCGACGACTGCTCCCTGGTGAACGGCTGCCTGCTGGTGATCCCGGGTTCCCATCACGGACCCGTCCTCGACCACCACCAGGACCGCTACTTCGTAGGCGCCGTGGATGTCAAGGCACTCAGGATCGACGTCGGCCGTGCAACGCCGGTCGAGATGACCGCCGGCTCCATCGAGATCCACCACGTCCGGATGCTCCACGCCTCGGCCCCGAACACGTCGCCCAACCCACGCCGCCTGCTGCTGTTCGATATGGCGGCCGCCGATGCGTTCCCGATCGGCCTCCCGGTGGGCGACCTCGACACCTACAACGCCCAGATCGTGCGCGGGACCCCGCAACAGCCGCGCACAGCCGAACAGCCGCCCGTCCGCCTGCCGCTGCCGGTCCGCAAGTTCGGCACGATCTACGAGGTCCAGGGGCAGCTCCGCGAGAGTGCGTTCGCCGGCGCCAAGATGTAGCAGGGCCGGTTTGCGCGGCCTTGGCGGGGAATCGCGGAAGCGCCTACACGTGGTCGCGCGGGATCGCAGCCTCGCGGTGCTGGCGGAGGACCGAGACGTCGTTCTCGAATGCCTCGAAGTCGCCGGTCAGGTGGAAGTCCGTGGCCGTGGACGTCAGCCGGACCTTGCCCTCCAGCCGGATGTGCCAGCCGTCGCGGATCTGCTCCGAGGTGCGGGTGGCCTCCATCCAGCACGAGAGCGGGTCGCCCTCACGGATGCCCACCGAATCCTCGCCGGCCATCCGGAACGAGAGGCCCAGGTCCCTGATGAGGGTCATCCCGGGGTCGTTGATGTTGGTGACCACCGTCTCG
>JANPDJ010000194.1:0-7366 GCA_031431395.1 Chloroflexota bacterium | reverse complement strand
CCGGGCGTCCGTGGAGCAGCTGTCCACGAGGGTCTCCTACCTCAAGTTCCACGCCGCGATGCGCGAATTGCCGGACTTCTCGCGGTTCCTCGGTCGCGATTACGACCCACGGGTCATCGCGCGGGTGTGGATCAACCCGTCGGTGAAGTACTACGAGCAGGCCTGGCGCGATGCGGCGGGCGGCGAGCCGTCACGAGCCCCGGTGATGTCCATCCAGATCCCGTCCACGTACGACCCGGGGATCGCACCTCCCGGGCGGCACGTGCTCTCGATCTTCGGGATGTACGCGCCTGTAGTCCCCTCGCGGGGCACCTGGGACGAGTTGCGGGCCGAGACGGGCGAACGGCTCATCGACGCCGTCTCCGAGTACGCCCCGAACTTCCGCGACGCGATCATCTCGTGGCAGCTGTTCACGCCCCTCGACCTGGAACGCCGCGTGGGCCTGACCGCCGGCAACATCCATCACCTCGACATGGTCCCGTCGCAGCTGTTCGCCTAACGGCCCCTACCCGGCTGGGGCGACTACCGGACACCCATCCGCGGGCTGTGGCTCTGCGGCGCCGGCACGCACCCGGGCGGCGAGGTATCCGGGCTGCCGGGCCACAATGCGACCAAGGCGCTGCTGGCGGCCTGGCCGGAGGGCTGAGGAGGGCGCGGCACCTCAGTTCAACGGCAACTCAGCCGCGCCGCAACACCCGCAGTCCCGTCACTTGGACGGCGAAGGCCGCGATGACCGCCGCCGGAAACGCGAGCACGAGGCCCCACGGGACCAGGAGAACCACGAGCGACACGAAGAACGCGAGCGACCCGAACATCCCGATCAGCACGCCCCGCATCAGCGGAACCGTTCGCGACGGGCCCTCGCGACGGTGCGTGAAGACGGCGAGGACCGTCACGAACGCGGGGAACGTCGCGACCAGCCCGCTCATTCGAGGGCCCAGCACCGTCGCAATTCCGGTGACACCAAGGACGATCGCGGCGCCCACCACCATCCGGGCGGGAATGTCCCACCAGGGCGGCGCCGTCTCACCCGTCGCCACGACACGCTGGGGTAGCAGGTGCAGCGCTCCGACCTGCGCCGACGCCGCCGCGACAACCAGGACAACGACGGGCCCGGCCAGGAACGGCTGCATTGCGACCGACATGGCAGCGTAGCCCGCGGTCCCCGCGAGGAACGCCCCCCACCACGGCGCCGAGCGCCCGACCCATGCGTAGGCGAGACAGAAGGCCGCGACCGCTGCCGCGCCGGCGATCGAACCCTCGGCGGCCGCGGTCGCGAACGTGGTGCCGTGGTCGAGTGCGAGGAAGAACAGCACGGGGCCCGACGTGAGCGGGAGGGCCACGAGCAGGCCGCCGATCGCGGGTCCCCACCGGCGCGACACGAGTGTCGCCAGGCCGACGAGCGCCGGCGTCAGCCCGAGCTTGAGGAGGAGGACTGCCACGGAGCCGTCGAGGAATCCCAGGTGATGGTCGTCACGAACGTCGCTGACGAGGCGGTCTGGCGTCGGACGAAGACCGGGTGGCGATCGCCTGCCGGGTTGCCGGGCGCCGACGCCAGGAACCGCGCGTGGTCGGCATCCTGGTCGGGTGGCAGGGTCACGCGCATCTCGCCGTCGGGCAGCGACGCACCAAGCGTCGTGACGTGTTCCGGCAGGGCCCGAACATCAGTGAGGTTGTCGTAGCCGCAGGAGCCGCGAAGCGCGTCGGGCCCGTCCACAGGGGCGGGGCCGTCGGGCATTCGCGCGCTCGTCCCGGCCGGCATTCGCGCGCTCGTCCCGGCGGGCAGCTGGAGCACCCAGTCGATGGTGCGGTCTGCCGGTGCATCCACGGAAAAGCGATCGACAAGCACGCCCGGCCGAAGCTCCAGCCGGCGGCGCATGGTCACTCTGGCGTAGCCGGCATACGGATCCTGATCCGGCCAGCCGACGGCCTTCGCGCGCTCCACCACGTCCGCCCACGCCCCCGCGGCCGGCCAGGTGACCTCGGCCTCCGCGACGATCGTCCCGTCCACCTCCTCGAACCGGGTGATCCGTGCGGCGCCCGGCGGCTGCGAGCGCGAATCGAGCAGCACCGTGGAGTGGGCGGCGCTCTGGCGGTACCACGTGTCGTTGAGGCCGATTCCGTAGCCGGGCGTGCCCGGGTCGATCGCGACGCGACCGCTGCCGAAGATCGCGATCCCCAGCTGGTCCGGGTGGCCGTGGGAATCACCGTCGTCGAGTGACGCCTTCAGGAGCACGGCGAGCGCTTCGGGGCCGGCTCCCGCGCGGAGCATGGCAAGCCCGCTCCCGGCCAGGTGGCGCGGCACCGTCTCGCCGCGCTTGATCATCGGCAGGTCGGCCGCGCCGTCGAGCAATCCCTCGAGCGTCGACCGGGACTTCCCGGCGCGCCGGTTCTCGTTGACCACCCACGCGAACGACGGGTCCCGGAACCACCCGTATGCCATCTCGTAGAACCCGTAGGCATTCGGGATCCCGTGGCCGACCTCACCCAGCAGGCCGATGTGGTACCAGCAATCGTTCGTCGCCGGCAGCGACAGATCGGGGAACGCGAGGTCCAGGGGCACTGCGAACATCCGATGGACCACGTCCTCGCGGTCGAACGGCCGCCCGGCCGCCCGCAGCGCGCGCATCGTCCACGAAACCGCGCCAAGCACGTAGAAGTGGTAGCTCAGCGACAGCTCCCACCAGAGTCCGTCCGCGGTGACCCCCCGCGAGAGCTGGTCGCGGATGCCGTACTCCTCGTCCAGGGTCCGCGCCACGGCCGGCTCGTCCCCGAGAAGCAAACCCAGGACGAGGATCGCGCCGCGGTCCCAGTTGCCCACGTTCTGGATCTGCTGGTAGCGCACGCGGAACAGGTGGTCCAGTGCCGGCCGGAACAGGCCGTCGCGGAGAAGTGCCATCTCCCCGGCCGCGAATGCGTCCCGGGCCAGGGCCGCCGCCCACGCCAGCCGGATGATCCACACCGATTCATCGAGGGCGCTCCAGCAGACCACGCCGGCGTACGGCCCCGGATAGGGCGTTGGGGCGACCGGCATCGTCCGGTAGCGGGCGGCGTACCCGAGGAGGACGTGACGAATGAGGCCGCCGTCCGCCTCGCCGCGCCCGGGCGCGTGTCCCAGCGACCGGCGGACGGCGGCTCGAAGCGCCGCATCGGACAGCGCATCGTTGACGGACCAGCCCCATGCGGAATCGAACGGCTCGCCGCTGAAGACACGGCCGTCCACCGGACAGGCGTGGTGGTGGCCGTCGCGCGGGTCGAACCGCAGCTGGACGGCGTGGTCCGGGCAGAAGAACTCGTGGTAGTAGCCGGCCTGTCGCGACGGGATGTCGGGCAGGATCGCGTGGTAACCCTCGACCCGTTCGTCGAGCGCCTCGCGGGCGGCGGCAAACGCCGGCGAGGTGCCCTTCGCCCGGAGATCCGCGAGCCAGGCGGCCGATGGGAAGGCCGGGTCGAAGACCGGCGGCACGCCGAGTCCGCCGGGGAGCTTGTTACGGGCGCCGTCGTCATTCATGCCCGGTACGCCTCGACCGTCCGGCGCGCGATGTCGTCCCAGTCGGCCCGGACGGCGGATCGCCATGCGGCGTCCCGCGCGGCCGGCAGGTCCAGCGACCGCGCCTGCCGAAGCGCGCGCTCCAGGCCGCCGGGCTCGTCGGGCGGATAGAGGATCCCGGCGTCCGCGTCCATCTGCGTCGGCAGGCAGCCCATGGCCGGAACGATGCACGGCCGGGGCCACGACAGCGCCTGGACCAGGGAGCCGGATGTGGTGGAGGCGCGGAACGGCAGCACGATCACCTCCGATGCCTGGAGCACCCGCACGAACGCCTCGCCGGGCGCGTAGTCGTAGCAGCGCACGACGATCCGCGGATGCCCGGCGCCGCGCGCGACGATCGACTCGCCGTATTCGCGCGGACGCGTTCCGCCGCTGATCAGCAGCCAGGCGTCGCCCGGGTCGATCCGCCTGAAGGTGTCGATCAGCTCTTCAAGCCCTTTGTAGGGCAGGAGATTGCCGATGAAGCCGTACACGAACGCGTCGGCTGGGATCCCGTTGGCCGCCCGCTCCTCCTGGCGTGACACGGACGGCGGCAGGACGTCGATGAAATTGCCGTGCGGGATGACAACGATCGGTGCCAGCGGCCGGAACTCGCGGCGGGTGGCCTCGGCGGCCGCGTCGCAGTGGGAGATGATCGCCGTCGCAATCTCCACGAACCGGCGCCGGAACTCGACGTCGATGTCGTGATGCGTCCGGTCGTGCGGGTACAGGTTGTGCGCCGTCCACACCACGTTCCATCCCACGGATCGGGCGAACCGCAACTCTTCCAGGAACTGGGCCAGCCGCCGCTGGGTTTCGGGCCGGCTTGACGGGTCGCTGTAGGCATAACTGGGCCAATGCCAGTGCATGACGTCGAACCGGTCGGCATTCGCGCGAATCCAGGCCTCGGAATGGTCCTCGACGTACTCGACCTCCACCCCGTGGCGGGCCAGCGCGTCGGCCAGCAGGTTGCCATAGGGGTTCGTCTGGTCGTTCGGCTCGCGCGGGCCGCCGTAGTAGAAGGCGACTCTCATAGCCGCACCGTCCGGCCGGCCCTGGCCGACTCGTAGACGGCATCCACGATCCGCTGGGCCGCGACCCCGTCCTCCCCGGAAATCGGGAATGGGTGCCCCACGGCCCGAGCCGCCGCGAAATCGTCGAGCATCGAGACATGCGTGCTGGCCTCCGGCACGTGAATCTCCTCCTCCCCGGCAGTGCGCGCGAGCAGAAGTGTCCCCCGGGAGAACTTGTCATGGAGCGGCCACGACACGATGGTGCCGTCGGTCCCGCCGATGGTGATCGACGACGTCCGGGCGTCGGAAGAATCGGCGGTGCTCCAGTGCGTCGCAAGGGAAGCCATGACCCCGCTCCGCATCCGGAGCAACGCGAAGGCGGTGTCCTCTACGGCGTACGGCTCGACGACAGTCCCGACGAGCGCCGTCACCGCATCGACCTCGCCGAAGAGCCATCGCAGCAGGTCCACGGCATGGCTGCCCGTGTCGATCAGTGGTCCCCCGCCGGAGCGCCCGGGGTCCTGGCGCCACGCGCCCGCGCGCGCCGGCGAGCGTCCCGAGAAACTGACCTGGATCGCCGCGACACGCCCCACGGCGCCATCCGCGAGCAAGTCGCGAATCCGCCGATGCCGCGCGTTGTACCGCTGGTAGAAGCAGGTCCCCAGGCGGACGCCGGCCCTGGTACAGCCGTCGACCATCGCCTGACCCTCGGCCGCGGTCCGGGCGATGGGCTTCTCGACCAGGACGTCCTTGCCGGCCCGTGCGACGGCCAGGACATCGGCCGCGTGGCGGTCAACCTCGGTGGCGATGTAGACGGCGTCGACGTCGGGGTCCGACGCGAGCTCGGCGGCGGTGGCGTACATGCGGGCCACGCCATGGCGGGCCGCGAAGGCGGCCACAAGGTCCGGCGACCGGCTCGCAACGGCGACGAGGTCTGCGGAAGCACTCGCGACCATCGCCGGCGCCATTACCCGTTCGGCAATGTCGGATGCCCCCACAATGCCCCAGCGGAGCGGCTGAACGTTGGGGCTGGCGGGAATGGGGGTCACCGCGCCAAGATACCCGGCACGCGACTCACGAATGAAGGAGAGACGATGGCGCGGCTCCTGCGGAAGAGCACGCTGACCCCGGAGCAGGTCCGGCGGTTCCCGAACGGCCGCGTCGAGGTGGTCTCGCTCGACGAGTTCGTCGTCACGCACTTCTTCTGCGAGCCGGGGTGGCGGTGGTCCACGGACGTCCGGCCGATCGTCCAGACTCTGACGTGCCAGCTCCGCCACCTCGGGGTCGCCCTGGGCGGGCACATTCGCGTCCGCACGGACGACGGAGCCGAGATGACGTTCGGGCCCGGCGACGCGTACGAGATCCCGCCCGGCCACGACGCGTGGGTGGAGGGCGACGACGTCTGGGACGCCTACGAGTTCACCAGCGGCCGTGTCTTCGCCGTCGCGCCGGAGGAAGAGGACCGCCGCGTCTCCACCCTGCTGTTCACGGACATCGTCGATTCCACCGGGCAACTGCAGCGCCTGGGCGACCGCAGATGGCGGGAGATCCTGCTCGACCACAACGAGCGTGTTCGCTCCACCCTGGGCCAGTTGCGCGGCGAGGAGGTGACGACGACGGGCGACGGGTTCCTCGCCGCGTTCGACAGTGCGCGCCGCGCCGTACGCTGCGCCACCATGATCCGGGACGCCGTTGCTGATCTCGGAATCGCGATCAGGGCGGGCGTTCACACCGGCGAAGTGGAGTTCGTTGGCGGGAACGTGCGCGGGCTGGCCGTTCATACGGCCGCGAGGGTCATGGCACTCGCCGGGGCCGGTGACGTGGTGGTCACCGCGACCACGATGCAACTCGCGTCCGGAACGGACCTTCGCTTCGAATCCCTGGGCGAGCACGAACTGAAGGGCATCGCCGGCCCCATGGAGGTCTTCCGGCTCGCCGGCTGAGCCGGCAGTCCGCTCACGGCGGCGCGAGGCCCTCGCGTCAGCCGGCGACGGCCTCGAAGACGCGGACGAAGTTGCCGCCGAGGATCTTGTCAATATCCGCCGTCGGATGGCCGCGGCCGGCCAGGCCGGTCCGGATGGCGTCGAAGCCGCTGATGTCGGCCAGCGGCTCCGGGTAGTACCCCAACTGGTCCTTGAAGTCCGTGCCGATGCCCACGTGGTCCGGGCCCGCAACGCGAACGAGGTGATCCACGGTGTCGAGGAGCAGGTCGAGCCCGGGCGCCTCGTCGGAGGGTCCGAGGGGCGAGGGCGAGCCGCCGATGAGGCCGCCGGTGGCCGCAACCGCTCGGATTTGATCGTCGGTGAGGTAGCGCGGCGAATCGGTCAGTACCCGCGCCCCGCCATGGCTCACGATCACCGGGCCGTCGTACGCGTCGAGAACCTCCCAGAAGGCCGGCGGGACAAGATGGGTCAGATCGACAACCATGCCGAGGCGGCGCATCTCCGCGAGCAGCTCCCGCCCAACGGCCCCCAAATGGCGTTCCGGCTCTGCCTCCGGATCGAGCCGGCGCATCTCGCCGTCAACCCACACCTGCGAGGCGCCGCCGAACACGTTCGCATGCTCGTGCACCAGGCACGCGTGGCGCAGGCCACGGTCGTAGAGGTTCGCGAGTGCGCCGGGATCGTCGCCGATCGCGTCGGTCCCCTCCATCCCAAGGACCAGGGCGATGCGGCCCGACGCGGCGGCCGTGCGCAGGTCCCCCGCCGTCCGGGCCACCAGGATGTCCTGACCGGCGGGCCCGCCCAGCTGCGCGTCCAGGTAGTCCAGCATTGCGCCCAGCGAGGCGCGCGGGTTCTCGACCGAATGGTCGTGCGGCCCGCTC
>JANPDJ010000193.1:0-4121 GCA_031431395.1 Chloroflexota bacterium | reverse complement strand
ATCGGCCGCGGCGCGCCTGCGTCCCGCCCGGGACCGCCCTGGCGGGCAGGCGCCGGCCGGCTGCCACCCATCGGCCGCGGCGCGCCTGTGCGGCCATCGGATGGCCGCGGCGTCATTGGCGGCCGCCCATCGAGCTGGCCGGGACGCCGGGCCGGCGCGAACCCGCCGCCGGGAGCAGGCGCTCCATGCGGTCGGCCGCGGCCGCCGGAGGATCCCTGTCGGCCCGGAATGTGGCCGGCTGTGCGCAGACGGATCGGCTCGGGGCGCACCGTGCGGTCCGGGGCGAAGCCCTCCACGATCTCCTCGGGCACCGGCTTGCGGAGCAGCCGCTCGATCTCGCGCAGGAGCGGCACCTCGTCGATGCAGACGAGCGACACCGCGTCGCCCTCCATGCCGGCCCGACCGGTGCGGCCGATGCGATGCACGTAGTCCTCGGCCACCATGGGCAGTTCGAAGTTGACGACGTGCGGCAGACCCTCGATGTCCAGGCCGCGCGCGGCGACCTCGGTGGCGACGAGGATTGGCACGCGGCCGGACTTGAAGTCTTCGAGTGCCCGGACGCGCTGGCCCTGGCTCTTGTTGCCGTGGATTGCACTTGCGGCGATCCCGTCGAGCCCAAGCTGTTCTGCCAGCCGGTTGGCCCCGTGCTTGGTGCGGGTGAAGACCAGTGCCTGCTCGATGCGCCCGCTGCGGATCAGGTGGGAAAGCAGCTCGCGCTTGCGCTCGCGGTCCACCGGGTACACCACCTGGCGCACCAGCTCGATGGGCGCGTTGCGCCGCGCGATCTGGACGTAGGCCGGATCGCTCAGCAGGCCGGCCGCGAGGTCGCGGATCTCGTCGGAGAACGTGGCGCTGAACAGCAGGTTCTGGCGGCGCGGCGGCAGGATGGCGAGGATTCGGCGGATGTCGCGGATGAAGCCCATGTCCAGCATGCGATCGGCTTCGTCGAGGACGAGGATCTCGACCTGCGAGAGGTCGATCGTGCGCTGGCCCACGTGGTCGAGCAGGCGCCCGGGCGTGGCCACCACGATCTCCGGCCCGGTCCGCAACGCGCGGACCTGGTTCTCGTAGCCGACGCCCCCATAGATCGTCGTCGAGCGCACGGGCCGGCGGACGCCGTACGTCCGGACGCTCTCTTCCACCTGGAGGGCGAGTTCACGCGTGGGCGTCAGCACCAGCGTGCGGATGGGCAGTCCGCTGGAGCCCCGGGGCCGGAGATTCCCGAACGGGGCCTGGCGGACTTCCGGCCGCGTGGCGTGCATGATCTGGAGGATGGGCAGCACGAACGCGGCGGTCTTGCCCGTTCCGGTCTGGGCGCCCGCGAGCACGTCACGCCGCGCGAGGACGAGGGGAATAGCCTCGGCCTGGACCGGGGTGGGTTCCGTGTAGCCCGAATCGGCAACGGAGAAGAGGAGTTCGGGCGTCAGCCCAAGGGAATCAAAGGACGGGGAATCGAAGGACGGGGTTTCGACGGACATGTGAGAGCAGGCTCCTGACGGTGGCCCACCCGCCGGCGTGACCGCCGCGGGGCCCGGTCAGGGCGCTGAGATGGTCGAGTTCGAGCGGTTCAGGGCTGCCGATTGCATCGGCAGTGACCGGGGGCGCTGACCGGAGCGCCCTCTTTCGTTCACGAGAGGCACAAACCGTACCAGAACGAACGTTCGAGGGCAATGGCACGACCGGCGAACATCTGCTGGTGCCGGTGGGGCATGATCGGCCCGGCAGTGCCGACGCATTCGCGAGGTGAAGATGGCGACCCGACCTGGTGGCTCTGCGAAGCTCAAACTTGCGCTGGGGCGCGACAAGGTCCGCTCAGCGATCGCGGCCGGCGGCGGGACTGCGGTGTACGCCGCCCACCTTCTGCCGCACACCGCGCCGTGGCTGCCTGGCGTGCTCGCCTCGGGCGTGAAGATGCTCGAGATCACGCACGGGTCCATCTACCTGTCGCAGAACCCGCCCCGCCAGGACGTGGCGTTCGGCGGCCGCTACGAATCCCTGATGTCCTCCTACGGCGTCCCGGTCGCGGAGCTGGCGGCCCGGATCCGCCAGCTGCGGCCGGCCCTGGGGCCGGACATCTTCCTCAACGTGGCGGCGGGCGGCACGTTCAACCAGATCGGGCCAGCCAGGTTTGACGACGAGGCCGCGTTCCTCCTGTCGCAGGCCGGGGCAGACGGCATCCACTTCCACAAGTCGGACCTGGACGAGCTCGCTGGCCTGATCGAGATCGCGCACGCCAACGGGCTGCTGGCCGAGGCCTACGTGAACCGCGACCTGGGGGAGACGCACCCGTTCAGCTACATGGGCCTCCGGGCCGGGACGCCGGCGGAGGTCGCCGCCGCCGCCCGGGACCTGGAATCGGCAGGGGCCGACATCGTGGGCCTGATGTTCAGCGTGGATCCCCAGTACTACTCGCAAGAGGGCGCCACCGACGCGCTGCCCCCGGACGTGCGCGCGCGCGTGGAGGCGCTCGTGAGCGCCGCGACAGTCCCAACCTCGATCGAGGGCCAGATCACGCCCGGTAACGCCCGAGAAATCCGCGCATTGGGTGCGAGCATCCTGGTCCTGGGCACGCAGTTCGACCTGGAGATCCAGGCGGCGATCCAGCGGGTCGTCCGCGACTACTCGGGACGCGAGCCGGGAGCAGAGGCGTGAGGGCGATCGGGGAGTTGATGTTGATCAGGCACGCCGGCCTGAGTGACGAGGCGACGTCCGCCCCGCTTCGCCGTCAGTCCGGGTCGTCGATGAAGCCCCATGCGTCGATCTCGAGCACAAGCTCCGGGCGCGCGAGCCCGTCCACCACGACGCCGGTCCCGCACGGCCGGACCTTGAAGTAGCTCCGGATGATCGGGTAGGACTGCTCGCGGTACTCCCGTTCCGTGACGTAGACGATCACTTTGATGATGTCGTCCATCGTTCCGCCCGCCATCTCCATGAGCGCCTTGATGTTCTCGCAGGCCTGGCGTGCCTGCGCCGCCGGGTCGTACGGCCCAACGAGCTCGCCGTCCAGCGTGAATCCCGTCTGGCCGGTCATGTAGACGAAATTGCCCAGCCGGTACGCGTGGGCGAACGACCCGGTGCTGCCGAGCATCCCCATGTTCTCGGAGTTCCCCAGGCTGTGGATCAGTTGCTTCTTCACGATGCCCTCCCTGCTGCGTTGTGGTGGGCCTATTCTCCGCGCGTGCGGAGATACAGGTGACGGCCACGCTCATCAGGAATGCCAGGCAGGTCGTGACGATGGCCTCCGGGGGTGGACCAAAGCGCGGTCCAGCGCTCGCGGACCCGGGCGCGATCGCGGACGGCGCGGTCCTGGTCCGCGATGGGATGATCGCAGCGGTCGGCGTCGAGGCGGACGTCCGGGCGCAGGTTCGGCCCGGGGAACCGGTCGAGGAGATCGATGCGCTTGGCGGCGTCGTCCTGCCGGGCTTCGTGGACCCGCACACGCACCTCGTGTTCGCCGGCTCCCGGCCGGGCGAGTTCGAGGCCCGGCTCGCGCAGGGCCGATCCTTCACGGATTTCATCAAGACCGGCGGCGGGGCGATGGATACCGTCCGCGCAACCCGCACGGCGACGGACGAGGAGCTGGTGGACCTCGTGCTCCTCCGCCTTCGTCGCATCGCGGAGTGGGGCACCACCACCGCCGAGGTGAAGACCGGCTACGGGCTGACGATCGACGAGGAGATCCGGCACCTGCGCGTGCTCAAGGCGGTCGCGACACGGTCACCGATCCGGGTGGTTCCCACGGCGCTGCCGGCGCACTTCCACCCGCCCGACCCGGGCGTGTCCGTCGAGACGTACATCGACGAGATCTGCTCGCGGCTCATCCCGATCGCTGCCCGCGAAGGCCTCGCAACGTCCGTGGACGTCTTCCATGACCCCACCGCCTATTCCGCGACGCAGGTGCGCAGGATCATCCGCACCGCGCAGGAGCACGGGCTTGCCGGCCGCATCCATGCGGACCAGCTGGTGGACGACGGCGGTGCTGCCCTGGCGGCCGAGCTCGGCTGCCTCTCGGCCGACCACCTCGGGCACATCTCGCCCGAGGGGATCGCGGCCCTTGCCCGGTCGGACACCGTCGGCGTCCTGATTCCCGGCAGCCTCTTCTTCGTCCCGGGCGAGAAGGC
>JANPDJ010000192.1:0-5155 GCA_031431395.1 Chloroflexota bacterium | reverse complement strand
TCACCCCGTCCGTGTCCGATGACATCCTCGAGGGGATCACGCGCGCCGGCATCATGGAGATGGCGCGCGACATGGGCATCCCGTGCGTGGAGCGCTCCATCGACCGGTCCGAGCTGTACATCGCCGACGAAGTGTTCCTGTGCGGCACGGGGGCCCAGCTCTCGCCGGTCATCGAGGTGGACCGGCGTCCGGTGGGCGGCGGCGGCATCGGCCCTCTCACGGCGCGACTCAAGGACCGCTACTTCGACATCGTCCGCGGGCGTGTGCCCGAGTATCGCCACTGGCTGACGCCCATCTACGACAAGTAGGCGGGTTGCCAGGTAGTCTTGCGTTGCATCCGCCGTCATCGCGGCGGTCGGGTTCGTCCCGGTTGAACGGCAGTCACGCGTTCGGGCCTTGCCAGTCCGGCTTTCGGCCCGCGGTCAACCCGTTTCCACCAGGTAGTCGCTGGGTGACTGGTACGCGCTGCTTTCCGTGGATCTTCCATCACGCAGTCACCGGAGGGGTGGTAGACGCCCGGATGGGCGCGCCAAACCCGATTGGCGGCGCACGCCGTGCGTGACGGAGGTCCTTCTGGCCACACCGGCCACCGTTTCGGCGCACACCAGTCGTGGCACGACTGAGTGACGGAAAACGGCGTCGCGCAAGGCGCTGACGGCTGGAAAACGGCCTCGCGCAAGGCGCTGACGGCTGGAGCCTCGATGGGCGGCCGGCTCGTCCAGGTTCGACTTCCGGGGACCTGCGCGGCGACGAGCCGGCCGTTGCCGCTGAACGCCGAACGCGCCGGCGGCAACCGGAGCGCTCAGGGCGCAGGGGGCGGCGTCAGGCGCGGTGTCTGGGCGGCCGTGGTGATGATGAGGTCCACCCGAACGGTCTTGTCCGCGGCGATCGTGGACTTGACCCCGAACACCTGCTCAAGCAACTTGATCGTGTTGGGCAGTCGGGTCTCAGCACCGTTGTAGACGACGATGCGCGTGCCGGTGAGCCCCCGGAGGTCCGGCTTCTGGTTGGGTGCGCTGGCGGTGATCCCGAGGTATTCGAGGTAGGCCGCGATATCGCTCGCCTGGCCCTGCCGGCCGCTGCCGTTCAGCACCCACGCCACGCCGTCCTCGGCCGCGACCTTCTCGCGGAGCGCCTCCACTTTCGGGTCCGTCAGGAATGCGTTCGCCACGGCGGCCCGGATCTTTTGGACATTGGGGACGATCACGTATCCGCGGCCCAGCCCGGACGGATCGTTCGCGTGTTCAGTTGCGTAGAGGGGCGGTGAGAACACGTAGGAGCGGATGCTCGACGTGTCGATGTCCGCCGCGAGCGGCAGGAGTCTCTGCAACTGGCTGATGGGGATGTCCGTGTGGACGGCGTTCCGCAGGGCCTTAACGAGGTCCGCGAACTTCTGGACCAGCGACTCGATGTTGGCCTGCTCCCGCAGCGAGAGCAGCACTCGTTGCTGACGCTGCGCACGGTCGAAGTCGGAGGAGCCGTGCCGCGAGCGGGCGTACGTGAGTGCCTCCTCGCCGGTCATGTGCTGGATCCCCGTGGGGATGTAGATGCGATGGAGCCGGCCGTCCTCGCCCGGGTAGTGGTCGTCCGTGATGGGCACCTGGACGTTGATGGTCACGCCGCCCAGGGTGTCCACGACCTGCTTGAACCCGTCGAAGTTGACCTCGACGTAGTAGTCGATCTGCAGCCCGTACAGGCTCGCCAGGCTGGATTTCAGGGCGTTGAACCCGCGCTGCGCCTGGTTCCCGGGGAAGAGGTCGGGCCGCACGGTGGCCGCCGTCCAGAGGCTGTTGATCTTGCCGCGGTACACGGCCCCGAAGACGTTCTGTGCCGGACCGGGCGGCAGCGGGACGTCCACCGTGTCCCGCGGCAGCGAGAACATCGCCACCTGCTTTGTTGCCGTGTCGATGCTGACCACGATCATCGTGTCCGTGTTGAAGGTGCTGTCTTTGGGACGCTGGTCCGCGCCGATCAGGAGGATGTTCAGGCGCTGGCCCGCGACGATGGGAGCCGGAGTGGGCGCCGGTCCCGCGGACGTTGCGCTGGGGTTGGGCGTGCCAACGTTCAGCGTTGGCGCGGTGGTGGGCGCGGCCGTGGCGGCCGACCCCGTTGGCAGGGGCGCAGGCGAGTCATCCGGGGAGCCGCAGGCATTCGTCGACGAATCGAAGATGCAGGCAAGTTGCTGGGCCTGGAGGTCGTAGTAGGCGATGGCGACATGGGCGCCGGACATCACGAGCAGGACGGCGAGGAGGCCCGCGAGGGAGGCCGGACGAAGCGCCGCTCCCGGTCCGCCGGCGCGTGCATCGTCCAATCCCTCCAGGCGGTTGAGGAACCCAGCGACACGCCAGGCATCCACGGCGGCGACCAGCCGGTAGCCGAAGACGAGGACGTTGACGATGAGGATCAGGACCAGGATCTCGGGCTGGATCAGGATGCCGGCCAGCTCGAGATGATTCACGCGCAGCACGATCCCGGCCACCAGGGCGCCCAGCAGGATGGGTGGCGCGGCGAAGATCAATGCCCTTCGTGGTGCGCCGGCATAGACGTGACCGAGGCCCGGGAACAGGCTGGAGAGGAACGCGGCGGCGAACGACGAGCGCGCCCGCGGCCGTTCGTCGTGCAGCGTTGGCATCGCGGGTAGGATACTCGGACCGTTCCGACCACGTCCCGGACCCCACCGTCCGCGTGCGGAAGCCCAGCCGAGGTCCGATGTTCCGTCCCGTCAGCTCCAAGCCCGATCTCATCGCGCAGGAACGCGAGATGCTGGAGTTGTGGCGGGACCGGCGCACGTTTGCCCGCCTGAAGGCGCAGAACGCCGGCGGCCCGCGCTGGTCGTTCCTCGATGGGCCCATCACGGCCAACAACCCCATGGGCGTGCATCACGCGTGGGGTCGTACGTACAAGGACCTCTTCCAGCGCTTTCACGCGATGCTCGGCGAAGACCAGCGCTGGCAGAACGGGTTCGATTGCCAGGGCCTCTGGGTGGAGGTCAACGTCGAGCGTGACCTGGGCTTCACGAACAAGCGCGATATCGAGACATTCGGGATCGCCGAGTTCGTCAGCCTGTGCAAGCAGCGCGTGTTGACCTACGCCGCGCGCCAGACCGAGCAGTCCATTCGCCTGGGCATGTGGATGGACTGGAACGACCCGGACGAGCTGCGCCGCCTGCGGGATCTCCTGGCCCAGGATCCGGCCCAGATCGCGACCACGACCGGCGTGGACGGCCCCGTGACCGACACAGTGGAGATGCTGGTCGGCCGCCTGGGCATGCCAGAGGTCGGCGGTTCTTACTTCACCTTCAGCAACGAGAACAACGACCTCATCTGGGGCTTCCTCGCCGAATGCCACCGGCGTGGCTGGGTCTACAAGGGCCACGACACGATGCCGTGGTGCGCACGCTGCGGCACAGGTCTCAGCCAGATGGAGATGAACGAGGGGTACCAGGATCGCGAGGACCCTGGGCTCACCGTGAAATTCCCGCTGGTCGACCGGCCCGGCGAGAGCCTTCTGGCGTGGACCACCACGCCCTGGACGCTCACCTCCAACGTGGCCGCGGCCGTGGGCGCGGACATCACGTACGTCCGGGTCCGCCAGGGCGACCAGCAGTACTGGCTGGGCAAGGGAACTCTGAAGCACGCGCTCGAGGGACCCTTCCAGGTTCTGGAGGAGCGGCCGGGTCGCGACCTGGCGGGCTGGCGCTACCGCGGGCCGTTCGACGAGTTGCCGGCGGTCGCCGACGCGTTCGCCCGGGGCTCCAACCTGCCGTCGACCGTCGCGGCCAGCAGCCAGCCCGGCGAGCACCGCGTCGTCACGTGGGACGTGGTGGGCGAGGAGGAAGGGACGGGCATCGTCCACGTCGCACCTGGCTGCGGCGCGGAGGACTTCCAGCTGGGCAAGGCGCTGGGACTGCCCGTGATTGCGCCACTCGACGAGAGCGGCGTCTACATCGCGGGCTTCGACTGGTTGACCGGCCGCGAAGCCGCGGACGTCAAGGACGATGTCGTCGCGGACCTGCGCCGGAAGGGTGTGTTCTACCGGCTGGAGACCATCACGCACCGCTACCCGCACTGCTGGCGCTGCGGGACGGCGCTGCTGTTCCGGCTTGTGGACGAGTGGTTCATCTCCATGGGCCCCGTCTACGACCAGCCGCGAGAGTCTCTGACCAGGGAGCAGGTGGACGGCAGCCTGCGCTACCAGATCATCGAGATCATTGAGCAGATCCGCTGGATCCCGGGCTTCGGCTACGACCGGGAACTGGACTGGCTGCTGAACATGCACGACTGGATGATCAGCAAGAAGCGCTACTACGGGCTCGCACTGCCCATCTACGACTGCCCGGAGTGCGGGACGTTCACCGTGGTGGGCGGTCGCGACGAGTTGCAAGCGCGGGCGGTCTCGGGTTGGGAGCAGTTCGAGGGCCACACGCCCCACCGGCCATACGTGGACGCCGTGAAGATCGGGTGCCCGGGTTGCGGGAACCCTGTCGGGCGCATCCCGGACGTCGGCAACCCCTGGCTGGACGCCGGGATCGTCCCGTTCTCCACGCTCCACTACCGCGAGGACCCGGCGTACTGGGCGCGGTGGTTCCCGGCGGATTTCATCACCGAGAGTTTCCCGGGCCAGTTCCGCAACTGGTTCTACTCGTTGCTCGCGATGTCCACCGTCCTCCGCCGCGAACCGCCCTTCAAGACGATCTTCGGCTACGCCCTCGTGTTCGGCGAAGACGGCCGGCCGATGCACAAGAGCTGGGGCAACGCGATCGACTTCGACGAGGCTGCCGAGCGGATGGGCGTCGACGTGGTGCGCTGGCAGTTCGCCAAGGCCCGACCGGAGGAGAACATTCCCTTCGGGTGGCACGCGGCCGATGAGGCGCGTCGGGAACTGCTGGTCCTCTGGAACGTGTACGCCTTCTTCATCACGTACGCGCGGCTGGCGGGCTGGCAGCCGGCAGCGGGGGCCGCAGGGAGCCAGAACGCCGGGTCGAACGACGCCCGGTCTGCCCTGGACCGATGGATCCTGTCGCGCGCGGCCGGCCTTGCCGCTCGCGCCGGGGACTGGCTGCGCGAGACGGATGCGCTTGCGGCGGCACGCGAAGTCTCCAGCTTCATCGATGACCTCTCCACGTGGGACCTGCGCCTGTCGCGCGACCGCATGC
>JANPDJ010000191.1:0-2108 GCA_031431395.1 Chloroflexota bacterium | reverse complement strand
GTCCGGTAGTTCGCGATGGACGGCCCCCGCCCGCGCGTCATCTGGTGCACGAGCACGAAGGTCTGGACGCGATCAATCGCCATGGACGGCACCCTCAGACGGGACTGCGACGAGATGCCCTTCATCGTAGCGAGCCGGCGGTGCAGTTGACGGCTCTTGCGACCGAGGCGTAGATTGCGGGGATCAGGGCTGCGACGATGCCGCGACCCATAGGGCTCCTTCAGAGAGACGGACGCCGACGCCCGTCGAGGTGGGCCATGTCGTACCGGATCCTGCGGGTGGTCATGGCCGCCTTCGCGGCTGCCGCGATGGTCGTGCCGGTCGTGCCGGTCGCGGCAGGGGCGTCCCTGCCCACGATGCGCGCGATTGCGGTGGGGTCCAACCACACCTGCGCGCTCACAAGCGCAGGCGGAGTCAAATGCTGGGGCAGCAACCACTCTGGCGAACTCGGGGACGGTTCGACATACGACCGGCACACGCCCGCTGATGTCGTCGGACTGACCAGCGGCGTGGTGGCGATCGCCGCGGGCCAGGCCAGCACGTGCGCGATCACGAGCGGCGGCGGGGTGAAGTGCTGGGGCGACAACGGGTCGGGCCGACTCGGGAACGGCACGTCGGCCAACAGCAGCGTCCCGGTCAATGTCACGGGTCTGGCGAACGGCGTGAAGGCCGTTGCTGTCGGCATGTCGCACGCCTGTGCGCTCACGACGGGCGGCGCGGTGAAGTGCTGGGGGTCACTGATCAGGGACGGCACGTTCTACGCCCGAACAACCCCGGTTGACGTGTTCGGAGTGACCAGCGGGATCAGCGCGATCGCCGCCGGCAACCTCTACACCTGTGCGCTCACGAACGGGGGCGGGGTGAAATGCTGGGGCGCCAACGACAGCGGCGTGCTCGGCAACGGCACGACCACCGCCAGCAGTCTGCCGGTCGATGACGTGGGCCTCACCAGTGGGGTCATTGCGATCGCCGCGGGCCGGCAGCACGCCTGCGCACTCACGAGCGGCGGCGGGATGAAGTGCTGGGGCGACAACTACACGGGCCAGCTGGGTGATGGCACGCCGCCGTGGCAGCCGCGGCCCGACGGCACGTACCCCCGCAGCCTGGTCCCTCTCGACGTCCTGGGGGTGACCGGCGCCGCGGGGATCGCCGTGGGCGGCGACAACACGTGCGCAGTCACGAGTGGCGGTGGGGCCGCCTGCTGGGGTGGCAACGGATACGGCCAGCTTGGCGACGGAACGAGGCTCGCGAGCGGCGCGCCCATGGTCGTCACGGGCTTGTCCGATGGCGTCGCCGGGATCACAGCGGGGGTCAGCAGCGATCACACGTGCGCACTGACGGCCTCCGGCGGTGTGAAGTGCTGGGGCCGCAATACGTACGGCGCCCTCGGCAACGGGAAGACGACCGACAGCGGCGTGCCAGTCGACGTGGACTTCACGATCCGCCCGACGATCGCCCTGCGTTCGTCGAAGCCCGACGGCACGATTGCCGCGGGCAGGACGCTGACGTTCACCGCGGCAGTCAAGCGGGTCGAGGCCGCGGCCGCGCGGGTGGTCGTCCGTTTCGAGATCTACCGTCAGGACGGCGGCGCCTGGATCCTCGCGGCGCGGCGGGACGTGGCCGCGGACGCCACGGGCCAGGCCACCCTGCAGTGGACGTTCGCGACGGAAGGCCTGCGGTACGTCCGGGCGAGGGCACTCGCGAACGTGCCCGATCGTGCGAGCAACTGGAGCCCATCGCTGACCTATGCGGTGGTGAAGGTCTCCTCCGTTCCCACGTTCACGGCGATCGCGGCGGGCGACTTGCACAACTGTGCGATCAGGCGGGACGGCGAGGCCTTGTGCTGGGGTTGGAACGACCACGGCCAGCTCGGGAATGGCGCGACGACCAGCAGCAGTGTCCCGGTGGCCGTCTCCGGCCTGGCGGACGAGGTCATCGCGATCTCGGCGGGCGGCCACACCTGCGCCGTGACCCGCAACGGCGGGGTCCTCTGCTGGGGCTTCAACGAGGACGGCAGGCTCGGCGACGGGACACTGGTTGACAGCAGCGTCCCGGTCGCCGTCCCGGGCCTGGCGAGCGGGGTGGCGACGGTCGATGTCGGCAACACC
>JANPDJ010000190.1:0-4570 GCA_031431395.1 Chloroflexota bacterium | reverse complement strand
CGGGTTCAGCGACATCGTGATGCAGTCGGAACGGCTGATCGGCGCCGCGGCCAAGGCAGGTGTCCGGCGGATCGTCCACTTCAGCGTGTCGAATGCGTCGGATCACGCCCCGACGTCCTACTTCGTCGCGAAGGCGGTCGTCGAGCGAACAGTCCGGGCGAGCGGCATGTCCTCTGCGATCCTCAGGCCGACCCTGCTCTTCGGGCCGGGTGACATCCTCGTGAACAATCTCGCCTGGACGTTGCGGCGGCTGCCCGTGTTCGGCATTCCGGGATCCGGGGAGTACCGGGTCCAGCCGGTACTCGTCTCGGACGTCGCGGACCTCGCGGTCCGCCTGGGCGGCGCTGCCGAGGATGTCGTCATGGACGCAGCCGGTCCCGAGACGTACCGCTTCACGGACATGGTCCGGTTGATCCGGGATCGCCTCCGTGCGCCCGCGCGGATCGTGAGGGTGCCGCCGCTGGTTGCCCTCGTTGGTGCGCGCGCGATCGGCCTCATTGTTCGTGATGTGGTGCTCACCCGCGACGAGATCACGGAGCTCTCGGGTGAGCTCCTCGTCTCGGCGGCCTCGCCGACCTGCCCGACGGCGTTCAGCGCATGGCTGGATGACCATGTGGACGCGACAGGCCGCCGCTATTCGTCAGAGCTGGCCCGGAACTACCGCGGCGGGCGCGTCGGCCAGATACCCACAAGCTGATTGCGGGGTCCGATCGCAGTGGCGAGGCGACGACGTCGCGCCGACCCTCGTCGGGCGGCACCGCCGGCCGTTTCTCCGTTACGTCGGCCCTCGTCAGGCGACCAGCTCGGCCGGTTCGGCGACCCCGCGCATGCCACCCTCGCGGTCCACCCGCAGGTAGAAGATCTCTCGCCGGGCCATGACTGCAAGGGCGCTTGCGGCGACGATGACCGCGCCGGCCAGGCCCATCATGAAGCGGGCGGAGGTGACCTGCGCCACCGCTCCGCCGATCAGCCCTCCGATCGGCATCAGCCCCCAGTACAGCAGCTGGAACAGGCTGGTGAGGCGGCCCCGGAGGCGCGCCGGTGAGAGCGCCTGGATGAGCGACAGGCTCGCGGCGCCGTAGACGAGGAACCCGCCACCGACGAATGCCATCGACGGGATCGCGATTTCCGGGCCCGGCGCCAGGCCGAACGCGATCATGCCGGCGCCGGCGGTCGCGAGGCCGATGAAGACCATCGCGCCGTGGCCGAAGCTGCGCATGAGGCGCTCTGCTCCCAGGCCTGCCGTGAGTCCTCCGGCGCCTGTCGCCGCGAGGAGCAGGCCCAGGCCCTGGCCGCCGATCGCGAATTCCTTTGCCGCGACGGGCAGCAGGTAGTTGTACGAGAGGCCCACGGCGCCCGGCGCGGCCGCGAGGAGCAGGAGGACGCCAAGGGTCGGCGAGCGTCGCGCGTACATCGCGGCGTCAACGAGTGGCCGGACCATGGCGCGCGAGGGGACTCCCTGATGATCCACCGGACGCGTTCGCAGGCGCCACACGATGATCGAGGGAAGGCCCTGCAGCAGCGCCGCGACGATCAGCGCCCAGCCGGCCGGGAATGCCGCCACGAGGATTCCGCCCAGTAGCCCGCCCGTGATGCGGCCCACGTTGAACCCAAGGAACGTCAGCGAGACAGCGCTGGAGACGATGCCGGGCGGCACGAGGTCATTGGCAATGGAGATGTAGCCCGGCCCACCCAGCACCTGGCTGATGCCGGCCACGAACGCGAGCCCGATCACCATCCAGAGCGGAGTTCCCGGCACCAGGGCAACGACCCCGAGGGCGAAGAGCAGGCTTCCGGTGACCGCGAACGAGATCGCGATCAGTCGCCGGGCACCAAAACGGTCCGTCAGGAGGCCGGCGTGGAGCGTGAGAAGCAGCTGGGGCAGGCCGCTGATGAAGTACGCGAAGCCCACCGTGGCGGCCGATCCCGAGATCCCCAGCACGAGCCACCCGAAGCCCGCGCTGTAGACGAACCACGATGCGTTGGTCGCGAAGTTCGCCCCGAACCACGCCCGGAACGGCGCATACGCCAGCGCGTTCAGGCCGAGTCGTTCTAGCACCGGTCTCCTTCGTGGAACAGCCCGAGCATCGTGCCACAGCCGCTCGCGGGCGCAAGGGCGCGTTCGGGCCTGCGGTCCTCGATCGCATCCGTGCGGCGACGGCCTCTATCCTGAGGCGAGGAGGAGGTGCTCGTGAAGTCGGACTGGCTCGAACAGTTCTACGACCGGTACCCGCGAGTCGAACACGAGTTCCTGGCCGTGCTCGATATGAGCCTCCAACCGCGCGGCCCCGAGTTGCTCTACGACCTCGTCCAGGCCTTCGGACTGCCCGCCGGGTCGACTGCCTTGGATGTCGGCTGCGGGGAAGGGAGGCACTCCCTCGAGTTGGCCGAGCGCTTCGGGCTCCGGGTGGTTGGCCTTGATCCGGTCCCACGCCACATCGAGCTTGCCCAGGCCGCGCTGGATGCGAAGGTTGCGGTGTCGCCGCACTTGGCGGGACTCGTCAGGTTCGAGCCGGGCTCGGCCGAGAAGCTGCCGTTCGGGGATGCGACCACCGCTTTCGTCTGGTGTCGCGACGTCCTGATGCATGTGGCGGACCTCGATCGCGCGTACGCCGAGATGGCAAGGGTCCTGCGACCGGACGGGCGCGCCCTCGTCTACCACTCCTTCGCGGGCGATCGGCTGGAGGTGGGGGAGGCCGAGTGGCTGTGGCGGACCATGGGGATCGTCCCCACGAGCGCGGACCGCGCGGGGACGGAGACCGCGATCGCGGCGGCCGGTCTGCGCGTCGACGACCGAATCGATCTCGACGGTGAGTGGGGCGAATGGGCCGACGAGCGATCCGCCGGCCGACACCTGCTTCGCGCCTCGCGGCTTCTGCGTGACCCGGACCGGTACATCGCGCAGTTCGGGCAGGCGGCGTACGAGACCATGCTGGGTGATTGCCTGTGGCACGTCTATGGAATGATCGGCAAGCTCAGCCCTGCGGTGTACCTCCTGTCGCGGCGATAGCGCGCGCAGATCGCGTCGAGGCCCCGGGTCGGGCTTCGGGCCCTGGGTCGAGGCGCAATCTCTGGGCATGACCGGCGGCTGCTTGACGGCCGCGTACCATGCAGACCATGGCGGACGACGATCCAATGACCGCGAAGTGGCGGGCCATGCTGACGGGCGAGGATCCGTCGCTCGAAATGGTCCGGCGCAGGTGGCGCCGGCTTCCCGCAGCGCCACGATGCAAGGTCTGCGCCTCCCCCGCCCACGGGATCGGCGGCGCGGTTGCCCGCCTGTTCTGGCACGGACCCATGAAGGACAACCCGCTGCTGTGCACGGCCTGTTTCGGGTCGCTCTCGAAGGGTGGCGGGGGCGCGGAGCTGGAGATCAGCGTCGTCTTCGCCGACGTCCGCGGCTCGACGGGACTTGCGGAACGGACGACCGCCTCCCGGTTCCGTGGCCTCATCCAGGAGTATTACCGGACCGCTGCGGTCGCCGTCGATCAGAATGGGGGCATCATCGACAAGTTCCTTGGCGACGGTGTCATGGCGCTGTTCATCCCGGTCATCGCCGGCGAGGACCATGCCCGGCGGGCGATCATGGCCGGGCAGGCCATCCTGTCCGGCGTGGAACGCGGCGCCCTGGGCCGGCAGGGGCTCATGGTGGGGGCGGGGGTGCACACGGGCGAGGCCTTCGTCGGTGTCGTCGGCAGCGCCGAGAAGACCGATTTCACGGCCCTTGGCGATACCGTCAACATCGCCGCGCGCCTGGGCGGGTTGGCCGCCCCGGGCGAGCTTCTCATCAGTCGCGCGACATGGGATCGGGCCGGCCTGGGCACTCCGCCGAGCGAGCGCGAGATCGAGATCGCCGGGCGGACGGGCAATCTCGCTGTCGTACCGGCGACCGCCGCAACAACGGTCGCACCGAAGGCGCGTCTCGCCACCTGACGCGCCGATCGCGGGGATCGCTGCCGGGTAGGCGGACCCGGCCAGGCCGACCTGGGCAGGGTACGCCTTGCTACTCTCAGCCTACCTCGGGTAGCATGCTGGTATGAAGGTCAGCGTGAGCCTGCCGGGCGACGATGTCGCGTTCCTGGATGCCTATGCGCAGGAGCAGGGCCTGGAGTCCCGGTCAGCCGCGCTCCACAAAGCCGTTCGGTTGCTGCGTGCGGCGGAGCTGGGCGTTGCCTATGAGCGAGCGTGGGACGAATGGTCCGCCGCCGATGACGCGAAGCTCTGGGACCGGACGGCCGGTGATGGGCTGGTGACCGATGCGCCGCGGTGAGATCTACTCGGTCGAACTCGACCCTGTGCGAGGCTCGCAGGCGAGCAAGCGCCGTCCGGCAGTCATCGTGAGCAACGACGGGGCGAACCTCAGCGCGGGACGCCTCGGCCGCGGAGTGGTCACGATCGTTCCGGTGACGTCGAACACGGAACGCATCTACCCGTTCCAGGTGCTTCTTCCCTCGGCGGGCACCGGCCTCGAACGAGACTCCAAGGCGCAGGCCGAGCAGGTCCGGTCGATTGCCGTGGAGCGCCTCGGCGCCAGGATGGGGGTCGTTCCTGGCGCGCTGATGCTGGAGAT
>JANPDJ010000189.1:0-13883 GCA_031431395.1 Chloroflexota bacterium | reverse complement strand
GCGTTCCCCAGCCTGGCGAACGCGTGGGAGCCGTGGCGGCTGGACGCCATCGTCATCAGCCACCTGCACCCGGATCACTTCATCGATCTGGTGGCCCTGCGCCACTACCTGCGCTACGAATTCCGGCCGCCGCGCCGGGTGCGGGTGCTGGGACCGGCCGGTCTCGATGGGCGGCTGGACGCACTTCACGCGGAGCCCGGGTTCGCCGCCGAGAGCCTTGACGTGGAGGCCGTCGGCGGGCCGTCCGTCCGGACCATCGGACCATTCACGATCCAGGCCGGCTTCGTGACGCACACCTCGGAGAGCTACGCCTACCGGGTCAGCGGCTCATCGGGCCCGGCAATCGTCTATTCCGGCGATTGCGGGCGGGCCGCCGACCTCGCTGCACTGCTCCAGCCGGGGGATGTGCTGCTGACCGAGGTCTCGTTCGGGCTGGGGCCGGTGCCGGAGGGCGCGTTGCACCTCGACGCGCCGGCGGTGGGTGCGCTCGCGGCCGATCGGCGTCCCTCGCGCGTGCTCCTCACGCACCTGCAGATGGGCCACGATCCGCTGGCCACCATCGACCTTGTGCGTTCGCGTTTCGGCGGACCCGTGGATCTGATGCGACCGGGCGTACGGCTGACCCTGGGCTGATCCCGCTGCGCCGGCGTTGAGCGCGTAGCATTGCCCGACTTCATCCTCGATGCCCCTTCGTCTGCGAGGTTTTCGCGCCCGATGCCTGAGCCCCATCCGCCCGGACAGGTCGCCGAACCGCTTCGGACGGTGGTCCGGCGGGCCGTGGAGGGCGCCTGGGCGGCCGCGATCGACGGCGGAGCCCTGCCGGCCATTGACGCTGCCGAACGGCCGCCGGTGGAGATCGAGCGGCCGGCGAACGCCGAGCACGGCGACTTCGCCACGAATCTCGCTCTCAAGCTCGCCCGGCCCTACCGTCGGGCGCCGCTCCAGATCGCAGGGGCGCTTGCGACCGAACTGGCCGGCACGCTGGGACCGGGCGGAGTGCCGCTCTTCGCATCCGTCGCCCCGGCAGCCCCGGGGTTCGTGAACCTGCGACTGTCGGATGCAGCCCTGGAGAACGTGGTCGAAGGGGTGCTTACTGCTCCATCGGCGTGGGGCCGGATCCAGGTCGCCCACCCGGAGCGCGTGGACGTGGAATTCGTGTCCGCCAACCCTACGGGCCCCCTGCACATCGGCAACGCGCGCGGCGCGTTCGTTGGGGACCTCCTGTGCCGGGTGCTCGACGCGGCCGGTCATTCGACGACGCGCGAGTACTACTTCAACGATTTCGGCGGGCAGGTGCAGAAGGTGGGCGCATCGGTTCGCGCCGTCCGCCTGGGCCGCGACGTCCCGGAGGACGGTTACCGGGGGGACTACGTCCGCGATCTGGCAGGCGAACTCCCCGCCGACGTTGCTCTGGCCGCTGAGACAGCGGCGGCAGCAGAGGGCGAGGACGCAGCGGACTGGGTCATCGGGCGCTGGTCATCGGAGCGGGTCCGGTCCGGGATCGAGGCGAGCCTGCGGCACCTCGGCGTCCAGTTCGACATCTGGAAGACCGAGAGCTCGCTCCACGACGAGGGCTGGGTGGCACGGGCGGTTGAACGCCTGCGCGGCACCGGCACCGTCTACGAGTCCGAGGGCGCCACGTGGTTCCGCTCCACGCAGTACGGCGACGACAAGGATCGCGTGATCTACCGCTCCAACGGCCAGCCCACCTATTTCGCGGCCGATATCGGCTACGTCACCGAGAAGTTCAGCCGCGGCTTCGACCGGCTCATCTACATCTGGGGTGCGGACCACCACGGCACGGTGGCGCGGCTGATGAATGCAGCCGAGGCGATGGGCTATCAGCGAGACGCCGTGGAAGTGCTCCTGACGGCATGGGTCCGCTTCGTCCGTGACGGCCAGGAGATCTCCATGAGCAAGCGGGCCGGCGAGTTCATCACGCTGGACGAGCTGCTGGCCGAGATCGGCGTGGATGCCGCTCGCTGGTTCTTTGCCTCGCGCGGGCCGTCGAGTGGGATCGACTTCGACATCGAGCTTGCGAAGAAGCAATCCAACGAGAACCCGGTCTACTACGTCCAATACGCACACGCGCGCATCGCGTCGATCCTGCGGAAGGCGGCCGATTCGGGGCTGTCGCGGGCCGAGCGGATCCCGGGTGCGCTTACCGGCGCGCCGGAGGCGACCCTGGCCCGGGCGCTCACGCGCCTGCCCGAGGTGATCGAGGATGCGGCCGCCGCACGCGAGACGCAGGGCGTGACCGCGTTCGCGACGGACCTCGCGACCACGTTCCACGCCTTCTACCGGGACGCACGGGTGATCGACCCCGACGAACCCGACCGGTCGCGCGCGCGGCTGGCCCTCGTGGAAGCCACGCGGATCACGCTGGCCGGCGCGCTGGGCCTGCTGGGGATCAGCGCACCCGAATCGATGTAGCACGGCGGGTCGTGGGGCCGGCTGCGGCCGTGGGGTCGGCGGCGGCCTGGCTGATCGCGCCTGTGCAGCAGGTGCACGGATGGACCAGGGAGCTGGCCATCCGAGGCCTGGGCAGTGTCGGGCTCGCCCGCCGGGGCCCACCAGCCCGGGTCGTCGGGTGCCGTCCGTTCACCAAGTGCACATATGGGCCCGCGAATGCACCCTGGCTCGGCCTGCGTGGCCCTGATCTCTCTGAGGACCCGCGGACCGTTGGCGATCCGTGCAGCGCGTGCACAGGGCCGCCCGGCCCCCGGCTTCCGAGCCGATCCGTGCAGCACGTGCACCGGGGACGCCAGCGGTCGATGCGCGGCCGACTCGAGTGACGGGAGCCCAACCGGCGCACAGGCCGCTGCCGCGTGTGCCTTTCTTAATCGTCTCGGGGGTTGTGGCTTAAGCCTTGTCGGTCAGGATAGGGTTCACACAACCACCGCTCCGGCGGCACAACACAGCAGTTCCCCCTCCCTCCCTCGACCGGAGGCGCCGATTGGGCAGGCGCCTCCGGTCTTCTTTTCGCCCGTGCCGGCCCGCAGGATTCGGCCGGCGCTCGGCACTCCGGTCGGCATACGTGGCAGTGCAGTGCGGAGGGACCCGCAGGTGCGTCCGCTGTGTCAGAATCAGCAGCGTGGAATTGAGTTGGTATGGGCGGACGTGCATCCGCCTCCGCGGCCGCGAAGCGGTGGTCGTGCACGATGCCTACCAGTCGATCGTGGGGCCCACCGGCCGCGGGATCACGGCTGATATCGCGACCTACAGCCACCCAGATGATTCGCCGCTGCCCAGGACCAAGGGCAGACCCAGTCGGGACGGCAGGACCATGCTCCCGGGCAGTCTGGAGGAGAGCTTCGTCCTGGACGGACCGGGCGAGTACGAAGTGAAGGACGTGCTGATCACCGGCGTCCGCACGTACCGCGACGACACCAAGGGCCGCGAGCGCGGTCACAACGTGGCGTTCATCACGGAGTTCGATGGTGTACACACCATCCACCTCGGCGATGTCGGACACCTCCTGACGGAGGAAGAGCTGGCCGAGATCGGTGCGGTGGACGTGGCATGCATCCCCATCGGCGGAGCGCTGTCAGCCACCCGTGCGGCGGAACTCATCGCCCAGCTGGATCCCCGGATCGTGGTTCCCCTGCCCGTTTGCGAGGACGAGGCTGGCTGCGAAGAGGCACTGGCACGGTTCATCCACGAGATGGGCGGTACGGCCAGCGCGCCGCAGGCCAAACTCACCATCACGATCTCCAGCTTGCCGGCCGAGACCACCACGGTGCGCCTGGAGTCTCGCGGCAAGACCTGAGCCGCCGCGGAGAATCTGGCCCAGGCGGCCCGAGACCGCCAACCGGGGGCGTCAGGTCAGGCCCGGGTTGTCACCCTCAGTTCGCGGACGCTCCCGGCCACACGCGTCGCGCGACGCGCAGGAAGTTCTCGCCGAGGATCCCCCGGACGGCGACCTCCGGGTAACCGGCGGCCACCATCAGGGCCGTGATCTCGGGGAACTGCTCCGGGTCCGCGTTGCGGTACAGGCCGCTGCCGTACCCCTCGCTGGGCGGCCAGAACTCCGGGTGTCGGAGCAGCAGCGCGTCGATCTCCTGGCCCCCCACCGGGAAGGGGTAGTCAAGGCCAATGCCGGCGTGCTCCGGGCCGACCATCTGCACGACGTAGTCGATGCGCCGGAAGATCGACTCGGACCGCGCCTCCCGGTCATCCATGAAGTGGCCGATGCCGTTCAGGCCGATAACGCCGCCGGTCGCAGCACACCCCCGGATTTGGTCGTCGCGAATGTTCCGTCCGCGCGGCGTAAGGGACCACGGGTTCGAGTGGCTGAAAATGACCGGCTGCGACGAAATCTCGAACGCCTCCAGGGAGGTGCGATGGCCGCAATGTGACGCGTCCACCACCATCCCGACGCGGTTCATCTCGCTCACAACCGCCCTTCCGAAGGACGTGAGGCCCACGTCGGCGCCGTGGCACCCGCCGCCTGCGCTGTTGTCGCGGTTGTAAGCGAACAGCATCTGCCTCACGCCCAGCTGGTGGTAGAACCCCACCATCGCGACGTCATCGTGCAGCGCGTCCATGCCCTCGAGGTCGAACGTGATCCCGAGCAGACCACGCTCCTTCGCGCGAAGGACGTCGTCCGCCGTTTCCACGAGCAGGTAGCGGTCCGGCCGCAGGCCGATTCGCCGCCGGAAGTCAGCGAGTGTCCGGATGGTGTCCTGCCAGGTCATGACGTCGTAGCCCACGTTGACGGACAGGTAATCCACGCCCGAATCCCGCCACCGTTCCAGCTGGTCAAGGTCCGCCAGCGGCGACGGCTCGAAGCCCGAATGGTCGTCCCAGACGAGGGCTTCCGAGTGGAGGGCGGCGGCGTCCGCCGCAGGCGCTCGCCCCGCAGACGCGCGCGAAGACTGCGTCACGCCTGCGGCCCCGCGACGGGACCCGTGTGTCCGTCCCGGATCATGTCGATCAGCTCCATCGTCTTCACGGCATCTTCGAGGTTGGAGGCGGGAAAGGCCACGTCGCGGCCGTCGTGCACGCAGTCCAGGAAGAACCGGTCCTGGTGCCACCAGCCGTTGATGTACGGGTTGGTCGGCCGGTCGGACCATTCCGGCGATGACGGGTCCCTGCGCCGGATGTTCGTCAGGTCGTACGTCGCGTCGCCCTTGTGCACGATGCAGCTGTCGGCTAGGCCAACCAGGAAGGCCGAGGCCTGGTTCCCGTGGAACGACACCTTCTCGATGCGCACCGGCGAGGTCAGGTTGTAGTTCAGCAGGCCGGTCGCGCCGTTCGTGAACCGGATCATCGCCGTGAAGCTGTCCGGATGCCGGTCGAAGTAGCGGTCTGCCCGGGAATAGACCTCAGCGACATCCCCGCCGAGATACCGGATGAGGTCAACGGTGTGAATCGAGCCGGGCGTGACGACTGTGGCGAGCGATTCCTCGGACGAACCCATCGAGCGGTAGAGCGCCATGCTGAAGTGATAGAACTCGGCGACGATCACGGCGATGGGGCCGATCTCCACGACCATCTCCCGCGCCTGCGTGAGGAGCGGATTGAAGCGCCGGTTCACGGCCACCATCGCGGTCGCGCCGCCGGCCCTCGACGTGGCCAGGAGGTCCCGCGTTTCCGCGGTGGTCATGCCCGGTGGCTTCTCCATGAGCGTGGGGATGCCCGCCGCGAGGCAATCCTTCGCGACGCCGTAGGTCGCGGCAGGCTGCGTCAGCACGAGGACGGCATCGACGCCGTCGCGCGCAAGCATGTCGCGGTAGTCGGTCCGGGTGTCCCGGATGCCGAACTCGCCCGCAACCTTCGCCAGGCGCGCCTCGTTCACCTCGCACAGCACGAGGTCCACGTCGCCGTAGTTCACGAGGCACGGCAGATGCGACCCCGCGGAAATCCGACCGGCCCCGATGACGCCCACGCGCATCCTGTCCATGCAGTTCCTCCTCGTCAGGCGTGTTCTGCGTCCGGCTCGACGGCCCTGGCGGCCTCGACGGCCTCCGCGGCCCCTGCGGCCCCTGCGGCCCCTGCGGCCAATCCTGCCACCCGGGCGGCCTCCAGTCGCAGTTCCAGCGCCTGGAGGGGCGAGAAGTCGCGCAGTTTCAGGAACGCCGCAGCCTCCGCCAGTTGTGCCTCCACGGGCGCGCCCGACGGGACCCCGGCGTGGGCCGCCACGTCGAGGAGCGCCGCCAGGGGCGCGAGCCCGATCAGCTCGGATTCCGCGAGCGCGACCCCCTCGCGATGGGCCTCGCGGCGGACCGCCTCCCACGCCTCCCACATCGGCGTCACCGCGAAGTCCAGCAGGTTCATCGATACCTGCGCCCGTCCCAGCTCTTCAATCCAGAAGCCGTTGGCCTGAACGCGGGGCAGCCCCCCGCCCGACTCGCGGATCGTGCGGGCGATCCGCTTCGCCAGCTCGAGATCGCGCGAATCGAGGTTGATGTTCCAGGCGATCAGGAACGAGCGCGCACCCACGGCGGCGGCGCCGGCGGTGGGATGCAGCCGGGCCGGCCCGAAGTCCGGGCGGCGGTCCGGGTCGGCAATCGCCGTCCGAAGGCCTTCGTACTCGCCACGTCGGACGTCCGATAGCTTCACGCGGTCCGGCCGGGAGGCGGCGAGCGCATACAGGTAGACCGGCAAACCGAACTCGCCGGCGATCCGCTCGCCGAACGCTCGCGCGAGCGCGATCGCCTCGGCCATGGTCGTGTCGCCGAGTGGGACGAACGGGATCACGTCCACCGCGCCGATGCGCGGATGCTCGCCGCTCTGCCGCTCCATGTCGATCTCGTCGATGGCCACGCCAACCGCCCGCTCCATCGCACGAGATGCAGCGGCAGGTGGACCGGCGAACGTGAGCACGCTGCGGTTGTGGCTGGCATCGCTGGTGCGATCCAGGAGATGCACGCCGGTCGTCGTCCGGACGGCCGCCGCAAGCCGGTCAACGACCTCGAGCCGGCGGCCCTCCGAGAAGTTCGGGACGACCTCGATCAGCTTCCCGATGGCGGCACCCTCCAGGCGCCGTTCACGACGCGCGGCATCGCAGCCACCGGGAAGTCCCTGCGTTCGCCGATCCCGCCCGGTCAGGCGGTGGGAGCGGCAGCGGCCTTTTCGATGGGGACATTGATCATGCTGCCCCACTCCGTCCACGATCCGTCGTAGTTCCGGACGCGGCCGTAACCGAGAAGTTCGTGCAGCACGAACCACGTGTGCGACGAGCGCTCGCCGATCCGGCAGTAGGCGATGATGTCCTTGTCCGGTGTCACGCCCTTTGCCTCGTACAGCGCCCGCAGGTCCGCGGCGCTCTTGAACGTTCCATCCTCGCGAACCGTCTGCGCCCACGGAACGGACGCTGCGCCCGGGATGTGGCCGCCGCGCTGCGCGGTCTCGGACATGCCGGGAGGCGCGATGACGTCCCCACTGAATTCCGCCGGCGACCGGACGTCCACGAGGGCGAACCCCGGCTGGCCGAGACGCGGCAGGATGTCGTCGCGGAACGCCCGGAGCGCGAAGCTGGGCTCCGGCAACTGGTACGTGGTTGCCGGGTAGGCAGGCACGTCCACGGTCAGGGGCAGGCTGTTGTCCAGCCAGAACTTGCGGCCGCCGTTGATGATCCGGACATCCCGATGTCCGTACAGCTTCAACTGCCAGTAGGCCCAGGCCGCGAACCAGTTGTTGTTGTCGCCGTAGAGGACGACTGTGGTGTCGGCATCAATGCCGGATCGCTGAAGCAGGGCGGAGAAGTCGGCGCGGCCGGCGATGTCGCGCCGCACGCCGTCAGCCAGCTGGCTGGTCCAGTTCCAGGCGATCGCCCCGGGGATGTGACTCTGCTCGTAGGCCGACGTATCCACGTCAACCTCCACGAGCCGCACCTTGGGGTCGGTGAGGTGCTGCTGGGCCCAGGTGGCGTCCACCAGGACGTCGTTGGAGTACTCGTTGTCGCTCATCGGTGTGCAGGGCTCCGGCTGTCAGGGATGCAAGGGCGCGCGGGCCGCGGATGTTCCGCGCCGGCGCAGGGCCGCAGTGGGACGCGGGCGACCGATCCCCTCAGGACCGGACCCGCCCGGGACACAAGCAGCAGCCCACGCCCTTCGAAACCGACGGCCCGGGCCGGGCGCGGGCGACCGCGTCAGCCACCGGAAGTCACCCCATCGAGCCTGCTGAAGGCGAGCAGCGCCGCGCGGCCGGCGGCCAGTGCCCGCAGCGCCTGGTTGACGATCCAGGGGTCCACGCGCGACGAGTCCTCGATGGTCAGCACCTCGCCGTATTCGCCCGCGCCAAGCTCGAAGCCGGCCACGTTGCGGTAGTCGGCCATCCAGTTGGCCTGGAGGGCGATCAACCCGTCCGAGACCACGGCCTTCGAGAACAGCCAGTCCAGGTGGGCGGCGTTGAGGGCATCCACCAGGTCGTCGATCCGGACCGGCCGCCCACGCTCCACGCGTGCCACGAGATCGATCACGCGGAGCAGAGTAAACGGGTCGCCGGACTCCGCCACGGTGGGCGGGCGGAGCCCTGCGTCCGGCAAGCCGGCGGGTGCCGGGCGGAGGCGGAGGAGGCCGGGGATGGTTCGGGGTTCGGACACGAGCGGGTGCATCTCCGACCAGATTACTGGGAATTGAAGGCCGACGATAGCACCGGCCGGCGCTGTTCCCTGCCACGGGAACGGCCGAAAGGCGACGGTACAATCGCCGCATGAGCCCAGGCGAAGTCGCGCGAGCGGCGAATCGGGCACGGTTCGCCCGCCTCGTGGCGCGCCCCGATGCCGAGATCGATCTTGCGCTGGGTGCGCTCTGCATCGCCGCGGACGGCCGTCCCGACCTCGAATTCGAACCGGCCATGCGGGGCCTCGATGCGGCGGCCGAGCGTGTCCGGACACGGCTGGATCGCGGAGACCGCGAAGACGTGGTGCTCGCCCGAATCCACGACGTCCTGTACCGCGAGATGGGCTTGCGTGGCCCGCGTCCGGCGGAGTACCACGACGTCCGCAACAGCCAGCTGGACATCGTCCTGGAGCGCCGGATCGGTTTGCCGATCGCCCTCGCCGTCGTCGAACTGGAGGTCGCGTGGCGGCTGGGGCTGCCGCTTCAGGGCGTGGGGATGCCCGGCCACTTCATCCTCCGGGCCCCGGATGGGTCGCTATTGGACCCCGCAAGCGGCGGCCGCCACCTGACGCCCGACGATTGCCTGGCGCTGATGAGGCAGGCCCTGGGGGAGAACGCCCAGTTCCATCCGCGAATGCTCCGGCCATCGGGCCGCCGCGAGATGCTCGCTCGGATGCTGCGCAACCTCCGTGGCCTCCACCTGTCGCGGCGGGACTGGGCGGCAGCCCTCGGGATCGTGGACCTCCTGTCGGTCGCGGAGCCCACGGAACCGGACCACGGCCGCGACCGGGCCCTGCTCCTGGGGCGCATGGGGGCATTCACACGGGCCATCGACGGCCTGGATCACTATCTCCAGGAGCGGCCGGACGCGAAGGACGAGGACGACGTGCGCCGGGTCATGTCCATCTTCCGGGGGCGCCGGAACTGATCCGCGACCTCGCGGAGGAGGGGTTCAAACGTGACAGCACAGGCGCTCGCGGCGGCACTCGCATGGCAGAACGCCGTGGACCGGCGATACCGGGCTGCGCGCCCGCGGTCCGAGGCCCTTGCGCTCAGGGCGCGGACCCTGCTTGCCGGCGGCGAGACCCGTGGCGGGAGCACGGCGCCGCCATTCGGTCCCGTCTTCGCCGAAGGTCGGGGCCAGGAGTTGGTGGACGTGGACGGCAACATCGTCCTGGACACCACCAACAACGCCACCTCCCTCATCCACGGCCATGCGAATCCAGCCATCGTCGAGGCGGCGGCGCGCCAGGTCGCACGCGGGACACAGTGGCTGGGCCTCAACCCGGGCGTCGTGGAGCTGGCGGACCTGATCGTCGAGCGCGTTCCGTCCGTGGAGCGGGTGCGTCTCACGAACTCGGGGTCCGAGGCGAACGGCCTCATGGTGAAGGTGGCACGCGCGTTCACGGGCCGCGACGTCATCCTCAAGATGGATGCCGCCTACCACGGCAGCAACGACACCTTCGAATTCGGGCCGTCCCCGGACGGCGACCGCACGCGCGCCACGCCGCTGATGGAGGGCCTGCCGCGCAACCTGGCCGACAACATCGTGATCGGCAGGTTCAACGACACCCAGGGCGTGCTGGAGTTGATCGAGCGGCACGCGGACCGCCTGGCGGCCGTGCTGCTGACGCCCGTCGCGAGCGTGGGCATGGTGGAACCCGCGCCGGGTTTCCTCGAGGCGCTTCGCGCAGCCACGCACCGCCACGGAATCCTTCTCCTGTTCGACGAGGTCATCTCGCTGCGCCTCTCCCGTGGCGGCGCGCAGGAGCGTTACGGCGTGACGCCGGACATGACGTCCATGGCCAAGATCATCGGTGGGGGCTTCCCGGTGGGCGGATACGGCGGCCGCGAGGACATCATGGCGGTCACGGATCCCACGGGCGGAGCGGCACGCGTGGTGCACTCCGGCACGTTCAACGGGAACCCGGTGACCGCCGCCGCCGGTCGGGCCTCGCTTGAGCTGCTGACGTCCGCCGCGTTCGAGCGTCTCGAAACGGCCGGCGAACGCCTCGAGGGCGCGGTGGGCGCGGCCATCGCCACGACCGGCGCTCCATTCAGGATCACACGCGCCGGGTCCCTGCTCTACCTCGACTTCGTCCCGGTGGATTCCCCGGAGGCCACGGCCGTCGCGCCGATCATCCGGCGGCGGCTTCCGGCCGCGTGGCTCTCGCACGGCCTGCTGGGATCGGCGATCAACGCCTCCACGGTCATGACGGACGAGCAGATCGAGGAGATCGGCCGGCGCTTTGCGGCGGCGATGGATGAGCTGATGGAATTCACCGGCGAGATCCTGACAGCGGATTGGCCCCAACCAGCGGCCGCCGGACGGGCCTGACCATGGCCGGGGCACGGCTCGACCTGTCCGGCCTGGACGTGTCGGACCTCCAGTCGCTGCGGCTCGGCGCGCAGATCATGGGCCACACGGCGATGTTGGCGGAGCGCCCGCGCGTGGAGAGCTACTTCGCGCGCCTGCAGGTCAAGCTGGAAGCCGAGCTGTCCCAGCGGAAGCGCGTCCCGGACGGGTCGCCGATCGTGTCGCCGTCGACGCTGGCCCTTGGCGTGCGCGACGCCGGCACCGGGGCCGGCGATGCGGAGGCGGGTGCACCCACCGATCACCTGGCCCTCGTCGAGGATCGGCGCGTGGCCGCCGAGTACCTCGATCTCCTGGGTGCGAATGACCGCCTCTCCGACGCGGTTCGGCGGGCCGTCCGCGCCCTCCGTGAGCACCTCGACGACACCACTCCAGGCGACGCCTGACGCCGGCGGGCCCGAATTGGGCCCGATATGTGGCCCGACGACCGCGTCCCGGAGCGCCAACGGCCCTATTCGAGGTAGAGCCGCACCGCACGCAGGATGGGCGATCGCGCGGCGGTCCGCGATTCGAAGCTGGCGCGGTACTGGAGGAAGCCGTCGCCGGGGATCCCGACCAGGCCGACGCGCGGGCCTGCGGCCGACTGGTCGCCCGGCCCGGGCACGGGGTCCCAGGCGGCGCGGTCGAGATCCGGCACGGTCGGGGCCAAGCGCACCTCGAACGTGAGATGCGTCTCCGCCGGTACTTCGGCATCCCATGACATCTCCACCGCATGGACCCCGTCGAGTGCGACCGGCGTGGAGACGTAGCGCTCCACCGGCAGCCGATCGATCGTGTTCCCCGGGTCGCGGATCGTGAGGTAGTGCGGCCCCATGGCCGGGAGTCGCGTGACGTTGGCGGACGAGATGCCCTCCGGCCCGTTCCAGTACAGCTCCATCGGCGCCGTGTGCACGTCGTTGTCGCGATGGTTCGACACGAGCAGGTCCACCCGGCCGTCACCATCGAAATCGAGCGGCAGCACATGGCAGGAGCCGAGGCCCGGGAACCGCTGCGGGTCGCCGTGCAGCTGCCGTCCGTCCAGCCGGTGGATCTCCCACGGCAGCCGCCGCGACGCCGCCGCGGAGTAGGCAGGCACGATCAACTCAAGTTGGCCATCGCCGTCCACGTCCGCCACGGTCAACTGGCCCGGCGAGTACCCGCCGTCGTACCGGAGCGCGCGGTCGGGGGAGTACCCGTCGGGGCCGCCCCAGAGGACGAGGAAGCTCTCGGGAGACCGTGCGTAGTGCCCGGCGAGGCCAATGATCAGGTCGAGGAACCCGTCGCGGTCGAGATCGGCCACCGACACCGAGGCCGGGTGCCCCCGGCTGTCGAGCGGAATGCGCGTCGTGCGGCCGGAGGGCCATGAGTCGCCGGGTCCGCCGTGGTGGACGACCAGCTCGTTCGTCTTCTCGGCCACCACGAGATCCACGTACCCGTCGCCATCGACATCCGCCAGGGCCGCCGAACCGGTGGAATACGTGGGCAGCACGGACTGGCGGTCCACGGAGTAGCCATCGGGCCCACCCCAGAAGATCCTCGTGGAACGAGCCCGCGTTTCCGGCCGGTCGTCGTACGTCTGGACGACGGCCACGAGGTCCAGCCAGCCGTCACGGTTCAGGTCGGCCAGGTGGACCTGCATGATCAGCGCCTCGGGATCCGAGATCGGCAGTTCGTACCAGTCGTCCGGGGAGATCCCGTTGGGGCCGCCCCGGAAGATGCGCAGGCCGAAGATCCGCGCGAGGACCAGGTCGGCGTACCCGTCGAGGTCCACGTCGGCGATGGCATACGCATACACCTCGCCGCCCGACGGGATCTCGAGCCGCTGATCCGCCCGGAATGCCCGTCCCGGACCGCCGAAGTAGACATACGTGGGAAATTCGCTCCAGGACGACGTTGGACCCTGCATCGTCACGTTGACGATGACCTCAGGGCGTCCGTCGCCGTCGAGGTCGCCGGTCGCGATCCCCATGACGCCGGCAGCGGGCAGCGCCGTCCAGCGATCCGCATCCAACCCGCCCGGCCCGTTCCAGTAGATCCGCGACGGCACGTCGTGCGTCGCCTCGTCCTGGTACACGCTGACCAGGAGTTCCGGCCGGCCGTCGCCGTCGAGGTCCTGGGCTTCCACCCGGATCCCGAACCGCAGCGGCAGCAGAGTCGTCACCGTGCCAAGGGCATCCGCGCGCCGGATCTCCACGCCCTGGCGGGAGATGAGCACGAGTTCGGGCCGTCCGTCGCCATCCACGTCCGCCACGGCCGCCCCAACGGCACCACGCTGGAACTGCGTCTCGTACCCCGGGACGTCGAGCCGGGTGACATCGGTGGGTGAGATTCGTCCGCCGCGGTTCCAGTACACCAGCACCTGGTCCCCGCCGGCGAAGATGACCTCCGGCAGTCCGTCGCCATCGAGATCGGCCAGCCTGACGACGGACGCCGCCCGTGTCGGCAGGCGAATGGGCTCAGGTTCGAACCCGCCTCCGGGCCGTCCCATCCACACGAACGAATCGGTGTCGAGGTCGTAGTCCGAGTACAGGTTTGCGATCGCGAGATCGAGGACGCCGTCGCCGCGCAGGGAGCCTGCCGCGATGGACAGACCGGCGACACTCGTCACGCCGGACGACGCGCCGCGGTCCTCGAACTGCCGCGGCGCCACCTGGACGAAGACGTGGATGGGTCGCGGCAGCCCGGGGTTGTGATGGTCCGTCCACGCCGAAGGCATGACGAGGTCGAGGCGCCCGTCGGCGTGCCCGGCGATGTCGGCCGTCGCCACGTCGTACGCGCCGACGGTGGTCAGGATGGTCCGCTCACAGGTGAGGCCGCTCGGGCCGCCCCAGTAGACGTAGGACGGCAGTTCCGACGTCACGCCATTCTCGCCGTTGACGACGATCAGGTCCTGGTAGCCGTCGCCGTCCACGTCGGCCACGTGGCTGCGCCAGCCGCTGTCGTGGGGGAGATCCGTGATCGCC
>JANPDJ010000188.1:0-1662 GCA_031431395.1 Chloroflexota bacterium | reverse complement strand
TGGTAGGCCACGGGGCAGATGCCGCAGATCCGCGCGACGATGTCCAGGACCTCGTCGGGGGTCCGGCCGCGGATGATCCGCTCGAAATAGCGGGGGGCCTCGAAGATCTCCAGGCGCGCCTCTTCGACCACGCCGGCCCGTACGCGCACCTTGAGCGTGCCCTCGCCTTCGACGCGCGTGATCCCGCGGACGTCGTAGGTGCGGTCGCCGGCCCGTTCAGTGCCGTGCATCGCCCGACTCCTTTCCGGACGGCTCAGGCGATTCGTGGGCAGCGCGCCAGGCGGGCGCCCACGCCGTGAACAGCGGGATGGGACGGAGTGGCTGCGTCGCGGCCCCGTCGGCCTGCGGGTGACCTGCGGTGGCGAGACTCACCGGATTCGCGTTCTCCCGCGGTCCGAAGCAGCCGAAGCAGCCGCGACCCACCGATGGACAGAGCGCACCGCATCCCGTGCGCGTCACCGGACCAAGGCACGGGGCCGTTCCAGTCACGAGCAGGCAGGGGATCCCGCGACGCTTGCACTCGAGGCACACGGCCTCGTCCGGCAGTTGCGGTCGGCGCCCGATGAGGACAGCTGCCAGCAGTTCGCGCACCTGCTCGCGCGAGACCGGGCAGCCGGCCAGTTCCGCGTCCACCGGGACAAGGCGCGAAACTGGCGTGGAGTGCTCCAGGGATTCGATGACCCCGGGCGTGGGATAGACGGCGGCGTCCACCTCGTCGAGTGCCATCCAGTTCCGCAGCGCCTGGACGCCGCCCGCTTGGGCGCAGGCGCCGATCGTCACCAGCATGCGTGCCTCGCGCCGGAGGCGGCGGATCTCGGCGGCCTGGTCCGGGGTGCTCACGGAGCCTTCCACCAGGAGGACGTCGTACGGACCGTCCGAGCGGCGGGATGACGCCTCGGGGAATTCCACGATATCCACGCGCTCCGCCAGGGCGAGCAATTCGTCATCGAGGTCCAGCAGCGTCAACTGGCAGCCGTCGCAGGAGGCGAGCTTGACGACGCCCAGCCTGGGCCGTGGAGCGGATGTCATCGCAGATTCCATCAGATCCCCTGGACGCCGAGGATGCCGTCCAGCTCCGGCAGCGAGAAGACCGGGCCGTCCCGGCAGACGAAATACGGGCCCGTCTGGCAGTGGCCGCACAGGCCCACGCCGCACTCCATGTGGCGCTCCAGGGTCATCCAGATCCGGTCACGGCCCACCCCACGGTCCACGAGCGTGGACGCCACCACCTGCATCATCCGCTCCGGGCCGCAGACGAAGGCCACCAGGTCGTCCATCTTCCACTCGGCCTCGTCGAGAAGGCACGTGACGAGGCCGACCCGGCCGGCCCAGTCGTCGTCGCCGCGATCCACGATCTCGGCAACGTCCGCGCACTTGCAGCGGCGCAGCTGCATCGTGTCGGCGAGGTAGAGGCGGTCGGCCGGCGTCTTCGCCCCGTAGCAGATGTGCATCCGCCCGAAACGGCCGGGCTGCTGCCGCACGGCATCCATGACCGGGCGGAGCGGCGCGAGGCCGATCCCACCGGCCACGACCAGGACGTCCCGGCCCGCCGCCTGCTCCAGCGGCCATGGCCGGCCGAGGGGCCCGCGCAGGCCCAGGCGAGCGCCGGCCTTCAGCGATCCCAGGGCGATCGTCGCCGGGCCGGCGCCCCGGACCGTCAGC
>JANPDJ010000187.1:0-10515 GCA_031431395.1 Chloroflexota bacterium | reverse complement strand
GGTCGCTGCGCCCTACTTCAACTTCACGATCCCCGAGCCCACCGGGGTGGTGGGCGTGGTGGCGCCCGAATCCTCGTCGCTCCTGGGCCTGGTCTCGCGGCTCGCGCCGGTCGTCGTGGCGGGCAATACGGCCGTGGTCGTCACGTCGGAGGGCCGCCCGCTGCCGGCCGCGACGCTCGCAGAAGTGCTCGCCAACTCCGATGTTCCGGGCGGCGTGATCAACGTCCTGACCGGTCGCAAGCATGAACTCGTGCCTGTCCTGGCGGCACACGAGGACGTGGACGGGATCGACGTCTGGGGCGTTCCGGACGACCTGCGGGAAGCCGTGGAGGTAGCCGCCGCTGATTCTGTGAAGCGCCTGGGGCGCCGGCCGTCGACCGCCACAGAGCGCCGGTTCGACTGGACGAACGATCGCTCCACGCAGCGACCGGAATGGATCGCCGCGTTCCTCGAGATGAAGACCGTCTGGCATCCGATGGGGCGCTGAGCCGATGGCCATCCGACCACTGCGCAGCCACCGACGCCGGTGGTGGCTCGCGTTCGACGAGTCTCGCCAGGTGGAGCGCCGGGTCTTCGTGAAGGCGCCGCCGCGGACCGTCTGGACGGCCCTGCACAGCCCCGCCGGCATGGCTGCGCTCTTCCCGGAATTGACGCTGGGGCCCGCCGATCGTGCGTGGCCGGCCGCGGCCGCGGTCCGCACGGGTCGGGCCAGGCTGGGGCTGCTGCGCCAGGAGGCGACAGTCGAGAGCCTGGAGGCCAGGCCGCTCACGTCGTTTCGCTTCCGGGTCACCGGCCGGCTCTTCGCAAGTGAGTGGCGGTTTCGCCTTGAGCCGCGCGCCGGCGGGACGCGAGTCGTCCATGACGCCGTACTCCAGCCGGGCGGCCGCATCGCCGACTGGATGATCCGCCTTCGCCGAGGTTCCCTGGCCGAGCGGGTGGAGATCCACCTGCGCGCCCTGAAGGAGATCGCGGAGACGGAGTGGATCGACGACGTCGACACACAGCGGGGTTCGCGACTCGCCTGACGCTGCCGGAGCCCCGTCAAGCCTGATGCGGCGGGAGCCGCCCTGGCCGGTTGCCGCAGCCGCACGGCCCGCAGCCGCACGGAGCGTCAGCGGTCCAGTGCGAGGAGGACCGCGCCGGCGACGATCAGCGCCGCGGCAGCGAGGCGGATGGTCGCGTCCCGGCGATTGCGTGCCTCTCCCAGACGCCAGGCGCTCCACACGGACACAAGCACGACCGCCGATTCCCTGAGCGGCGCCACCACCGAGAGCGGAGCGAGCGCGAACGCGGCGAGGACCAGCACGTATGTCCCGATGGCCAGCAGTCCAGCCACCGTCGCGCGCCCCCAGGCGGGCGCGGCCGCGACCACGCCGCGAGCGCCCCGAATCCGGATGTACCCCGCGAGGCCGATCGCCGCAACCGGGAAGAGGATCGAGGCGAACAGCCAGGGTGCCACAAGGCGAGCTCCCAACCGATCCACGGTGGAGTAGGAGGCAGTCGCCACGCCCGTCGCCAGCGCCCACGGGACAGCTGCTTCCAGCGTGGCCCCGGCCCGGAGGAACCGCCACGGCCGCTGGACGACCAGGATGCCGGCGATGAGTGCGGCGACGCCGAGTGCCCCGGTGATGCCCAGGCGCTCCCCCAGGAGAACCACCCCGGCAAGGACTGCCAGCAGCGGGGCGGTGCCGCGCGCGATGGGATAGACGACGGAGAGTTCCCCGCGGCGGTAGGCGCCCGTGAGGAACACGAAGTACACCACCTCGAGGGCCCCGGAGAGCACGCCCAGGGCGAGTGCTTCGGGCGGGATCGACGGACGGCCGTCGAGGAACCAGGCGGCGATCGCCAACGGCGCCGCGGCGACCGTTCCGGCCAGCATCGCCCGTCCCGCAGTGAGCAATGGGTCGCCGGACGTCTTGAGCAGCACGTTCCAGGCGGCGTGCATGACCGCGGCGGCCGCGATGAGGGCAAGGACGATGGGCGGCAAGAGGCATCTCCGGGGACACGTGGATCTCGAGGACGATCGTAGGCCGCGTCGGTCGGCCCTGGGCTTCCCGGCTACCATTCCGCCACGTGCTTGCCCTCCGAGTCCTGTACCTCATCGCGGGACTCGCGCTCGGCCTGATCTTCCCGTTCATCTCCGTGCTGCTCCAGACCCGTGGCTTCGACGCCGCCTCCATCGGCCTGGTCACCGCCGTGGCGGGCATCGCGTTCACGATCTCTGTGCCCGTGTGGGGACATCTTGGCGACGTCACCCTTGGGCGTGCGCGGGCCTACCAGGTGGCTGCCCTGGGCGCGGGGCTGGTGATGATTGCCTATTCGGCCCCGCTCCAGAGCGTGGTCCTGGCGGCGATCATCGTGGGCTTCTTCGTGTTCGCGTCCGCGTTCTCTCCGCTGGGGGATGCACTTGCGGTGGGGTTGCTGCCCGACCCCGGTCGCCAGTACGGCCGGATCCGGATGCTGTCCAGCCTCTCGTTCGGGGTCAGCGCGATCGGGGCCGGGTTCCTCTACAACGCGATGGGGTACGGGTTGGTGCCGATCCTCTGGGCTGCGGGTGCGGCAGGCATCGCGCTGGTCCTGGTGCCGCTGGCCCGCGTGAAGCAGCGCCGGGCCGTCCACCGTGCAGGCGTGAAGGGCGGATCCATCGGCCTTGCTCTGTCGACGCAGCCGCGCATGTGGGGCATCCTCGCGGCCGTTGGGCTGGTGTATCTCGGGATCGCCGCCGGCGGGACATTCCTCGCCCTGCGACTGATCGCCCTGGGCGGACAACCGTCCGACATCGCTCTGAGTGCCGGGGTCTCCGCGCTGACGGAGGTGCCGGCGATGGTGGCGGCGACATGGGCCGCGCGGCGCATCGGGCTGCGAGCGCTGTTCAGCCTCAGTGCCGTGGTCTATTGCGCCTGCATCTTCAGCTGGGCCGTCCTCGATACACCGGGCGCCATCATCGCGACACGCATGATCAGCGGTGTTGCCTACTCCGGTCTCTGGATTTCTTGCGTCCTGACCGTGGGCGTCCTCCTGCCGGGGCCGCTCCAGGCAAGCGGGCAGGCGCTCAACCAGATGATGGCCGGTGGAGTGGCCGCCGTGCTCGGCAATGCGATCGGCGGCGTGATCTATGGGCAGATCGCCGCGGGCCTGTTCGCGGTCGTGGGCTCGATCGGCCTCGTGGGGGCGGTGGTGGCATGGGGCACGCTGCCAGGCCGTGCGGAATCGCGAGCCGGACTGGCCGTGCAGCGCAACTCCCCGTAGCGCGGGGCCGGGTCATGGAAGGAGCACCGATGGTCGCAACCGGGATCCCGGACTGGGTGACGTTTCCGCGCGAGGTGTGGGCGCCCATCGGGCCGGCGGAGGCCGGCCTCGACCCGGATCGGTTCAGAGCCTTCCTGGCCGGCCTGCATCCCCGGGGCGCCGACTTCGGCGGTGAGGATCACACCGGGAACAAGTGGGGCGCCGTGATCACGCGGGGCGGGTACCTGCTCCACGCCTGGGGCGATCCCGGGTACCGCTTCCAGACGGCCTCCACCGGAAAGGCGCTGATCTGGGCGCTCGTCGGCCTGGCGGCCGCCGACGGCCTCCTGGATCCGGATGCGCCCATCCACCGCTCGTGGACCGGTCGTGGCCTGCTCTCGCACCCCCACAAGTTCCTCGACGAAGGCCATCACCGGACGCTCACCTGGCGCCACCTCATGGGCGATCAGCACGGCAACGTCCACTACGGCGGCTTCCCGATGGAACTCGGACTGCACTGGCGCAACCGCGAGACGTGGCTCGGCAGCGCAACCGGAGTCCAGACGAAGCCCGGGGTCGTCGAATGGGCGAATTGGACCGGCGACCCGTTCTTCGACCTCTACTCGCACGCGGAACCTGGCACGCAGGCGCTCTACAGCAGCGCCGGGTACTGGCGCCTTTCGCAGGCACTCACCGCCGTCTGGGGTCGCGACCTCAAGGACGTCCTCGACGAGCGGATCTTCGGTCCGATGGGCGTGCCGGCCGACCGCTGGGACTGGTACACCGGTGGCGGGGTGAAGGACCAGGTGCACTTCTACCCGAACATCCCGGATTCGTACACGTACCTGGACCCGCCCTACGAGATCGACGGGACGCCGGTCCGGAGCGGACCCGGGTGGGTGGTGATCTCGGCTTCGGATCTGGCGCGGTTCGGGCACCTCGTGGCGACGCAGGGCTGGTGGAACGGCAGCCGTCTCATCGATCCGCGGTTCCTCCGCGGGCACAGCGGCGGCAACCGCTGCGGCGTCAGCGGCGAAAGCCGCCAGTTCACGGCCATGGCGGTGGTGACCACCGTCGGGCTGGATCACCCTCACTCGACGACAGCGGACAGCTTCCTGCCCGAAGACGTCTTCGTCGGGCCCGTGCGAAGCCCTGCGTCGCTGCCCGTCTCCGGCCGACCGCTCGCGGGCTGAACGGCGCGAATTCGCGGCCCGGCCCGGTTCGGCCTGTTCGGCCCGGATCCTGCCGGACTGCGTCCGCCGGTCGCCGCCGGAACAGCGCGCGGCGCCGCTACCATAAACGGCCACACGCGACTGGAGGGACGATGCGGCTCTGGGGCGGCCGGTTCAGCGAGGGCAACGACCCCCTCGTCGCCGACTTCACGCGCTCCATCGAGGTGGACCGCGAGCTTGCGCTCGACGACCTGACCGGATCGGCCGCCCACGTGCGCGGCCTCGGCCGGGCTGGCCTGCTGACTGACGACGAAGTGGCACGACTCGTGGCAGGCCTCGACGCGCTGCGCGGCGACGTGGAGGCCGGCCGGATCGAGTGGGACCCGGCACTCGAGGACGTGCACCTCAACCTGGAGGTCGCGCTCGGCAAGCGCATCGGCCCCCTGGCGGGCAAGCTGCACACCGGCCGGTCTCGCAACGACCAGGTCGCGACGGATCTTCGCCTCTGGCTGCGGAGAACCGTAGCTGCCCTCGACATCGCCGCGGCGGACCTCGAGAGGGCCCTGGTGGACCTCGCGGAGCGCGAGGGAGACGCGATCCTGCCGGGGACGACGCACATCCAGCCGGCGCAACCCGTCCTTCTCGCGCATCACCTCCTGGCCTACGTGGAGATGCTGGAGCGCGACCGCGGCCGGCTGGCAGACGCGATGCGCCGCGCCAATGTCTCCCCGCTGGGCGCGGGCGCCCTCGCGGGCGCGGGCTATCCGCTGGATCGCGAGACGACGGCCCTCGACCTCGGCTTTGACGGCGTCACGGCCAATTCGCTCGACGCGGTCAGCGACCGCGACTTCGTGGTGGAGACCCTGTCCGCTCTCGCGCTGGTGATGGTCCACCTCTCAAGGCTGGCGGAGGAGATCACCTGGTGGTCGAATCCGCGATTCGGGTTCGTGCGCGTGGCGGATGCGTTCTCCACGGGCTCCTCGATGATGCCGAACAAGAAGAACCCGGACCCGGCAGAGCTGGTTCGCGGCCGGGTCGGTCGCGTCGTCGGCGCGCTGACCGGCACGCTCACGATGCTCAAGGGCCTCCCGCTCGCCTACCAGCGTGACCTCCAGGAGGACAAGCCGCCGCTGTTCGACGCCGCGTCCACCACGGAGGCGTCGTTGCGGATCATGGCGGGCCTGATCGGCACGCTGAGCGTGGACCGTGGGCGGATGGCCGCGGCCGCCGCCGAGGGCTACATCACCGCCACCGCGGTCGCGGACGCGCTGGTGCGGAAGGGCGTCGCGTTCCGGGTGGCCCACCACATCGTGGGATCGCTCGTCGGCGAGGCGGAGCGGCAGGGGATCGGCCTTGACGAACTGGGCGACGACCCGATCACGACGGCCCTGGCCGGTGGGGACGACGAGGTCGCCCGCCGGCTCGCAACCGAGCCGGGAGCAGCATCCGATGTCCGCGCGTCGGCCGGCCTGGAGGGCGCGCTTGCCGCGTCGGACGTGACCGGCGGCACGGCACCCCGGCGGGTGCAGGCCGCGCTCCGTGCGGCCCGCGACCGGCTGGGCGAGGGCGGCTGAGCCCATGGGTCGGCCGGAGATCCGCGACTACCTCGCGCGCCACTCTGGTCGCTACACGCCCGAAGCGCTCCGCGCAACGCTGATTGCTGCCGGGTATGCGCCGGAAGACGTGACCGACGCCGAGCGTGACCTCGGTGACGGCCGTGCGCCGGGCCGCCCCGCCTTGCGGTCCCTCGTCGGCCTCTACGTCGCGGGCCTGTTCGCACTCACGGTGCTCCTGCTCTGGCTGGCCGCCGAGTTTCCGTACATCGGCAGCCTGGGAGTGGTCATCCTCGGGGCGGTTCTCCTGGTCGTTGGGCTCATCGAGATCTGGGTGCTTCGTCGGAGGCCGTCCGTCCAGATGGGGGTGACCAGCGGCATTCTCGCCGTGCTCCTGGTGCCGGTCGTCACGGTCCTGGTCCTGGGCGGCCTCTGTGTCGCGACGACGGGTGCGCGGTTTGCGCTGCCGCATCAGCGACTGACATCGACGGTGCTGCTGCCGGCTGACGGCTGGGACTCACTGGCCGGGCAACGCCTGAGCGAACAGGGAACCGTTGCCGCCATCGAGGTCGAGGACGGCCAGTGGCTGCCGCTCAAGCGTGGTGGGCGCCTCACCGTGGAGTTCGCCTCGACGCTTCCAGCAGGTGCCGTCATCATCGGCGGCTCCGTGGAGATCTCGCTTCGGTCAGTGGAGTCGCTGGCCGTGCCAACCGGCCAGGCTCCAGCCGGAGAAGCCCCGCTCCAGCTTCGGGTGAGCGTGGGGACTGGCGACCTGCGCGATCCCGTAGTCTTCGCGTCCGCTCTCAGCGAATTCGGCGGCGAAGAAGCCCACAGCTACGCGGCGTTCGCTCTCGGCGACCAGGTCACGACAACCCAGGACATTGTGAATCTGCGAGTGACGATCGAGGCCGCCGACGGCAAGACGGACTTCGAGATCGACACCATCAGTCTGTTTGTCAGCTATCACGGGCGCTGAATGCGCCCGATCCTGATCCAGCTGGGCCCGCTGACCGTGTCGACGCACGATGCGTTCACGGTCCTGGCGGTGGCGGTCGGCCTCGCGCTCTACTATCGCGAACTTCGCCGCCGCGGCTGGCTGGACGGACCGATCGTCTGGATCTCGCTGGCGGCCGTGCTGGGCGGGACGATCGGCGCCCGGGTGATCACCTCCTGGGAGCACTTCGACTACTACGCGGCGATCGCGGACCGGCCGTTCAGCGAGGTCATCGAGCACAGCGGCAAGAGCATCCTTGGCGCGATCGCCGGGGGATACCTCGCGATCGCATTGACGAAGCGGGCGTTCGGCTACACGCGCTCCACCGGCGACTGCTACCTGCTCGCGATCCCGGTCGCAACGGTCATCGGCCGGATCGGCTGCTTCCTGTCCGAATTGCCGCTGGGCACACCGACGAGCCTGCCGTGGGGGATCAGCGTCAGCCCGGCGGCCGCGGCGGCGTTCGCGCGCTGTCCCGGCTGCGACGTGCCGATGCACCCGTCGATGCTCTACGAGATCCTGTTCAACCTGGTCGCCATCGCAGTCATCGTGCGTTTCCGGGACCGGGTCCCCGTTCCTGGCGACGCCGTGAAGCTCTACCTGCTGGCCGCCGGGATCTTCCGGTTCCTGGTGGAGTTCGTTCGCGGCAACGAGCCGCAGGCGCTGGGTCTGACCGGGCCGCAGTGGGTCCTGATCCCGCTCGTCGGCCTGCTCGTCCTCCATTTCGTCCGGCAAGTCCGGCGCGACGCATACACGGTCCCGCCCGCTCCGTCACCACGCCGTCTTGCAGAGGCTCAGACATGACCAACCCCGACGACATCCTGGCGTACATCGAACAATCGGAAGGGCGCTTCACACGCGAGGCCATCGATGCCGAACTGATCAGGTCTGGCCACGATCAGGCGGCCATCGATGCGGCCTGGACGGCGCATGACGCCCGCCCACGACCTCCGCTGTCCCGCAACACCGGATCGAAGGTCGCCGCCACGATCCTCGGCCTGTTGGTCGTGGCCACGTACGGCCTGGCCATCGTGGCCGCGCTGCTGTGGGCGTCGACAACGGGCACGTTTGGCGGTAGCGGATGGGCCTGGCTGATGATTGTCTATGCAGCCGCCATGACAGTCGGTGGCATCTTTTCGCTCAGACGGTTCGCTCAGGCGCCATCGAAGGCGCGTGGGGGCAAGGCTGTCGCGATCGCCTTCGTGATTTCGGTGGCGATCTTCGTGGGGCTCAGCGGCGCGTGCTTCGCAGTTCTCCTCGCCCCCCGAGGCTGATCATGCTTCCCCTTCGACCGTACCTGCCACTCCGGATGGTGCTGACCGTCTGCGGCCGCTGCTTTTCTGACGACCCGGACCGGGAGATCGACTACGAGACGGACATCCTCCAGGGCAACCTGGTCGCGATGGACGGTGCCGTCTATCTCCGGCGCCACTGCCAGCGTGGCCATGGAGAGGTGGTCAGCCTGTACGAGGAGGACCACAGGCTGTGGGAGGGCCTCCAGGAGTGGCGCATCCCCACCCGCGAGATCACGCCGGACATCCCGGCTAACGTCCGGCCCATCCCCATGGGCTACCTCGACGGCCTGGGCGACCTCCAGACGCAGCACAGTTGCGTCCTGCTGCTGGACGTGACCCAGAACTGCAATCTCCATTGCCCTACCTGCTTCGCCGAGAGCGGCCCGGGGATCAACCGCCACGCGCGACTGCCGCACCTCCTGCGGTCTCTCGACACCGCGATTGAGCGCGAGGGCGGCCGAGTGGACGCGCTCATGCTGTCCGGCGGTGAGCCGACCGTTCACCCGGAGATCACGCAGATCCTCCAGGCTGCCGTGGAGCGCAAGGTCACCCGGGTCATCCTCAACACCAACGGCATCCGGATCGCTCGCGACGACAAGTTCCTGGCGGAACTCGAACGCTTCCGCGATCGGGTGGAGGTCTACCTCCAGTTCGACGGCTTCCGGCTGGAGACCCACCTCTTCCATCGTGGGGAGGATCTTCGCGAGATGAAGGCGGAGGCGATCCGGCGCCTGGCGAGCAAGCGGATCTTCACGACCCTGGCGATGGCCGTCGCGAAGGGCGTCAACGACTACGAGGTGGGCGCGGTCGTGGACTACGCGTTCAAGACCGATTACGTCGCCGGCGTCGCTATCCAGCCGATGTTCACCTCGGGACGGGCCAACGCCGTGGACCCGATGGACCGGGCGACGACGACCGGCACCATCCGCCGACTCGGCGAGCAGACGGGCAATCGCGTCGGGCCGGCCGACTTCATCGCCCTGCCATGCAGCCACCCCGACTGCTCGTCGCTGACGTACTTCATCCGAGGCGACGACGGCAGCCACCGGTCCATTGTTCAGATGATCGGGCGGGATCGGCTGAAGGAGCGCATGGCGGTCTTCGGCAATCGTCTCGCCCCGGACGATGCGCTGTGGGAGTCGCTGACCGGACTGCTCTCGGAAACGGCGATGGTCAGCCGGCGCGAGGTCATCGACTACATCCTCGACATCTGCGAAGTGTGCGACCTGGGGGTGAGCGGGTTCATCAAGAGCCTGGGCCGCTGGCTGACGCATCGCGGCAGCGCGCCGCTTGACGAGATTGCCCTGCGCGTCAAGCGCGTGTCGATCAAGACGTTCATGGATCCCTGGACGATGAACGTGGAGCGCCTCCAGCAGTGCTGCGTCCACGTTGGATCCTCGGACGGTGAACTGAACCCCGTCCGGATCCCGTTCTGTGCGCGGCAGGTGTTCGGGGAACTGCGGCGGCGCACCTCGGCCGGGATGGTGCCGGCCGCACGGCTGGTAGCGCTCGACGAGCCGGTTCGCCCAACCCTGCCCGTGTTCGGGACCCTCCCATGACGAGCCTCCATGGGGAGCCGCTCAGGCCGTCTGTGGTCGGGTCCGGGGTCGTTGGGCCGGGCTCGTATGTCCGGCCACCCCTCAGCCGCCCGGAGAAGTACGAACGGCTCGCGTTCACCTTCTGCCGGATGGGCACCATCGGCCTCATCACGTGGGCCGCGGGGCCGGCGCTCTTCGTGCTCGTCGTGGCGGTCATCGCGATCGTCCTCTACGCGCGCTCTATCACCCTGGGCGTGTCCTGGAGCAAGTGCTTCCTGCGCCGCCCGACGCTCATCGTGGCGTTCTGGGCCGTCGTGGCCGTGCTGGACGCGTACTGGATCTTCGTGCTCGGCCAGCACCCGCCAGTCGTATAGGGGGCTGATCCATGTACCCGGCGGATGTTGAGGTCACCCGATGATCAGCCGGCGCCGACTTCGTACCGTTGTCGCGCTCGTCGCGGCCGCCTTCCTGCCGCTCGGAGTCGGACCCGTCAGGCCACCGACGACGGACGCAGCAGTGGTGCCCATGGTCACGGGGATCGCCGTCGGCTACAGCCACACCTGCGCTCTCACGATCGGCGAAGGGCCGAAGTGCTGGGGCTATGGCCTCCACGGATCCCTGGGCACCGGCACAGCTACGACCGGCCTCTTGCCGGTGAGCGTCACGGGTCTTTCGAGTGGAACGACGGCGATCAGCGCGAGCAGCTTCTACAACTGCGCGCTCTCGAGCGCCGGC
>JANPDJ010000186.1:0-5352 GCA_031431395.1 Chloroflexota bacterium | reverse complement strand
GGCGTGCGCGCGGAGATCCCGCCCCGCGATCTCGCTGACTCCGCCCGCGGGCGACCACGTCGGCCGACGTGGCGCGATGAACTCGAGGGTGGCATAGACGCCACCCGACCAGATAGTGGCCCGGGGTTGCCCTATGGCGTTGGCCGCGCACTCCGTGCCCGGCCGACGATCCCCTCCTCGTAGGCCGTGAGCAGGTCGAACAGCTCGGTCGCCGCATACTGGCGGTCGTAGGTCCCCGCGCTCAGCTGGCGGATGACACCGGGCTCGGCCAGCGCCTTGAGCGCCGCGAGCGTCTGTTGCTGGCTGACGCCGATCGCCGCGCGGGCGGTGGGCGCGGACAGCACCGGCAGCGCGGGGAGCAGCGCGATGAGCTTGCTCGCCGCGGATCCGGCCCTCGGGCGGCCCGCGCGCTCGCGCCACTCGCCCTGGAGCGCGGCCACCCGGTCGGCGAGCTCGATCGAGGCAGCCGCCGCTCGCCCGGCTGCCTCGGAGAACGAGCCGATCCACTCGGCAACGCCTCCCTCGCGGAACGCCGTGAGCCCATCGACGTAGGCGTTGGGCCGGGCCGCCAGGACGATGCTGACCGGCGGGACGAACCGGGCGGCGACACCGCGCCGCCGCAGCACGACGTGGATGAGGGCCCGGCCGACACGGCCGTTACCGTCGATGAAGGGATGGATCGTCTCGAACTGCCCATGGGCAACGGCGGCCTGCGCCACCGCGGGCAGGTCGGCTCGAGCGACGAAGGCAACGAGGTCCTCGAGCAGCGGCAGGACCAAGTCCTCCGGCGGGGGCACGAAGGCCGCATCGGACGGGTTCCCGAGCCGGCCGCCGATCCAGTTCTGCTCCTCGCGCACGCGGCCGGGTCGTGCGCGCTCGTCGCCTGCCATGAGCACCGCGTGGATCGCCAGCAGGTCGGCGACGGTCACCGGTTCGGTGCGGTCCCCGATCGCGATCGCCTCCTCCATCGCGGACACGTTCGCCGCGACGATCCTGGCGCTGCCCCGCGCCGCCCGGGGATCGATGAGCGCCCGGGCGAGGTTGAGCGACGAGACGTCGTAGCCCTCGATCCGGGACGACGCCACGGCCTCCGACCGCAGAAGTAGCGGGCCGATCGCCTCCAGGCCGCCCACCGAGGCGCGCTCGTTGAGCGCCCGGATCGCCGCCTCGGCATCCGCCGAGAGGTCGGCAACCTCGAACGGGACGACGGGGCTGAGCGTCGCGATCTCGTCAGGGACGAATGCTTCGTATCGGAGCGAGGCACGCGCCCGGCGCCCGCCCATCGCGCCAGGGTCTCCCTCCCATACCCGCGCAATGGTCCTCGGCACGTCGCCTCCGGCTGCAACCCTTCAATGTCACAGCATGAATGAAGGGATGTGCCGAGAGTGCACCGCTAACCCTTCAATGTCAACCGAAGACCAAAGGGAAGCGGGCGACAGTGTCTCAGTCAGTCGCCCGAGCGGTCAGCCATGGACGCACATGATCGTAGTCGTCGCGGACGGTCGGCGGGCCGCTGGTGCCGGGGGCGAGGCCGGCAGGTCCTGCATTTCAGCTTCCGGCCCGACCATGCATCGCCGCGGACGAGGAATGATCGCTGGTGGCTGATTTGGTCGGCCGCTCATACTCGGGGGCGTGGCAGCCACGACATCCAGGCCAGAGTGGACGACCGAGGAGCCGTTCGCACGACGGCGCGAGCTGTATGTTCGGGCTGCCCCGGTCTTCCGTCGCCACGGGTACCGAGGAGCGACGCTCAAGGCGCTCGCGAGCGCCTGCGGTCTGTCGATCCCTGCCCTGTACCGGTACTTCCCGTCGAAGAAGGCCTTCGCGCTCTTTCCGCTGGTGGCCATGTACCCGGAGCTTCATGCACCGCCGCCCGACATCTCCGCCGGTGACCCGGCCACGCACCTGTCGGGCTGGATCGAGGCTGCCGTCGCCGAGGCGCCGAACTACATCCTCGCAGCCAGGCTCCTGCGTGAGGTTGGACTTCGAGACGACGAGCAGGGCAGGCTGGATGCCAGCCTCAAGCGGCGCATCGGCCTGGTCAGCGACCTGGCCCGGCGCGCGGCGCCCCATCTCAGCGAGGGGGCGGCCCGCGAGCTGGCATCGACCATGATCAACGTTGCCCTGGGCCCTGCGCTGACCGGCATCGAACCCGCACCGGGGGGCCTCCGAAGCGAGCTGCGGGCGCTGCTGCGAGGGTACGGCCTCGTCGTTCCCCTGAGGACCGCCCCACGTACGGACCATCTCGGCTGACTTGCACGGATCGACGCTTTTTTCGCGTTTTCTTGACCAACGTCAACGTCCCGCGAATTGTGTCGACATGCCGATTGGACGACCCCTGCTCTCACGGTTCGCGCTCGCGGGAATCATTCAGCCCATCTGGTTCCTTGGCGTTTCGGTGGCGCTCGGCGCCATGCGGCCGGGGTACGAGCCACTCCGTGACGCCATCAGTGAGCTCGGCGAAAAAGGCGCGACGACTGCCCTCATCTGGAACATCGGCGGTTTCGGTCTGGCGGCGCTGCTGTACGCCCTGTACGCGGTGGCGATCCGCGCCGGGTTCGGCCCCGGTTGGCTGTTCGGATTGGCCGCCAGCCAGGCCATCCTGATTGCCGCCTCGGGCATGTTCAACTGCGACCCAGGCTGTCCGCCGGTGCCGCAGTCCGTGACGATGCTCCTGCACACGCTCGTGGGGCTGACGTACTTCGCGATCACCACCCTGCTGCCCGTGGTCGCCTGGCGAACCTTCCGACATCGCCCGGAGGGGCGCTCGTTCGCCCGGCCATCGCTTGCCGTCGGGTTGGTCCTCGTCACGATGTTCTTCATCGGTCCAGCCCTCGGAGAGGACCGTGTGGGTGTCTGGCAGCGAGTCGTCCTGTTGATTGCCTACGCATGGCAGATGGCTGTCGCCATCCGTCTCCACGGGCTGCTCAAACGGACAGACGGCCCAGATGTTGAAGACCGTCCAAATCCGCCAACATCTGACCCGGCGATCGCCACGTAGTGGACCATCGGCGATCTGGAGCGGAGAGCGAAGCGATGCGTGAGTTCGAGTGGGCCTCGCCGCTCGGTGCGGCTGTCGTCCTGTTCACAGCGGGCGCCGTGGTCCACCTCGTGGTCGGCCTGCTGACGGGTGCCATCTTCCAGCTCGTGCCCGAGGGGATGGACGTTGGTCGGCGATATCTGTTTCTCAACGAAGGACCGGATCGTGCGCTGTTCGGAGGGTCGCCGCGCGCCCTGCTCGACGGTGATCCAACCCTCGTGAGGTTTCGGGCGATCGTGTTCATGGCGCTGGCCGGCATCCTCGTGGGATTAGGGATCGTGGAGCTCGCCCTCGTCTGGTTTGCGCTGAAGGACGGGCACGCCTGGGCACTGGGTGCCTTGGCCATCTCGGGGTTTGCGATGGTGCCATTCTTCCTTGGCGTACTCCGACCATACTTGGCAGCCGGGATCGGAATCGGCCTGGGTGACATCCCGCCGTTCATCTGGATCCCGGCGGCGGCCCTCGTCCCAGCGACGATCCTGGGCTGGATCGGCCTGCACCCCGGTTGATCGGGATCGGCTTCGTCCTGGCTGGGCTGTCATCGATCCTGATCGACGTACCCGGCCTCGGCGTCGCGTTGGGCATCGCCCTCGGGCTGCTGCTGTTCGCGATCTGGCTTGTTGTCGTCGGCATTCGGCTCATGACCATGCCACTCACCGCCTGAAAGGCCGCGCGTCCAATGCGCGTCGAAGCGTCCATCGTCATCCTGGCGTCCGCGGAGGAAGTCTTCCGCTTCATCACCATCCCCGAGCATGGACCGCGCTGGCAGGAGAGCGCCGTGTCCACGCGCGTCACGACGCCTGGGCCGGTCGGTTTCGGCTCGGCGATGGAGCACGAGGGCAGGTGGCTGTGGATGCGGATCCCGACGACCGCGCTGGTCACGGTCTACGAGCCGCCACGGCAATACGGCTACGACATCACGTCGCAGCTTGCCCCGGCACCGTCGCGGATGCGCTACGCGCTCGAGCCCGTCGGCGGCGGCACGAGACTCACGCTCTCCAACGAGGCGCCTCTGCGCCGCTGGATGAAGATCGTCCAACCACTCCTTCAGCGGAACGTGCAGGTCATGTTCGAGCGCGACGTCGCCCGCCTGAAGGCGGTCATCGAGGCCGACCTCAGGTCTTCGCCGTCGCCCGCCGGGTCACTTGGGTAGCCGCTGGCCGGCGCCGAGTTGGGCTTGCTCGGCCCGGGGCGCGGCACGAGCGTTGCCGTTGATCGCCGGTCGGGCTTCGTTTGGTGATCTTGCCTGACCCGCCGCCATCGTCACTGGATCGCGACTGGCGCGCCCGTTGAAACGGGTGAGGTCAGGCGCGGCACGGCCAGCGCGAGCCAGCTACTGGCGACGGCGAGCACGGTGAGGTCGATCAGCAGAAGAGGGAAGAGGAACACATTCGCCACGATCTGGACGGCGAACAGCAGCAGCGTGGCCACGCCGGAAACGGCAAGCAGCAACACCGGCCGGCGTCACATTGCAGGCAGGCTCAAGCCCCCCGGCCGGCAGCCGTGGGCGGACGATCCGACGGGCTTCCCGCAGGCCCGGTACCTTGCCGCCCTCGAACCGCGCCGGTGGCTCCAGCGAAGGACCTCATCCATCGGCTCCGGGCGGGCCTTGGTTCACGTCTTCGTGCCCTCGACGATCCTCGCCAGGTGTCAATGCCAGGGCGCCGCTAAGCCAGATACCCGTGGGGCGGGTACGTGACAGCAGCCGGTGCCAAGCGGTGGCCAGGTGGATGGCTGCCGCGGCGTCGGATCCATCTCGTCGTCGCCATCGATCGGCTCCTTGCACGCCTGCTTGACGCGGTCCCGCGTGGATCATGGGTCGTGAAGGGCGGCTACCTGCGGCGGACGCCCGAGGCCGTGCGCGCCCGGGTCGTCGAGGTGCGCACGGAGCTCACGGTCCGGCGCATCCTCCATGGAGCGGGCCTCATCGTGCCCGAGCCACGCAAGCGCCCGCGCAGCTCATGGATCCGGTTCGAGGCCTCAGCGCCCTGAAGCCGCCGCGCCCTGAAGCCGCGCTCGAGCCGCGTCAGGCTGGTTGTCGAGACGATTGGCGGCGCCGGATCCCCGCCGCTAGCACGCCGCCCACGACGACACTCACCACGACAAGCACAACGACGCCCAGCGTCCCGTCCGCGCCGTCCGTAGGAGTGGGCGAGCCCGGCTCCGGCGGCCACGGGGCGTTGAAGAACGCGACGAGGTCCGCCATCCCGCCGACCGCTTCGGGACCGAACTCCTCGCGGACGCCGGGCGCGAGCACGTACTTGCCGGTCGCTCCGTCCTCGGCCGCGCGGACCGCGATCCAGTAGGTGCCG
>JANPDJ010000185.1:0-26798 GCA_031431395.1 Chloroflexota bacterium | reverse complement strand
GCGTGCGCTGGGACGACGGCCACGAGAGCACGATCCGCCCCGCCCTGGGAAGCGCGCGGACGTATTCGCCGGGCACGCGAACTGTTCCGGCCGGCGTGATCCCGCACTCGCAGGCGTAGCGAGTCCACCGCGCCGGCGGCGGACGACGCCGGCGGACGGCGCCGGCGCGGCGCTTCGTACCCGGGTCGATCAGTCGCGCGATCGCCCCGCAGCAGCCGCCAGGTCTCGCCGGCCGCCGGCCCGCCGACGCCGCGGGGCCGCGCCCACCAGCTCGCGCAGCTGGGCGATCAGCTGGGGCTGGGTCGGCCGATCCGACGCTTCATCCACGACCTCTCGTCGCACGTTGTGATGGCGGTCGTTCGTCCGCAGGACGTCGGCCAGCCGTTCGCGTGTCTCGCCCGGCCCCAGGACCTTGACGTCATGCGATTGCTGGATGTGCGCCGCAACCTCGTCGACGAACCGGCCCAGGAACTCGAGGCGTCGCGGATCCCCGGCCGTCTGCGAGGAGCCGCCGCCGCCATGTCGGATTGATGGGTCATGGCGCACGTGACCTGTTGACGAACGGTGCGCCGGAACGTCGGACACAAGGTGCTCCACGTGTGCCGCATCGTCGACCCAGGTGATCACGCGCGCCTCGCGCGCATCGATCCAGACGAGGCACCAGGGTCGCGTTGCGGTGGCTTCTGCCGGTGCGTGTCGCTCACCCGTCATGCTGCGCCTTCCTTTCGAATCGCGAATCGGAGTTTGGGTGGGATGCCGTGCGCCAGCCGTGGCGCGGCGTCAGGCCAGGCCCGTCATCGCGTGAGCTACCAGGACGTCCACGTGGCCCGCCGCGAGGAGCGCGGCACTGGTGCTGCCGAGGACCAGGCGTTTCAGCGTGGACCGCCCCCGGTCTCCCACGACGATCAGCGACGGGACGTCCCGGGCGGCCAGATCGAGCAGAACGCCCGACGGCGGGCCATGCCCCACGATCGGCGACGCCGTGATGCCCGCGGCGGCGAGCAGCGAAACGCCTTCGCGGGCCGTCTCCCTCGCCGCCTGCTCGGCGGCCGCAAGGTCGGCCGCGTAGGCCTCCTCGGCCGCGGCCAGCATGGTGGGAGCCATGCCGGACGCCAGGGGCGGCATGGCCTCGTAGGCCACGCACACTACGAACTCAGGCACACGGGCGAACGGCAGCCGGGCAGCCGCCTGGAGCGCTGCTCGCGCCGCCCCGGAGCCGTCGTAGCCAACGATCACCCGGCCGACGCGACCGGCAGACCCGGCGACGAGGACCGGAACGGAAGATGCGCGCGCGACGCCCGAGGACACGCTGCCCGAGACAAGCCGTCGCCAGCCGTGCAGGCCGCGCGAGCCCAACACGATCAGGTCCACCCCGGCGGCCCTGGCGAATCCCGTGATGGCACGATCCGGGTGATCCCTGAGGACCGTGGCAGTCGTGGGGAAGGTATGACGGCGCAGCACGTCCGTGGCGGAGCGAAGGGGCGAATCCTCCGGGGGCTCGGCGGTGCCGAAGTCCTCCGCCGCGCCAGCCGACTGCCCGGCTCCGGACCACTCGTCCACCGCGACGACGTGCACCGTCGTGGGTTCATCGGGCGCGAAGTTGGCGGCCACGAACTCCGCGGCGATCGTGGAGCCGGCCGAACCGTCCGTGGCGAGTTCGATCTTCATGGTGCTGCCGGCGATGTCACCGGCTGCCGCAGCACGGTCTTCAGGCGATCGGGCGCCGTCCGGTTGGGGTCGCTGACGTAGATCTCGTGGTGGCAGCCGTGCCGCCGCAACCCGGCACCCTGGATGGCCTGCTGCAGACGCTGCAACGTTGGCCCTTCCTTGTCGTAGGCACCGACGTGCAGCGTCTGGACGGACGGCCCTTCGTGCAGCGTCTCCACGTGAAGCGCGTCGATCGCGGCGGGCGCCTTCCGGCGGCGGACCTCCGCGATCGCGACCTCGACATCTACCGGCGTGGCATCGGCCGGGACGGGCACCATCAGGCGCCAGTGGAACTGCTCGGGTGACGTTGCCCCGAAGTCCGGGATCGCGAGAGAAGGCATTGCGTCGTCGGCCCAGTAGAGGCCCTCGAGCGTGCCGACGGGCCCGCCCATGCCCTTCCGCTTCAGGGCGAAGTGGAGCGTATAGGCGACGGGGTACAGGGCGGACATCGCCTCACGGAAGGCCATGTCGCCGGGCCGGCCCGTCCCGTCAATGGCGAGCATCCGCTGCTCGGGCACGTCCACGAACCGGACGCGCCCGGCCGAGGCGGCGATCATGGCCCGGGCGTCCGTCGTCTGTTCGAACATGATGGGAGCGTTGCTGAAGGGGGTCATGGCGCACCTCGACGCCGGGGCCTGTTCGGACGACCGGCGCAGCAATCGTGCGTGGTTGGGGCCGGCGGCAGACAGTGCCCCATGGCCGTTCAACGACGGGACGCCGGCCCCTTCTTCTCGGGCCGGACGGGCTCCAGCGCCGGACCGAATGCGTCAGGAGCCGCTGCCGGGGATCCGGTGCTTCGCCACGAACGCGGCAGCCTGCGCCCGGCGCTCCAGGTTCAGCTTGGACAGGATGGAGCTGACGTAGTTCTTGACCGTCTTGTCGGACAGGAACACGTCGGAGGCGATTTCCTTGTTCGTCTTGCCTTCGGCGACCAGCGCCAGGATCTTCTGCTCCTGTTGGGTGAGCTGGGCCATCTCGTCTGTGTAGGCGCCCGTGGCGATGCGGCGGACGCGCTCCAGGACCTTCTCCGTCACGGCCGGGTCCAGCAGGGACTCACCCCGGCCGACCGCCTGGAGGGCGCTCACCAGGTCCCGGGCGCGGATCTGCTTGAGGAGGTAGCCGCTGGCACCCGCGACGATGGCGGACAGGACGGCGTCCTCGTCCGGGTAGCTGGTGAGGATCACCACGCGTGTCGTTGGGCGCTCGGCCCGGATTTCGCGACATGCCTCGACGCCCGAACCGTCCGGCAGGCGGACGTCCATGATCACCAGGTCGGGCTGCAGGCGGCGCGCGCTCTCAATCGCCTCCGCCACGGTCCCGGCCTCACCGACGACCTGGAATTCCTCGCGCCGGTCCAGGAGCGCCACCAGCCCCTGGCGGACAACCTCGTGATCATCGACCACGAGGAGGCGTAGCGGACGACTTGCGGATCCCTCCGTCACAGGTCAACTCCATTTCCTGAGAACGCCCCGTCGCTGTCCATCACGGCCGGGACGATGACCGTGACCCGTGTCCCCACGTGAGAGCTGTCGATGCGCAACTCGCCGCCGAGGTCGGCTGCCCGGGTGCGCATGTTGGCAAGGCCCTGATGGTCAGTGCCTCTGGCGGCCGCGACGTCGAAGCCACTGCCATTGTCCGCGATCACGAGCCGGAGCAGATCATCGGCCATGTCGATCACGACGGACACGCGAGTTGCGCGCGAATGGCGGGCCACGTTGCTGAATGCCTCCCGGACGATCTTCAGCAGTTCGCCACGGCGATACTCGCCGACCTCTGGCAGGTCGTCGGCGGCGTCCAGCTCCACGTCGATCACGCTGTTCACACGGAATTCGTTCGCCAGCGCCGCTATGCCGGCAACCAGGCCTCCCTGTTCGGCAAGCTCGGGCCGCAACCCGAAGATGAAGTTCCTGATGTCGCGGATCGTGAGGTTCAGTGCGTCGATCGCGCGGTCCACGCGGACGGCCGCAGCAGTTGGGTCCGCGCGCATCAGGTCGGGCACATCCTCGAGGGACAGGCCCACGGCGTAGATGCCCTGGATGATGCCGTCGTGGAGATCTTTCCCGATCCGGACTCGCTCGTCGACCACGGCCAGCCGCTGCACCTGCTCGTGGAGACGCGCATTCTCGATGGCGATGCCGGCATGGAGGGCGAACATCTCGACGAGTCGCTCGTCCGACGCCGAGAACTCCAGCGAATGGCGCCGGTTCGTCAGGTAGAAATTGCCCACGGAGCGGCCCTTGACACGGATGGGAACCCCGAGGAACGCGTGCATCTCGGGGTGCCCGGCCGGGAAGCCATAGGACGCGGGATGACCCGCGATGTCAGGGATCCGATAGGCCCGATTCTCCCGGATGATGAGCCCGAGCAGGCCGTGACCGCGTGGCACCGCCCCAATGGCGTCTCGCTGGGCCCGGCTGATCCCGCTCGTGACAAAGCGCTCGATCACGCCGTACTCGTCGTTGATGCCAAGAGCGGCATATTCGGCGTTGGTCAGTTCGCGCACACGATCGGCGATGAGCTGCAGGACACGGTCGAGGGCGAGGACGCCGGCGATGCCGCGCGTCGCGACGTCGAGCGCTTCGAGTCGTTCGCCGGTCTGGCGGACCTCGGCGCGCGCCCACGCGGCGTCCAGCGCCAATTCAATCGAGCGGATCACCTCGGGCGCAGCCGCTTCAACAGGATCCAGCCAGAGGGTGCCCGTGCGAATGTGGCCGTCGCTGGCGAACAGGGCCACGGCCTCCCCCGGTTGGCCGTGCGTGGGGCGCGCAGCGAGCGTGCCCCAGCCCGCAGACAGGCCCGCGAGAACGGCCAGATCGGCCTCGAGGTATGCGCCCCGCCTGCCAGCTGCCGACGCGAGCCGGCCCAGGCTGTCCCCGACGCGCCGCCTGTGCGCTTCGTCCGGCTCGTGCTGCCAGCCAAGAACCGCCTCGAGCAAGGCCAGAAGCGGCAGGTCAACCTCCACCATCCGGGCACAGCCTAGCAGCGTGGGGCGCCGGCCCCGCGGCGACGTCCGGCCCGCCGGTTGGGGCCGGAGGTCACTTCCGGCCGATCCGTCTCATCCGCATCATCCCGGCCATGATCGATCAGACCGCCATTGGCCAACACCGACGCGGCACCTCGGCCGACCCCTGGTCGGGCCGCTCGGTTCGCTCGCTCGGCGGTCAAGGCCGGACGTCACGCCGGGATGTTCGCGAGATGCGCATCACGGCTTGGACCCCTTGGGAACGGCCCTGACATGGCTGCCTCGCCGGTCTCCGATGCTCACGCGTTCTCGACGGTCCTGCTTGCGACGGACCTGACGAGCGCCTCCGGGGCGGCCACGGACCAGGCCATCGAGCTGGCGGCCCAGCTGGGAGCGAGACTGCTCGTGGTGAACGTCATCGACCCGCGGCGGGCCGGCCTCCTGCGGCCGCGCGGCCGTGTCCGGCCGGTCGAGGAGCGAGAAGACCGCGCTGCCGCAGCACAGGAGGTCGTGGATCGCGCCCGACAGGCCGGCGCCCGGGCGACGTATCTCGTGTGGGATGGCGACCCGGGTGACGGCATTCTCGCGGCTGCCGAAGCGGAGCAGGCCGATCTCATCGTGGTGGGCACGCGCGGCCGGGGCGCCATGGGCCGGATGCTGGGCAGCGTGTCCGATCACGTCGTCCATCGTGCCCGGGTACCTGTGCTCGTGGTCCGGCCGGAAGGCGACGACGGGGACTGACCCGCGTCGCGGAGCGACAACCGCCCTCGCCGCGCGGCCGCCTCTCTCAGTCCACGACGGTTTGGCTCTGCTCCCGCATGAACTGCTGCACGTAGTAGAACCCACCGCCTGACTTCCCCGTCGCGGTTGAGCCCTTCCAGCCACCGAATGGCTGGATTCCCGGCCACGCCCCCGTGGTCGCGCCGGCCCGGCGGTTCACGTAGACCACGCCTGCCTCGATCGTGGACAGGAAGCGTTGGATCTCGGCCCTGTCCTGGCCGTAGAAACCGGCCGTCAGGCCGTAGATGCTGTCGTTGGCGAGCGCGAAGGCTTCATCGAGCGAATCCACCGCTGCAACGGCGGTGAAGGGCATGAACAGCTCGTCCCGAAACAGCCGGTGGGTGACCGGCAGGTCCACGGCCACGGTGGGCTCCACGAAGAACCCCCGCTCAAGCCCGTCGCCGGTCACGGGCTCCCCGCCGGCGATCACGCGGCCGTCGCGCCGGGCCTCCGCGACCGCCTGGCCGTAGCGATCCACGGTCCGCCGGCCGATGACGGGACCCAGCCAGTTCTCGCGCCGGAGCGGGTCGCCGATCGTGATGGCCTGCGTCTTCGCGACCAGGAGGTCCAGGAAGGGCGCGACGACCGGCCGCTCAACGTACACGCGGCTATTCGCGGAACACTTCTGTCCGCCAAATCCGAAGGCGGCACGCATCACCCCTTCGGCGGCCTCCTCGAGATCGGCGTTCCGCGAGACGATGGCAGGATTCTTGCCGCCCATCTCGATGATGGCGGGCTTGGGATACCGGCGGCTGAAGTTCCGGAAGAGGTTGAAGCCCACCTCGAAGGAGCCCGTGAACAGGATGCCGTTGACTCCCTCGTGTTCCTGGAGTTCGGCGCCCACGGTCTCGCCCGGACCCATGACCAGGTTGAACACCCCTGGCGGGAGACCGGCGTCGTGGAAGATCTCCGCAAGGCAGACACCGGTCAGCGGGGCGTCGCTGGACGGCTTGTACACGACGGTGTTGCCGGCCACCAGCGCCCCACCGGACGGTCCACCCGAGAGCGCCATCGGGAAGTTGAACGGGCTGATCACTGCCCAGACGCCATGCGGCTTGAGGACGGATCGGGTGTGGACGGCCGGGTCGCCCAGGTTGCCCATGAGATGGTCGAAGCCGTCGTTCTGCTCCATCATGTCGCAGCTCCAGCGGATGAGATCGGCCGTCTCCTCCACGTCCCCAAGCGCCTCGAGGCGGTTCTTGCCGACCTCGATCGCCATCAGGGCGGCCAGCACCATCTGCCGTTCGCTGATGAGATCCGCCGCCCGCCGGAGCAAGGCCACGCGCTCCTGCCACGGCCGGCCGCCCCACGTTGGGAACGCGGCCCGGGCCGCCGCAATGGCGTCACGCACGTCCTGGCGCGTTCCCCGCGCAAAGGTGCCGACAAGCGTCCCGTCGATCGGCGAGTGCTTCTCGAACGTGCCGTCGCCATCGCGCCACGCGCCCGCGACGATGTTCCGGTGCGATTGGCCGATGCGGGCGCGGGCAGCCTCCAGGCCACGGTCGAAGGCCGCGTGCAGTGCATCGTTGTCGTTGCGGAGCGTCGCGTAGGTGATCTTGATCCGGGGCTGCGCATCGTCGGTCATGGGTTTCGCTCCTGGACCACGGGAGCCGGCGGCCGGCAGTACGGCCGCAGGGCCGTGACGCCAGTCTAGTCCGCGACTGGCGCGGACCAGCAGGCCGGCGCTGCCTTCCAGCCTCGCGCGTGGCAGGCTACGCGTCACGACACCGGCCGTGCGGCGCCGGCTCCAGGAGAACTCGTCCGATGGGTTTGCTTGACGGCAGGAAGGCGCTGATCTTCGGCGTCGCCAACGACCATTCGATCGCCTGGGGGATTGCGCAGGCCTTTCACGCCCAGGGCGCCACGGTGGGATTCAGCTCCGTGGAATCGCTGATCGAGCGGCGCGTGCGACCGCTCGCGGAACGGCTGGGCTCGACGTTCGTGGAGCCGTGCGACGTCCAGGACGACGCCCAGATTGCCACCGTCTTCCAGCGCTGGCGCGAGCGCGAAGGCTCGCTCGACATCCTCGTCCACGCTCTCGCGTTCGCGAAGCGCGAGGAACTCGACGGGCTGTTCGTCGATACGAGCCGCGACGGGTTCCACCTGGCCCTGGATGTCAGCGCCTATTCGCTCGTGGCGCTCGCGCGCGAGGCCCGGCCGCTGATGCGGAACGGCGGGAGCGTGATGACGCTCACCTACTACGGCGCGGAGAAGGTGGTGGCCCACTACAACGTGATGGGCGTCGCGAAGGCCGCGCTGGAGGCATCCGTGCGCTATCTCGCGGCCGACCTTGGACCCTCCGGGATCCGTGTCAATGCCATCTCGGCGGGTCCCGTTCGCACGCTGGCAGCAGCAGGCATCACCGGCTTCAAGGCGATGTACGGCCAATTCGGGGACGTGGCGCCACTGCGCCGGAACATCACGATCGAGGACGTGGGCGGCACGGCGGTGTACCTCGCCAGCGACCTGTCGTCGGCCGTGACGGGCGAGGTGGTCTACGTGGACGGCGGCTTCAACATCCTGGCGGTGCCCACGCCGGAGGGCTGACCGGCCGATGAACGGCCGCGGAGGACCGGTCTACCAGCCGAACGTGCCGGGGTCCCCCTTGAACGGCCCGACGACCTGGCTCGTCACCCAGCCGCCGTAGTAGTCGCCGGCCTGCGGCGTCACGCGCTCGTCGCCCACCCACGCCGCATCCACCCGGCCGGCGTAGAAGGCCAGGTGGCCGCGGATGGCCTCGAACCCCTGGTTGGGATGCTCGTACGACCAGGCGACGTCCCTCACGAGGCGTCCACCGGAGCGGTACGAGCGGTACGTGGCGGCGCCCTTCCACTCGCAGACACTCGCGGAGGCCGATCGCTCGAGCAGGTCCAGACGGACGTCCTCGGGCGGGATGTAATACGCGGGCGGGCTGGCTGTTTCCACGACGCGGAGGGCGTTGATCGTGTCCGCGATCGTGATGCCGTCCACCTCCACGCGGATTCGCTCCCCCACGGGCTCAACGCGCGGCGGGCGCGGGTAGTCCCACACGGATTCCTGACCCGGTCCGGGAACCGTCCGATGGGATGACTCGTTCAGGCTCATGCCCCCTCTTCGCGGCAGCAGGCGGTCCGGATGTCCGCTGCTGCGGAATCGGCCCCGTGTGATGACTACAGTACGGCCGTGCACGCAACGCCCAAGCCGCTTGCGGACGTCCTGCGATCGGCGCTGCGCCTCGGGCTGACCTCCTTCGGCGGACCGGTTGCGCACATCGGGTACTTCCGGCGCGAGTACGTGGGCCGCCGGCGATGGCTGGACGACCGCACGTTCGCCGAACTTGTCGTGCTCTGCCAGTCCCTACCCGGACCTGCCAGCAGCCAGCTGGGGATCGCCATCGGGACGCTGCGGGCCGGGCACCTGGGCGGCGTGGCCGCGTGGCTGGGATTCACGCTGCCGTCCGCGGTGCTACTGGGGGCGTTCGCCGTGCTCACCACGGCAGCGGATGTCGCGTCGGCACCCTGGGCACACGGTCTGAAGCTCGCCGCAGTCGCGGTGGTAATGCACGCGGTGTGGATGATGCGCCGCAGCCTGGCTCCGGACGTCCCGCGGCGGCTCGTCGCGTTCGGGGCGATGACCGCAGCGCTGCTCTGGCCCTCCCTCGTCACGCCCATCGCGATCATCGGTGGCGGGGCCGTGGCCGGCCTTCTGCTCAGCCGGACCATCACGCCGGACGATCAGGCGAACAGAGCGCCGGACGACGACGCGGCCGGGATGACCTCCATTCCGGCCGCGCTCACGATCAGCCGCCGCTCCGGGTTCGTCGCGCTCGCGCTGTTCGTCATGCTCCTCGCCGGTCTTCCGTCCCTCCTCGCGGCCACCGGTTCGCAACTCGTCGCCGTCGCAGACACCTTCTATCGCGCGGGGGCGCTCGTGTTCGGGGGTGGCCACGTGGTCCTGCCCATCCTCCATGGGTCAGTCGTGACGACCGGCTGGCTCGATGAGAGCCGATTCGTGGCCGGCTATGGCGCCGCACAGACCGTGCCGGGACCGCTGTTCGCCTTCGCCGGCTACCTTGGAGCCGCGGTCTCCGTGGGGCCCGGCAGCCTGGCAGGAGGCGCACTCGCGCTGGTCGCGATCTTTCTGCCGGGGATGCTCCTCGTCTGGGCCGCGCTGCCGTTCTGGGCGGCGATCAGGCAGTCCCGACCGACGCGGGGAGCATTGGCGGGGAGTGGGGCTGCAGTCGTCGGCTTGCTGGCGGCGGCGCTGTACGACCCGGTCTGGGTCGCGGCCGTGGTGACACCGGGAGATGCCGTCCTGGCACTTGCCGGGTTCCTTGCGCTCGCGGCGTTCGGTCTGCCGCCGCTGCTGGTGGTCGGGGCGGCGATGCTGGTCACCCAGGTAGCGCCGGGACTCTAGTTCCTTGGCCCAGCTGCGGGGCCGCGGGGCCGGCTCCGCGACAGTCGCTGCAGACCCCGACGATCGTCACATGGGACAGGTCCACGGCAAATCCACGGCGGCGCTCCAGCGAGGCCACGATCTCAGTGCCCTCATCCGCATCGATCTCCCACGCGGCCCCGCAGGTGTCGCAGTACAGGTGTCCGTGCTCTGCCGCCGGCAGTACGTGGAACTCCTCCCGGCCGTCGGCCCCGTGGCCATGCCGGACGAGGCCCAGCTCCTCCAGCACGTCCAGCGTTCGATAGACGGTCGTGGCGATCGTGGCCGGGTCTGCGTCCCGGCATCGTTCGACGAGTTCGCTGCCGGTGATGTGCCCGTTCGTGCGAGCAAGGACTTCGACCAGCGCGCGCCGCTGGGGCGTCCAGCGAAGCCCGCGAGCCCGCAGGAGGTCACGGACGTCGTTGGCCCGCAGGCCGGTGGCGGTGCTCACCAGGGGAGTATGGAGGCCGTGGTTACTTGCAGCAAGATGCAATAGACTCATCCGCCAACAGCGATCCTGCGAATGCCCTTGTGACACCCCCTGCGCCAGGAGGACCGATGCACATTCCGGACGGGTACCTCAGTCCCGTGATTTCCGTGGGCCTGGGGATCGCCACGGTTCCCGTCTGGGGCGTTGCGACGCGCAAGGTTCAGAACGTTCTGAACCACCGGACCGTGCCGCTGCTGGCCATCTTCTCCGCCCTCAGCTTCACGATCATGATGTTCAACATCCCCGTGCCGGGCGGCACCACCGCCCACGGCGTCGGCGGGACACTCATCGCGATCGTGCTGGGCCCGTGGGCGGCGGTGATCGCGGTGAGTGTCGCCCTGATCATCCAGGCGCTCTTCTTCGGCGACGGCGGCGTGCTCGCGATCTTCGCCAACTGCCTGAACATGGGGGTCATCCTGCCGTTTGTCGGGTATGGCGCGTATCGCGTCCTGGCCGGCCGTTCGCCCATCCTCTCGACGCGACGGGCCTGGGCCGCCGGCATCGGCGCATACGTCGGGATCACGGTGTCGGCACTGGCCGTGGGGATCCAGCTGGGAATCCAGCCGGCCCTGTTCAGCGAGAACGGCTATGCGCTGTACAGCCCGTACGGCCTCAACGAGGCGATCCCGGCGATGCTGATCGCCCACATCCTGGGTGCGTCGATCGTAGAGGCACTCATCACCGCACTCGGCGTCGCCTATCTCCAGAAGCGGCACCCGGAGTACCTCACGGCGCTCAAGTCGGTGTTCGCTCCGGGAGCCTCATCGGAGGGGATCGCGACGCAGCGCCCGCTCTGGCAACTGGTCGTGGGCACGATGGTCGCGGCGACATCCGTCCTGGGAGTCCTCGGCCTGGTGGAGGGAGGAGGCGACCCGGGCCGCCTCTTCGGTGCGGACTGGTCACAGGTTGACTGGCCGTCCGTGGTAACGATGCTGGCGGTCACGCTCGTCATCGCCGCGGTGCTGATCCCACTCGCCTACCTGGTCCTTCCGCGCCGGCTGAAGCGCGTCGGAACGGCGTTCACGGCCTTCGCGGTGATCGCACCCCTCGGGCTCATCGCGCCCGGGTTTGCCTACGGTGAGGGCAGCACGGCCGACGTCAATGCCGCCTTCGGGTATGTGCCGAGCGGCTTCCAGCAACTCTCGAGGTTGTTCAGCGCGCCGCTCGCCGGCTACAACATCCCGCTCCCCTTCTTCGGCGATGCCGACGCGCCCCTGTGGCACGCCGCGATTGGCTACGAGATCGCGGGCATCATCGGCGTGCTCCTTGCCGGTGTCATCGTCGTGGCAATCGGCCGCGTCCTGACCCGGCCGGCCACGCCTGACTCCTCCGCCGCGCCTGACTCCCCGGCCACGCCTGACTCCCCGGCCACGCCTGACTCCGTGGATCGCCGGGGCGCCCGCGCATGACGGCCGAGGTCGCACGCGCGCCGCGCAAACGCGAATCGGACGGCCGGATCGGCTGGCTCGAGCAGACCCTGGGCGGCATCACCGGGGCCATTGAGCGCGCCGTATTCAGCGAGCGCCACGCGCGCCTGCCCGGGCTGCTTCAGCAGATCGATCCGCGGGCCAAGCTGGGCATGTTCCTCGCGATGGTCCTCGCAGCAAGCCTGTGCGGCTCGATCGCGGTGCTCGCGGTCTCGTACGCGATCGTCCTGGCGGCGGCGCGCGCGAGCCGGATCCCGTTCGACTTCTTCGTGAAGCGTGTCTGGCTGGGCATCCCCTTCTTCGCGGGGATCGTCGTGATCCCGTCGATCTTCTTCGTCCCCGGGGCTCGCCTGTTCGACCTGGCCCTGGGACCCGTCCACATTGCGCCGTCCATTCCGGGGCTGACCGGAGCGGCCCTGTTCCTGTCGCGCGTCGGCACCAGTGTCTCGCTCGCGGTCCTGCTGGTCATGACCACACCGTGGGCCGACATCCTCAAGAGCCTGCGCGCGCTGCGGGTGCCCCAAGTCTTCGTCCTTATCCTGTCGATGACCTACCGCTACATTTTCCTGTTCCTCCACACGGCCAACGGGATGTTCCTTGCCCGCAAGAGCCGGATCGTGGCCCGCACTACCGGTCGCGAGCAGCGGCGGTGGATCAGTGGGAGCATCGGCAACCTTATGAGCCGCGCCTTCAAGATGAGCAACGACGTCTACGCCGCCATGCTCGCCCGCGGGTTCACGGGCGAGATGCGTGCCTACTCCCCGTACCGGATGCACGGCCGCGACTGGCTGGCTCTCAGTGCGACGATCGCGGCGGCGGGGACCGGGCTGCTCGTCGACGGGTACCTCCTGTGACGGACGGCCGCGCTCTCGACACCCCGGAGACCGGTCCCCTCTTCTCGTTGCGCGGCGTCGGCTACGCGTATCCGAACCGCCAGGTGGCACTCGATGGCGTCGACCTCGACATCGAGGCTGGTGACCAGATCGTGCTCCTGGGGGCGAATGGCAGCGGCAAGTCCACGCTCCTCAAGCTCCTCGACGGCATTGTCGCCCCGACCTCGGGCTCCATGCGGGCGCTGGGTTGGGACGTGGCCGCGGTGGCGGCCGGCCAGGACGCGTTCCGGTTCCATCGCGAGGTGGGCCTGGTCTTCCAGGACCCCGACATCCAGCTCTTCAGCGCGACCGTGTTCGACGATGTTGCGTTCGGGCCACTCCAGCTGGGGCTCGCGGCCAACGAGGTGCGCGACCGGGTCGATGCTGCCCTGGCGGAGATGGAGATCGCGCACCTGGCGGACCGTGCACCGTTTGAGCTCTCCGGGGGCGAGAAGAAGCGGGCAGCCATCGCCTCCGTGCTCTCGCTCCGGCCGAGCGTCCTCCTGCTCGACGAGCCGACAGCCGCCCTGGATCCCCGTTCGAAGTGGCTCCTTGTCGAGCTCATTCGCCGGCTGGGACGAGCCGGGCTGACCCTGGTGACCGCCACCCACGAACTCGACGTGGTGCCGACGATCGCGACCCGCGTGGTGGTCCTGGGCGAGGATCGACGTGTTCTGGCCGATGGGACGCCCCAGGCGCTGCTGGCCGATCGCGATCTCCTGCTGCGCGCCAACCTCGTTCACGAGCACGAGCACCCGCACGAGCACCTTGGGATCCTGCATGCGCACGACCACGAGGCTGCCGGCCACCACGACGAGGTGCCCGAACGGTCCGGCATGCCCGCCGTCCAGGAGGCAGCGTCCCGCTGAACGACCGGCGATCCGATGGCCCCGTGCGGCCACCAGCGATCCTCCTCGTGCCGGACCGCCGGCTGCGCATGGTGGCCCGCCCGGTCCGCGTGCCGGATCCGGGCATCGGCCGGCTCGTGGACGACCTGGTTGCAGCGATGCACAGGGCCAGGGGACTGGGCCTTGCCGCGACCCAGGTGGGCGAGCCCCAGGCCGTCGCGGTCGTCGAGATCGAGGGACGCCTCATGGTGCTCGTCAACCCGACGGTGCAGCGCGTCCGTGACGTGCAGACCGATTGGGAAGCGTGCCTGTCGGTGCCGCACTTGGTCGCCGAGGTGAGCCGCCCGGACGACGTCACCGTCCGCGCCCAGGGCCTCGACGGACGCTGGCGGCGCCACCGTGGTCGCGGCCTCCTGGCGCGGGCCCTGCTGCACGAGGTGGACCACCTCGCAGGCCGGCTCTATGTCGATCTCGTCCCGCCGGGCGCGCTCGTAGACACGCGCGAACACCCGACACCACCCGGCCGTGGACGGCGGCCATGACGGCCCTCGATACTCGCCGGGAGTATCTGGACGTATACTCTCCGGGAGTATGATCAGCCACGCGTCTCCCACGCCGGTGGCACCCCAGCCGCAGGCCGACCCCGTCCGGCAGATCGCCCCGGCTCGCATCACCTTGCCCATCGCCGGGATGACATGCGCCTCCTGCGTGAACCGCATCGAACGCTTCCTGTCGAAGACGGACGGCGTCCTCGAGGCGCACGTCAACCTGGCGACCGAACGCGCCACCGTCACGATCGACCCAGTGCGCGCCGGCCGCATGGAACTCGTTGGGGCCGTGGAGGCAGCCGGTTACGAGGTCCGGCCAGAGCCCGAGGCCACGGGCGCCGCGACTGCGGATTCGGGTCTCACCGCGGAGGACCTGGCCCGAGGCCGCGAGCAGCGAGCGCTCCTGCTTGAGGCGGGGGCATCCATCGCGGTGGCGGCCGGGCTCATGCTGGTCATGTTCTGGCCGCAGACAGTCATCCCCATGGAGCAGCTGAATTGGGCGGCGCTGCTCCCGGCCACCATCGTCCAGTTCTGGGCCGGCCGCCGGTTCTACGCGGCCGCACTCCGGGCCGCGCGGCATCGCACCACGAGCATGGACACGCTGGTCACGGTGGGCACGAGCGCGGCGTGGCTGTACAGCGTGGTCGTCACCCTGGCTCCCCGGCTGATCCACGAGGCCGGGCTTCACCCAGAGACGTACTTCGACTCCTCGGCCGCGATCATCGGGCTCGTTCTGCTGGGCCGCTGGCTGGAGGCGCGGGCGAAGGGCCGGGCGAGCGGGGCGATCCGCCGGCTTCTCGGCCTGCAGGCCCACGACGCCCATCGCATCGAGGGCGGCACGGAACGCGACGTGCCCATCGCCGAGATCCTGCCCGGCGATCTCCTCCGGATCCGCGCGGGCGAGAAGGTGCCGGTGGACGGCATCATCGTCGAGGGTGCCTCGGCGATCGACGAATCCATGCTCACGGGCGAATCGGTGCCGGTGGACAAGGTGCCGGGCGACCCCGTGATGGGCGCCACCCTCAATACTTCCGGTTCGGTGGTCATGCGGGCGACGCGCGTGGGCGGTGAGACGGCCCTCGCACGGATCATCGCCCTCGTGGACAACGCCCAGGCGTCGCGGGCACCCATCCAGCGGCTGGCAGATCGCATCAGCGAGATGTTCATCCCGTTCGTGCTTGCGGCGTCCGCCCTGACGTTCGCGGCGTGGTTCCTGGCGGGCCCGGAGCCTCGCCTCACGTTCGCGCTCACCACGTTCATCAGCGTCGTCGTGGTCGCATGCCCGTGCGCCATGGGCCTTGCGACGCCCACCGCGATCATGGTGGGGACGGGCCGCGGCGCCGAAGCCGGCATCCTCTTCCGCACCGCAACCGCCCTGGAGACGGCCGGGCGGGTGGACGCCGTCGTATTCGACAAGACGGGAACGCTGACCCTGGGCCGGCCCACGGTGGAACGTGTCGTCGCCGCCGACGGGGCGACAGAGCGGGACGTCCTGGACTTCGCGGCATCGGCCGAACGCGGCAGCGAGCACCCGCTGGGGCGGGCGATCGTCGCCCGCGCGCACCTGGACGAGCTGGGCTTCCGACCGTCCTTGGGATTCCTGGCGTTGTCCGGTCACGGCGTGGAAGCGGTCATCGACGAACAGGACGTGCTCGTCGGCTCTGCCCGCCTCCTGGTCGAACGAGGCACCGCGGACGTGGAGATCGGGGCGCTGGCTGCGGCCGCGGACGCGGATCGCGCCATGGGCCGGACGATCGTCTGGGTGGCCGCGCGCGGCCGGGCGCTGGGGTTCATCGCGATCGCCGATCCCGTTCGGCCCCAGGCACGGGCGGCGATCTCCGAACTCCGCCGCGCGGGAATCGAGGTCTGGATCGTGTCCGGAGACCAGGCTGCCACCGTCAACGCCCTGGCGGCGCAGGTGGACCTGGCCCAGGAGTACACCCGGGCCGGAGTGCTTCCATCCGAGAAGGCGGACATCATCGGGGAGATCCGCGGCTCCGGCCGGACTGTCGCGATGGTGGGTGACGGGATCAACGACGCGCCGGCCCTCGCCTCCGCGGACCTGGGGATCGCCATCGGCAGTGGTTCGGACATCGCCGTGGAAGCGTCCGATGTGACCCTCGTCGGGGACGACCCACGCGCCGTTCTTCGCGCCCTGGACCTGTCGCGCCGGACGTCAACGGTGATCCGCCAGAACCTGTTCTGGGCCTTCGCCTACAACGTCCTGCTGATCCCTGTCGCCATGGGCCTCCTGTACCCGGCGGCAGGCCTCCTGTTCAGTCCAGCGCTGGCGGCCGGGGCGATGGCGCTTTCATCGGTGAGCGTCGTGAGCAATTCCCTCCGCCTGCGCGGGTTCGACGCACGACCCGGGGCACCCACCGCGATGCGCCGCGTCGGCCCTGTGGCGGTGCTCCGGGACGCCGGGTTCCTGGTCGTGGTCGCCGCGCTTGCCGTGGGAGTCGCCGCCGGGGCGGTTGCGATCGATCGGGCGATTGACGAAGGGGCGCAGCACGTTTCCCTGGCGGCCCGTGACCTTTCGTTCTCCAACGACACCATCGACGTGACGGCGGGCGCGTATGTTGTGCTGGAATTCACGAACGAGGGCACCGTGTTCCACGACTGGCACGTCGAAGGCCTGGCGAATGTCGGAGCGGCGGGGCGGCCTGGACAGACGCAGCGTGTCCGCTTCCGGATCGACACGCCTGGTCGCTACACCTTCGAATGCATGGTTCCCGGTCACGCCGAGCACGGAATGACCGGGGTTCTCGTCGTCCATCCGGCTGCCTGACGGCCGCCGAACCGAACGGAGGAACGCTGGTGCACAACCCACTGCACATGCATGGATCCCACAAGGAAGGAGAGGCCACGGATCCCGTCTGCGGGATGACCGTGGATCCCGAAGACGCGCGCAACCGCGGGCTCCATCTCACGCACGAGGACAAGGACTACTTCTTCTGCGGGAAGGGCTGCATGCTGGACTTCCGGGACGATCCGGGGAAGTACCTCGCGCTCGGCTACCGCCCGCAGATGTAGGCACGCTGGCCGTACGGGCCGGCTCCCCGAGACCTCAATCCGCCGTGCGGATCTGGAAGCCCGCGAGCCAGCGGGTGGTGAGGACGAAGGCCACGACGAGGACGGTCACGGTTCCGACTACCGTGGTCACCGCATCCAGCGGCGGCCGGACGCCTCCGGGGTCCACGATCCCGGCAATGCCGATCGTGTATTCGCGGATGCTGAAGGACCGGGAACCGGCGAACAGGCCGGCCAGGAGCCCCTCCCAGAGGAGCGTGTAGCTCAGGCCGATGATCAGGGCACGGCCCGTCGCCAGGCTGACGGCGAGGAAGACTCCGGTGTACATGAACGAGCCGAACACGGTGGCTGCCGCGTAGGCGAATGCGATACCGGCACCGCCGCCCTGGTCGCCAGCCACCAGCAGCCCCGTGACCAGCGCGGCGGGCGCGACGAGCGCGGCCGTCAATCCACCGGCCGCCATCAGCTTCGCGAGGGCAATCTTCCAGCGCGGGATGGGCTTCGTCAGGAGGTAGACGGCGGTGCCGTCCTCCAGCTCGGATCCCAGCGCTCCGGTGCCCAGGACCAGGGCCACCAGGGGCAGGACCGTCCGGACCACCAGCCCGTCCAGCAGGTTGCGTTCCAGCCGGACCGGGTCCGCCGACCTTCCGGCCAAACGGATGAGGATCGCGATCAGGACTGGGCTCAGGGCAAGCAGCAGCATGAGCAGGCTGCGTCTCCGGTTGAGGACGCCGCGAAGCGTCAGGCGGGCGATCGTGACGATCATCGGGCCACCAGGTACTGGAAGACGCTTTCCAGCGATTCGTCCGTGGGCCGCAGCTCGTAGAGGCTCACGCCGGCGTCCCGGGCCACGCCGGCCACGATCCCGGTGAACGCGGCGTAGTCGGCGGAGCGGATGGTGAGGATCCCATCGCTCAGTTCCGCGCCGAAGACCGGATCGCATGCGAGCAGTGCCGCGGCGAGCCGGCGGTTGTCGCTGGAGTGGATCGTGAACGTGTGCGGCCGGTCCGTCATGAGGCGGCGGATCTCGCGGTAGCCGCCGGACGCGGCGAGCCTCCCCGCCACGATCACCAGCACGCTCTGCGCGAGGCGCTCCACCTCTTCGAGAATGTGCGACGAGAAGAGGATCGTGCGACCGGCGGCGGCCATGGTCGTGAGCAACTCCATCATGTGGAGCCGCTGGCGCGGGTCCATGCCGTTGAAGGGCTCGTCGAGCAGCAGAACCTCTGGCTCATGGACCAGGGCTGCGGCGACCTTGATGCGCTGCCGCATGCCCTTCGAATAGGTGCCGATGGCCCGGTCCGCCGCGTCGTCGAGGTCCACGGTCCGGATGGCGACGCGAGCCGCACCGCCCGGATCCGCGAGTCCCTGGAGCTTCCCATTGAGGGACACGAATTCCCGGCCGGTGAGGAACGGGTAGACCGTCTCGCGCTCCGGGACCAGCCCCACGCGCCGATACGTCGCCGGGTTCCGCCACGCGGGTGCGCCGAGCACGGAGACGCTGCCGGCCGATGGACGCAGCAGGCCTGCCGCAAGGTGGAGCAGCGTGGACTTGCCCGCTCCATTCGGGCCCAGCAGTCCGGTGATGCCCGGGCCAATCGCAATGGAGACGTCATTGACCGCCACGACATTGCCGTACCAGCGCGACACGTGGTCGACGACGATGGTGGCCGCCGAACCATCGGCCCCGGGGGGGGTCGAGGCCGCCGACCGATCTGCCACCGGGGTCATCGCGGCCGGGTGGGGCGTCGTCATGCCGTGATCCGCAGGTAGCGCCGGATCGTCGCGGCCACGGTCGCCAGGACGTAGACGCCAAGGACCGGTACGTAAACCGCTCCGGGCAGATTGGCCGCGGTAAGGACGGGGTTGCCCGGGTTCTGCCCGAACAACCAGCCGTTGGCACCGTCCAGCAGATCCGAGGGATCCAGCAGCACGGCGATCGTTGCGATCGTGCCGCCGGAAAGCTCTGCGACGATGGACGCGACGATGGCCGGCACCACGAACCCCGCGATGATGGTCGTCGTCGCGTAGGCCCGGCGCGGGGTGAACGAGGCGATCGCAAGGCTCAGGCCGCCCATCACCAGGGCGACGATGGCCGTGATCGCGAGGATGGCCGGGACATCGGCGAGGTTCTCCGTGAATGCGGCCGGAACGTCCCGGGCCGCGAGAACGCGGCCGGCGAAGATCAGGGCCTCCGGTGCCACGAACACGAGCGCCAGTGCCGTCCAGAGCGCGCCCAGCTTGGCCAGCGCGTAGTCCGACCGGCGGAGGGCGCGCGAGAAGTAGAGGGGCAGCACGCTGTAGCGCTGATCGCGACCGACAAGTTCCGGCGCCTGCGCGGCACAGAACAGGATCAGGATGGTCGCGCTGAACGCGAGGTAGGTCGCGTAGCGGATCGGTGATTGCAGGGCCGGGCCCCCGCCGGCCTGGCTTGCGAGCGCGGAGATGCCGGCGGACACGAGCGCGGGCAGCAGCGCGATGAACGCCAGGCCGAACGGCGCGATCTTGGCGCGACCGCTGCGCCCGATGCCGAACGTCCCGCGGAGGCTGTACGCGTAGAGCGCGCGGACGGCGTGCCGTCTGCCCAGGCGAACTCCATCGTAGCGACGGTAGCCCAGGTCGTAGATGCTGCCGGCGGACGCGGCGCTGCTGGCGTTCACGGGCGCATCGGTGGACGCTGGCGCACCGGCGAGTCCGGCGGATTCGGCGGACTGGGGCTTCGCAGCTGGCGTCTCCGCCCGGTTCGGGCCGGTCACCCGGCCACCGCCTCGTCGCGGAACAGGTCTTCCAGCGAGTGGCGCCGCTGTTCCATGCGGACGAGCGGCAGTCCGAGATCGGCCGCGGCATCGCGGACCAGGTCGTATGGCCGGTCGTCCGTCAGGCCGATGAGGACGAGGTGGCCGTCCGTCCGGACCTGGAGTCCGGCCTGCACGAGTGCCGCCGCGAAGGCATCGCGCCCGTCCTCGACTTCCACGGCAAGCACACCCGTGCGGCGCGTGAAGCTCTCCAGCGAATCGGCTCGCAGAAGCCGGCCCCCTTCGATCGCCACGAGGAAATCGCAGACCCGCTCGATCTCACCGAGAAGGTGCGACGCGACTACCACCGCGATTCCGAACTCGCGACCCGTCCTGCGGACGAGATCCAGCATCTCCTCCCGGCCCGAGGGATCGAGGCCGTTGGTCGGCTCGTCCAGGAGGAGGAGGCTGGGGTCGTGGACAAGAGCCTGCGCCAGCTTCACACGCTGCCGCATGCCCGTCGAGTAGCCGCCCATCAGGCGGTAGCGCTCCTCGTAGAGGCCCACGTGCCGCAGCACCTCGGCTGTCCGCTCACGCGCGGCCGTCGCCGGCAGCCCTGAGACCTGCGCCAGGTGCGCCACGAAATCGGTCGCGCTGCTGTCCGGCGGGAGGGCGTCATGCTCAGGCATGTAGCCGACGAACTGGCGGATCTCCGGACCTTCGCGAACCACGTCGCGCCCCAGGACCTGGGCCGAACCGGCCGTTGGCGCGACGAGGCCCAGCAGGATCTTCAGCAGGGTGCTCTTCCCCGCCCCGTTCGATCCGACGAGGCCGATGATCCCGGGCTCCAGGTCGAGAGTCAGGTCCTCCAGAGCGGTGACGCTGGAGTAGCGCTTGCTGAGCGACCGGAGACTGATCAGGGGCGGCATGGCGCGGCCATGGTAATCGTGCGCCACGGCCTTCCGGAGAACGACGCCTCGGCGACCGGTGCGTGCAGCCCCTGCGGTCCGCTCGGCGGAGGCGGCCTGGCACCGGCGACGTAACAGGGCGCCCGGCGGCGGCGTCGATTCGGACCGGCAGGACTACCCTTGCTCCATCGCGCGGAGGACGCATCCATGGACGACAGAGAGGTTCTGCACCGGATCAACCAGCTCGCCGAGGAGGAGGAGCACCTGTGGGCGGGCGGAGCCGCCGAGGGCGGTCTCAGCACCGGGGACGAACACCGGCTGCATGCGATCCAGCTACAGCTGGACCAGGCCTACGACCTGCTCAGGCAGCGGAGTGCCCGGCGCGCGGCAGGACTGGATCCGGACGGCGCCCGGGCGCGGCCGCCCGAGGTCGTCGAGAACTACGAGCAGTAGGCCCGACTACCTGGAGCGGGCTTGTGCGGCCCGCGAATGACCCAGGGCGCGCGCGCCGAATGTCGCATCCCAGGTAGCCGATCGGGTGATTGCCGCGGCTCCCGGACGGGCGGACCGTGTGGGCATGCGCAGCTTCCTCGTGGCCTGCACGATCGTGGTGGCCGCCATCGCCTCGTGCTCCATGCCCAACTTCGCCCCGCCGAAGCTCGGTTCGGCGGCCGCGCCGGTCGTCGCGCAGGCGCATGGGGCGGTGGGCCAGCGCTGAGGCGCCGGCCGCTCGCGGCCGTGAGCCGGCGCGCTGCAGGGGTCGGGCTACCCCTGGAGGTCGTGCGGCAGCCAGAACCAGCGCAGCATCTCGAAGTCCGTATCCACGCCCGGCGCGTCGGGCCCATCCACTGGCGGCGTGGTCGGGGGCGATGCCACGATCGCGCGCGCCTCGGCGAGATGATCTGCAAGGCGTGATTCGGGGGCGTGCCGCCGGTGCTCCGGGTACGCCATGAGGCCATCGGGATACCGCACGTCGTTCAACGACAGCGGCGGCTCCACGAGGCCGCCGTGGTGGCGCCACAGGCCGGTGGCCGGGTCGAACCGGTACTGCGGCAGGAGCTTCCAGCCCTCCTCGGCCACCAGCGCAACAGCTTCCAGGATGAACTCGAACATCGCCTCCGAGATGAAGTAGTTGAAGTTGACGCGCACCCAGCCGGGTTTGATGCCCTCGCAGCCGCGCGAGATCTCCCGCTCGAACTCGTGCGACCGCTCGATGTCGATCCCCAGCAGCCGATGGCCGTACGGCCCGGCGCAGGAGCAGCCGCCCCGTGACTGGATCCCGAACAGGTCGTTGAGCAGCGCCACCACGAAGTTGTGGTGGAGGTATCGGCCGCGGTGACGCACGACGAACGAGACGATGCTGAGCCGCTCTGCGTCGTGGTTCCCCAGGACTTCGATGTCCGGGTTCGTGCTCCACGTATGGATGGCCCGGCGGATGAAGTCGTGTTCGCGCGCATGGATGACGTCGGCACCAACCGCGTCCTTCAACTGGAAGACGAGCCCGGCGCGGATGGATTCGACGATGGCCGGGGTGCCACCCTCCTCGCGGTGCTCGATGTCCGAGAGGTAGACGTGCTCCAGGGGATTGACATACGCCACGGTCCCGCCGCCGGGCACGGACGGCACGCGGTTGCGGAACAGCTCGCGTCGCGCAACCAGGACCCCGGGCGTCCCCGGGCCGCCGATGAACTTGTGCGGCGACAGGAAGATCGCGTCCTTGTAGGCCAGGTGGGCGTCCATGTCCGCGGTCTCGCCGATGGGCAGACCGTCTCGCCCCTGCATCTCCATCTCGATGTTCACGTACGGCCCAGCGGCCGCGAAGTCCCAGAACGACAGCGCACCGTACCGGTGCAGCAGCACGGAAATGGCCCGCGTGTCGGACAGGATGCCGGTGACATTGGACGCCGCCGAGAACGAGCCGATCTTCAGCGGCCGGTCGCGGTAGCGGAGCAGTTCTGCTTCCAGGTGCGCAAGGTCCACGTGGCCATCGGCGTCCTCGTGGATCGTGACCAGGTCGCCGATGGATTCGCGCCACGGCAGCTCGTTCGAGTGGTGCTCGAACGGGCCGATGAAGATGACCGGCCGCTCGTCCGGCGGGACGAGCTGCAGCAGGTCGTAGCGGTCGTTCAGGTCCGCGGGGAGCCGCAGGTTCAGGACATCCACGAGGCGGTTGATCGCGCCCGTCGAGCCCGAGCCGCAGAAGATGACGGCGTGATCATCGTTGCCACCGACCGCATCGCGGATGATCCGCCGCGCCTCTTCGCGGAACCGCGTCGTCTGGAGGCCGGTGCCCGACGATTCCGTGTGCGTGTTCGCGTACAGGGGCAGCACCTGGTGCCGGACGAAGTCCTCGATGAAGCCCAGGCTGCGGCCGGACGCCGTGTAGTCCGCGTAGGTCACCCGGCGCAGGCCGAAGGGCGTCGCCACCATGTCGTCCCCGCCGATGACGGACGCGCGGATCGTCTCGATCAGGCGGTCGTTTCTCGTGAGAGGCTGCGACGGGCGGACGGGCGTCTGGACCATCCGCGGATCGTAGCCCGTCGCGGCCGTGGAGGTGCCGGGGGCGCGGTCGAGACGGCCGGCCGTCGCGGGCGTGGCGCGGGCCCCGGGGCGCGGCCGCGACGATTGCGTCACGTAGTCATCCAGTGATTGCCAACTCGCCCGGGAGGTCGATTTCGTGTCAGCCAGTCGTGCCACGACTACTACGTGCCGATATCGTGGCTCGAGCCCCTCCACGACGCCCCGCCCGAGCGTGAATTCAGCCGCGGGCCTGCCACTGGTCGACGGCCGGGCGTCTACCAGTCGCTCCGTGAGTAGATGATCCCCGCGCGTCGCCTACCGGGTCGGGCATGTGATGGCCGCGCCCTGGATGGCAGTCGCGAGCGCGCCGATGTGGACCTGCGGCACGATGAGCGAACGAACGTTGCCCGGCGCCGACAATGATTGCCGCCACGCCAGGACCCGAGGATTTGGAGCGGGAGACGGGACTCGAACCCGCGACATTCTGCTTGGAAGGCAGACACTCTACCGACTGAGCTACTCCCGCCCGGGCGCGCGTCGAAATCTACCACCGGGCACGCCGGTGCGGCCAAGGCAGTCGGCGCCTACCCGTCCCGCTGGCCCCCGGCCCCGCCTCAGGCCGGCGAATACCCGAGGCCGCGCGAGATCTCCATCGCTGCGTCCCGGGCGACCATGCCGAGGGCGACCTCGCGGGCCTCGGAGGTCCGGTTGTCCGGCCACGAGATGACGATGTCGCCCACGACGCGTCCCGTGGCGTCGCGGATGGGCGCGGATGCGCCGACCGCGCCTTCGAACCGTTCGCTGTGGCTGATCACGTAGCCGCGCTCGCGGGCGTCGGCGAGTTCTTGGCGCAGCACGGACTTGGGCACCGGCCTCAGCCCCGGGATGGGGTCCGGCAGGCGCGTGAGGATGTCACCCTGCTCCTCGGGCGGGAGAAACGCGAGGATCCCCTTCCCGCTCGACCCCACGTGGAGGTCATTCCAGTCGCGGAGCGATTCCCAGATGTAGCGGATGGGATGGACCGACTCTGCGGCATCGACGGCCCAGAACTGCCGGCGGTTCGGCGCGTAGAGGCAGAGGATGGCCGTCTCACCCGTGGACGCCGTCACGCGGTCAAGCACCGGGCGCGCCACGCGCGTCACATCCAGCCGGTCGGCCAGGATGAGCGCGGTCCGGATCAGCAACGGCCCGACTCGGAAACGGCCGCCCGGGGCGGTCAGCAGCAGGTCCTGTCGCTGCATCTCGTGAAGGATCCGGTGGACAGCGCTGCGGGGGAGGCCGGTCTGGAGCGCGAGATCGCGGATCCCCCACTCATCGCGGGACGCGAACGCGTTCAGCACCTCCAGCCAGCGACCCATCGGGCTGAGTCGTGACCGGCGATTCGTCGCGCCCGTGCCCAACGCGGCGGACGTCCGGGCTGCCCCAGCGGCGCTCTCCGCGCGGGCCGTCGACCGCCCGGGTGCTGCAGCGGCGCTCTCGGCGCCGGCAAGGAGCGCGGCGTCATCCGGAGCCACGGGTGCTCTTCGCGATTGACTCTGCGCCGTCGCCACCGGTACGATGCTCCTTGTCACCCTTCGTCGGAATTTCGGGACAGGTGTCCCATTTTACTCACATCGTGTCGGATCTAGCGAGACCGGAGCTGCGCGTGGCCGTTCGTCATCGGGTTCGAGCCTCAGAGCCGGGATCAGTCGGCTCGTCGTCGGCGGCAACCTCGTCGCGCGAGGGGCTCCTCGAGGAGATCCAGGACCGCGTCCTGTGGCTGGCCGTCCGGATGATCCACGAGGCGAATGTCGTCCGCCCGAACACGGACGGCGTGAAGGTGGGCGGCCACCAGAGCTCGAGTGCGTCCGTGGTCTCCATCCTGACGGAGCTCTACTTCCACTGGCTGCGGCGCGGGGACCTGGTGGCTGTGAAACCGCACGCCAGCCCGGCGTTCCACGCGATCGAATACCTGATGGGCAACCTGGACCGCCGGTACCTGACGGAACTGCGCAGATTCGGCGGCCTTCAGTCGTACCCCAGCCGCACCAAGGACCCGGATCCGGTGGACTTCTCCACGGGCTCCGTCGGCCTGGGAGCCGTGGCACCGCTGTTCGCGAGCCTCGCGGACCGCTACCTCCGCCACCACCTGGGCGAGCAGGCCAGGGCGTGGCCGGACCGGCGATTCGTCGCGCTCGTGGGCGACGCGGAACTCGATGAGGGGTCCGTCTGGGAAGCGGCCGTCGAGGACGCCCTCAGCGGGCTCGGCAACGTCACGATGATCGTGGACCTGAATCGCCAGAGCCTGGACCGCGTCATCCCGGGGATCCGCGTGCGCCAGATGAAGGGCTACTTCGCGGCCGCCGGCTGGCAGGTGGTGGAGGCCAAGTACGGCCGCCTGCTGCAGGCACTGTTCGCACAGGGCGGGGGCGACGCGCTGCGGCGCCGCATTGACGACATGCCCAACGAGGAATACCAGGTCATGATCCGCAAGCCGGGCGCGGAAGCCCGAGCGCGACTCATCGACCCGGCGCCGCTCGAGTACCGGGACGCACTGGCCCGCACCGTGAAGGGCGTCCCGGACGAGGACCTTGCCCGCACGCTCGCGGACCTGGGCGGCCACGACTTCGCCGAGCTTGAGCGCGCCCTCAACGAGGCGGACTCGGACCGCACGCGGCCATCCGTCGTGTTCGCCTACACGATCAAGGGCTGGCGGCTGCCGTTCGCCGGCGATTCGCTGAACCACTCCGCGCACGCCTCCACGGAGCAGGTGCACACGCTCGCCCGCGAGTTCGGCGCCGACGTGGACGATCCGTGGGCGGCGTTCGGCCCGGATTCCGCGGCTGGACGCCTCTGCGTGGAACGATTCGGGGAGCTCTACGGCGGTCCGGCCGTGGAGATCCGCTCCGCGCCCATCGAGCTGCCGGGAGACATCGAGGTACGGATCGCCGCGCAGACGAACACACAGCAGGTGTTCGGTGACACCCTGGCCGCTCTCGCGCGAGTCCCGGGCGTCGGTCCGCGGATCATCACGGCGTCGCCGGACGTGTCGGTTTCCACGAATCTCGGCAGCTGGATCAACCGCGTCGGCGTGTACTCGCCCAACGTGGCCACCAAGCACGACGACGCCCCGAAGCTGCTGACGTGGGAACCCAAGCCAACCGGCCAGCACATCGAGCTTGGCATCAGCGAGATGAACCTCTTCATGTGGCTGAGCCAGTTCGGCCTGACCCATGAGCTGTTCGGCGAGACGCTCATCCCGGTAGGGACCGTCTACGACCCCTTCATCCTCCGCGGGCTCGATGCGTTCATCTACGCTCTCTACATCAAGAGCCAGTTCATCCTGGCCGGGACACCGTCCGGCATGAGCCTCGCGCCGGAAGGCGGCGCGCACCAGTCCACGATCACGCCGTCGGTGGGGATCGAGCTGCCCGGCCTGCAGTATTTCGAGCCGGCCTTCGGCCCCGAAGTGGTCTGGTCGCTCCTGGAGGCCGCCCGCGGCGTGGTGGACCGCCACCACGGCTTCTCCACGTACCTGCGGTTGACGACGCGGCCCGTGGACCAGAAGCTGGCCGATCC
>JANPDJ010000184.1:0-3393 GCA_031431395.1 Chloroflexota bacterium | reverse complement strand
GATGCCACGAGGACGGTGCTGAGCCGGAGCTTGACGCCGACGATAACGTCGGGGTTTGCCTGGGCCGTCGCAAGAGCGCGATCGACGCGCGCCCCCCGGAGGTCCTCCAGCTCGCCGATTTCGAGATCGAGCTGGCCCATCCCGGAGATGTGGAGGAACGCGAGCGTCCGCGTCGCGCTTGGTTCGATCACGTACCGTCGGAACCCCGGGAAGGTGTTCGAGCCGGCCGAGCCTGCGTCCACGACCGTCGTCGTCCCGCGAGCAAGATGGTGGGGATCGTTGTCGATCGCCAGTTCCGCAACGCCGGACCAGACGTGCACGTGCAGGTCCACCAGGCCGGGCGTCACGATCAGGCCGCGCGCATCGACAACGCGGGTAACCCCGGCCTCCGGCAGCCCCGGCCCGATCGCCGCGACGCGCCCGCACGTTACCCCGATGTCGGACACGGTCGTCGTGAGCGCGACGGGGTCCACGATGGAGCCGCCCTTGATCAGCAGGTCATACATTCGCGTCTTCCCTCCTCGAACGGGCCTGAGTCCAGATTGGGGCCATCGTGCCTGGTTCGGCCAGTAGGCTATCAGCGCACAGATCGGCCACCGGTAGAGCACCGTGAAAGGGAGTCCCATGACGGACGTGATGGAGGAACTCGAGGGCGGGCTGCCCCGGTTGGGCCATCGTGAGGAGGACGGTCCTCCTGGACCGGTGATCCTCGGCGAGGGCGATTACCGGTACGACGTGTCCGGCCAGAACTGGGGCAACAAGCCCAGTGACTGGATCTACCGCGAGGCGACGGCCGTCGCGGTTGATGCGCAGGACCGGGTGTACGTGTTCAACCGCGGCACCAAGCCCATGATCGTCTTCGACAGCGACGGAACGATGCTCGAGACGTGGGATTGGGAGCAGGGCGGCTTCAATAACCCGCATGGTGTGACCGTCGCACCGGACGGCACGCTCTGGTGCGTGGACAACGGGAACAACACGATCAAGCACTTCACGCGCGAAGGCCGGCTCCTGTTGACGCTGGGCGAGGCCGACCATCCGACCCCGAAGATGAGCGGGCTCCCGTTCAGCGTCCCATGCCACGTGGGTGTCGACGGTCGAACGGGTGAGTTCTACGTCGCCGATGGCTACTCGAACGCGTCGGTCCACAAGTACTCGCCCGAGGGCCGGCACCTCATGAGCTGGGGCGAGTCGGGCACCGGCGAGGGCCAGTTCAACGTCGTCCACAACGTGAAGGTGGACCGGGCGGGCTGGGTCTACGTCGCGGACCGCGAGAACCACCGGGTCCAGGTGTTCAGCTCGGACGGCAAATACGAGACGCAGTGGGTCAACCTGTCGCGGGCTGCCGCCCTCGACATCGATACCAGCGGCGAGCGGGACATCGTCTATGTCGGTGAGTATTTCTCGGGCATCGCCAGCAATGACATCGGCGCGAACCTTGGGCCGCGCGTGACGGTCATGTCCACGGACGGAAAGGTTCTGGCGCGCGTGGGAACGGAAGCCTACGGATCCCAGGTCGGGCGCTTCTTCTCGCCCCACGGGATCGCCGTGGATTCGAAGGGCGCCCTGTACGTGGCGGAGGTCGCCAACACGGACTACGGCGTGCCGTGGAGGGTCCAGACGGAACTTCGTTCGCTGCAGAAGCTGGTGCGGAGGCCGACGGCCTGACACCGTGTGGACGATGTATCCTACCGAGCGTAGGATAAGCCCATGAGCACGATCAAGGTTTCCACCACCCTTGACGCAGATGCCGTCAGGGAGGCCAAAGGGCGAGTAGGGGAACGCGGTTTCTCGCGATTCCTGAATGAGTCGCTCACGATGCGATTGCAGTGGGCTCGCCTCGAGGATCTTGAGCGCGAACTGGCGGACGAGTTCGGTCCGATTCCTGCTGACTCCCGTCGCCGCGTCGAGGCGATGGAGTGGCCCGGGTAGAGGACCTTGGTCGCACGCGTCGGTTCATCCTGGATGCGGGCGGTATCTTGGCGCTTGCGGCAGGGAACGGGGATGCCCGTGCCGCGCTCCACCGCGCCCGTCTGGAGGGGTACGTCGTGATCATTCCAACCCCGGTTCTCGCCCAGGTCCACCGCGGCGGGCGGGACCGCGCCAGAATCGATCGGGTCGTGAACGCTGTGGACGCCTTGCTCCCGACCTCCGATGTCGTTGCGCGGCTCGCCGGTGAGCTCCTGGCGGCGGCGAAAATGAGCGACGCGGTCGATGCGATCGTCGTCTCCGAAGCGCTGGTGGGCGCACCTTCGGTGATCCTCACCACCGATCCGGCCGACATGCGCCGGCTCCTCGCGGGATCGCGCGAGACACACCGGGTTCTGGTCATTGCCGTATGAATCTGCAGCGGGGCAATCGGTGCGAGCTCGATCGGTGAGATCGACGTGACCGCAGCGTCGGGTCCTGTGATCAGAGTCCAGGACCTCGTCAAGACCTACCGCAACGCGAAGCAGAACGCGGTGGACGGGATCACGTTCGACGTGGGTGCCGGGGAGTTCTTCGCGCTCCTCGGTCCCAACGGGGCCGGCAAGACCACGACGATCTCCATCCTGACCACCACGCTGGGGCCCACCTCCGGCCGGGCGTTCATCGATGGGCACGACATCGTGACCGAGGCAAGCACCGTCCGGCGCTCAGTGGGGATCATCTTCCAGAAACCCAGCCTGGACCTGAACCTGACCGGCGAGGAGAACGTCCGCCTCCACGCCGTTCTCTACGGCCTGTATCGCTATGCGCCCTCGTACCGGCTGATGGCGCACGAGTACCGCCGCCAGGTGGAAGGACTTGCGGCCCTCCTCGGCCTGGAACGCGAGATGCACGCGCCCGTGCGCACGTACTCCGGCGGCATGCGGCGCAAGCTGGAGATCGTGCGGAGCCTCAGCCACCGGCCCAGGGTCCTGTTCCTGGACGAGCCGACGGCCGGCCTGGACCCGCCAAGCCGGCGCACCCTCTGGGACCACCTCGCAACCGTGCGCCGGGAGAGCGGCACGACCATCTTCCTGACCACGCACTACCTTGAGGAAGCCGAGCAGGCCGATCGCATCCTCGTGATCGACCGCGGCCGAGTGGTAGCCGACGGCACCCCGGCCTCGCTGAAAGCGGATCTCGCCCGGGAATGGGTGGTGATCGATGCAGGGGACCGTGAGGCGCTGCGCGATGAACTTGGCCGGCTGGGAGTTGCGGCCACCGGCGAAGGCCCGTTCCAGATCGCGATCGGGGGCGGCGACGTTCACGGGTTGCTCCGGGCCATCTCGACCCCGCTGACCGTGGTCCGCACCCACGCGCCGAGCCTGGAGGATGCCTACCTGGAGATCGTGGGCAGGGCAGCTGGTGAGTGAGATGTCGGCGATCCTCGTGATCGCGCACCGGGACTTCGTGAAGCTGCTCCGG
>JANPDJ010000183.1:0-2831 GCA_031431395.1 Chloroflexota bacterium | reverse complement strand
CCGATGCCGGAGCGTTGAGCGAGGACGATCTGACGCCGGCGGCAGATCCGCAGGCGCCACCTCCGCAGGTGCCGCGGCCGCCCGGCTCCACCATCTTCTCGCTCGATGGGCGGGCGGCCCCCGGCCTCTACCTGGTCGGCTGGCTCGCATCCGTGCTGGGTCTCGCCGTTCTGGCGGCAGTCGTCCTGTCCGTGCCCACAGGCACGGGCGCTCTCGTGCTCGCGCTGACCGCGTCCGCCCTCCTTGCCGTTGGATTCGTGGCCGCGGCGGGCGCCCAGGGCATGGAGCGCAAGGCCCGCGGCGCGGCATACTCGGGTCCCTCGCCATTCCTCGTCTTCGCCGCCAGCCTGCCGGTGGCACTGCCCGTCGCGATCCTCGCGCTGCGCCTCGCGGAGATGGTGGGCGTGGATCCTTCGTCGCCGATGGGGTCCGTCATCGGCCAGGCCATCCTGGTCCTGGGCCTCGCCGCCCTCGTCCGACTGCTCGTCGTGGGGCCGGGCGCACTGTCCTGGGCGGAGATGGGCATCACCCGGCTGACGGCGAGCCGGGCGCTGCGCGACTTCGCATCGGGCGCCATCCTGGCGGTGCCGGTCATCCTGGTCACGGCGATCGTCTCGGGCCTGCTCGTCACCCTTCTTCGAACTCAACCCGAAAGCCCGCTCCCCTTCACACGGGAGGCCGGCGGCATCGCGCTGAACTTCTTTGCCGCGGTCGTGATCGCCCCGATCGGCGAGGAGCTGTTCTTCCGCGGGTTCGCCCTCACGGCCTGGGAGCGGGCGGTGGGCGCGCGGCGCGGCCTGATCCGTGCCGCGCTGTTCTTCGCGCTTGTCCACGTGCTGACAGTGGGCGGCGCGACCTTCCCGGAGGCCCTGGGCCGGGCTGTCATTGGGTTCGCGGCGCGGCTACCGGTCGCGTTCGCCCTGGGCTACGTGTTCCTGCAGCGCCGGTCCATCTTCGCGCCGATCGGCCTCCACGCCGTCTTCAACGGCCTGCTGTTGCTCCTGGCCCAACTGGCCAGCCCGTAGCGGCAATCAGCGGCCGTTGCGGCAGCTGATTGCCGTACCGCATCAGGATGGGTGTGGGGTCTGACGGCGGCCTTCTCGGGCTGACCGCACCTACCGCGCACCCGGCTCCCGCAGCCACAACGAAGCAGCTGTCGGCTCCACGGCCCGGGCGGTCACGTCGGCCAGTTCTGTCGCCAGGGTGGGCAGGTCCAGTTCGTCGCGCATGCGGGCCGCAAAGTCGGAGATCAGGCGCTCAGCGTCGTACCGGGCCCGATGAAAGCGGCGATCGACAATGCGCTGGACGCCTCGTCGAAGGGGAGTGAACAGGGCTGCGGCAAGCAGCGTGGAACCGGCCACCGCCAGCGAATTGCCCGATGTCACCGAACTGAGCAGCGCCTGGAGTCCGAGATTCACGAGCAGGAAGACGGCGACCAGCATGGCCGTGATCAGGCCGTAGGAAAGCGTCCGGCTGATGATCCGATCGATGGCGTACAGGCGGTACCGCAGGATCGCGATCCCGATCGCGACCGGGGGCAGGAGGAAGGAGAGGATCCAGCCGAAGTACGCGGCTTCGTTGAGAGCCTGGTTCCCGGTCGTCACCAGCACGGCGACAAGGAACAGGATCGATGTGCCGATCGCCGCCCCCAACCAGCGAATCTGCGCCCGGACAACCGGGCTTCCTTGGACGTACCGGCGAATCAGCCCGACCAGTGCAAAGATCGACCCGACGCCCGCCGCAATGAAGGCGACCGTGAAGGAATCGTCGCTGTCGACGAAGGGGATTCCGGAGATGCCCAGCGGATTGCCGACCGGTTCGATAAGGTCCGACTTGATCGGCCCCGGCCGGAAGACGCCAATCAGGACGACCGATCCTGCGATGAAGAACAGCCCGTCAGTGAGGCGGGCCAGCCGACCCGGCTCGCGCCCGTTCGGGAACCGGCTGACGAGGAGTGGTCCACTCAGGAACAGGACCAGCCCGGACACCGAGGAGGCGACGACGAAGATCGCCGCACCGAGCGCCGGTAGCCGTCCGGGCAAGGCATTCAGGGCAAGTAGGACCGGAATGATGAGGCTCTGCGCGGCCATGAGCAGACCCGCAGCCAGGCAGATCCGGCCGATGACCTGGCCGGGCCGCCGGTCCTCGATCAGCGCGCCGACGGTCGTGAACGTGATCACGGCGACGACCCCGCCGATCCAGCCCTCGTACCCCGGCTCGAGGGCCGCCGCGCCGGCGCTCGCCACGGTGCTGACCGCGGCTGCCACGAATGGCAACGCAATCAGGATCCGATGACGTCGCGCGGATCGCGAGTGCTGGTCGTCCATCTGCGCATTCTGAGCGCTCGCGCTCATCGGCCCCTGCCTCCCGGCCACGCGCCCCAGATCATCGGGCCCGGCCCAGGAGCGCGTCGAGGAAGATCCTCTCGAAGGCGCTGGCATCCGCACGCAGGGCGACGAGGACCGGTGGTCCTGCAGGATCGCGGATTGTCCGGCCAGCCTCGCCCGGACCGGTTGAGACCCGCAGGGTGACTCGTGACGTCTGCGCGACGTGCGGCTCACGCGCCGCGACGGCCGCCAGGACATCCCATGTGTAGTACCCGCCGGCCGCGGCGTATGCGCGCTGGGTGTCCAGGAGACGCGCGGCAAGGGCGGCGGCCGAGGTGGACCGATCGGCCGTCCAGCGGTCGATGGTGGATGTCCGGACCGGCACATCGTTGGTCGCATCGAGACTCACCAACGTCACGTTGAGGCCGCTCGCCAGGACCGCCGCAAGCGCGGCGGGGTCCACGGCAGCGTTCCATTCGACCGAGGGCAGCGGCTCGACGTTGC
>JANPDJ010000182.1:0-17783 GCA_031431395.1 Chloroflexota bacterium | reverse complement strand
GTCCAACATCGCGTACAGCCTCGCGGTTGACGTGGTGGTCGCCCTCGAGGTGTAGAACACCCCACGTGCCGGCGGGCTCGGCACGCGGGCGGGCCCCGGCGCCGCGTCAGCGGCAGTCGGGCACGATTCACCCTCGTTTCGGGCACCGGCGGCGGGCACCGCTCCGCCACGATTCCTTCGGGCACGAAGTTCGTCGCCGAAGGAACTGGCGCCTGTGGGCCGGAGTCTCCCCGCCCGCGCTCATCGCTGGCGCATTCGGCTGTGGAAAACGTGCGGTTCCTGGCGCTGACGCCCTCCTCGGGCTGAAGCTCGCAGCCAGCGGGGCTGGCACCGACAGCCGGGGCGCCCCGGTGCTCAGCCAAGGCGCCGAACCGCCGCTCGCGCCGCTAGACGCGGTGGAACACCTGCAGCGCGTGGCAGGTCAGCGGCACGGCGCCCGGGCCCCGCGGAGCCCGCGCGTTGATCACCTCGGTCACGTACACGCTCCCCGCCTCGTCCACCCAGATGCCGTGGGCCGCCAGGAACCGGCCAGGTTCGCAGGGTGACAGGTCCGGGGCGGGCGGGGTCCCGACGAGTCCCACGGTCCGCCCGGCGGAATCCCGCACGGTCACCCGGCTCTGACGGCTGTCGCGGGTGGGCTCTGGCATCCCGATGACGAGACCCGCGATGTAGCCGATCTCCGCAACGACCGCCATGCCGTCGTCCATCACGAACAGGCCGTCCGGGCGGTCGATGTCGGTCCACTCGCCCAGGTACGCCCCATCGGTCGTGAATTGCTGGATGCGGTCGTTCTCGCGGTCGGCGATGTGGACCGTGGCGTGGCGGTCGACGAAGATCCCGTGCGGCGTACGGAACTCGCCTGGTCCCCGGCCCGCGCCACCCCACGACCGGATGAGTTCGCCGGATTCGGAGAACCGGTGCACGCTCGCGTTGCCGTAGCCGTCCGACACGAAAATCTCGTTGGACGGCCCGATGGCCACGCCGGTCGGCGCGTTGAACGGGGGACCGCCGCGGTCGATGGTGCGGAAGTCGCCGTCGCGATAGCCTGTTTCCGAGGTGCGGAACGGCTGCCCGATCTGCAATAGCAGCTCACCCGACGGCGAGAACTTGCGGACGGTGCTGTCCTCAGCGTCCACGATGTAGACGCAGTCGTCCGGCCCGATGTGCATGCCGTGGGTCGTGGCAAACACGCCCTCGCCCCACGACCGCAGAAATCGCCCACGCTGATCGAAGACCAGCACCGGGTGCGGACTCCGAGTCAGGACGTGGACTTCGCCGCGGGAGTTGACCGCCACCGACGCGACGTCGGGGTTTGGCCCTTCGATCCGCAGGTCCCAGGGGGGCGCGGCCACGTAGCGTGCGGTGTCCTGGTTCATCGGGCTGAACTCCTCCGGATCGGCGCGTGGCTGGCTGAATCGGTGTCGAGTCCCCTCCCGGCGGGAGGGTCGCTGCCGGCGGCGGGATCGGCGGCGGCGGCGGGATCGGCGGCGGCGGGATCGGCTGTCCGCCCGCGGGTCATGCGGCGAGGCCGCCGGCTCGCGCCGGCCCGATCGGCCCGTCGCCGAAGACCGGCTCGCCGCCCACCACCGTCTGCAGGACCGCGATGCCCGGCAGTGCCCGCGCGTCCATGGCGGTGGGATCGCCGTCGAGGATCACGAGGTCCGCGTACTTGCCGGCCTCCAGCGTGCCCACGAGATCGTCGGCACGAGCGAGATAGGCCGCGTCGCGCGTGTACATCTCGAGCGCGTCCTCGATCGTAAGACGCTCGCGCTCGCCCAGCACCACCCCGGCGGCAGTCTCGCGGAGAACGGCATCCCGGAGCGCCTCGCGGACATTCGGGGTGATCACCGGCGCATCGGACGATCCGCCGAGTCGCAGGCCGGCTTCGCGGATGGAGCGGAACGGGTAGAAGGCGTGGGCCTGCTCGCCGTATCCGCGAAGCCAGCCGTCCCCCAGGGGCGTGAAGAACCCGGGCTGGCTCACGACGTGGATGCCGATCCGGCTTGCCCGCTCGATGAGCCGCGGGAGGAGCATGCCGCCGTGCTCGATCCGATGGCGCAGCCCGTTGCCGGCGACACCGCCGGTCCCGATGACTGCCTCGAAGGCATCCAGCACGGTCTCGATGGCGCGATCCCCCTGCGCGTGCACGCCCACCTGCGCACCCGACGCTTCAGCCCGGCGCACGAGATCGGTGAGCGCATCGTTGTCGCGGAACAGGACCCCGCGCCCGTACGGGGGCAGGGTGAACTCGCGGTGTACGGCGGCGGTCCGGCTGCTCATCCCGCCATCCGCGAACACCTTGACACCGCCCAGCCGGAACCGGTCCAGCGAACGGCCCCCCAGGATGCCCGCCTGCAGCGCCCACGTTGCGTCGCGGTCGTTCATGAGCGCGCTGAGCCGGAGCGGCAGCCCGCCGGCGGCGTCTGCCTCCATCATCGCCTTGAGCCAGCCGATGCCCGGCAGGTCCGCGTCCATCGCCGTCGTCACTCCCTGGGCGACGAACAGCTCGGCCGCTCGTGCGACTGCCCGGATCCGGGCTTCGGTTGTCATGGCGGCCAGCGCCTCGCCAGCCAGTCGCGCGAAGAGGTCGAACATCGGCGCTTCGTACACGGTGCCGTCGGGCTGTCCGTGCGCATCGCGGCCCAGTTTGCCGAACGGCGGATCCTCAGCGAGGTCCAGGCCGGCCGCGGCCAGCCCGCGTGAGTTCACGATGCACGCATGGAGCGAGCGATGGAACACGACGGCCGGGCGATCGGGCACGGCCGAATCGAGCTCCTGGCGTGTCGGGAAGCGTCGCTCTGCCACCGCGTTCTCCGCGAACGAATGGCCGACCACCCACTGACCAGCCGGAGCGGCGGCAGCAGCCCGGGCGGCCGCGTGAATCCCGGCCAGGAGGTCGGCCATGGAGGGCGCCGTCTCCGGCGAGCAGTCCACCGTTCCCAGCACGAAGGCCAGGCCGCCCACGTGGCAGTGGGCATCCACGAACCCCGGCAGCACAGTCGCGCCGGCGAGGTCGACGCGGCGGGCTTCGCGGGGAGCCTGGGCTTCCACCTCGGCGAAGGTCCCCGCGGACGCGATCCGGTCACCGTGCAACCAGAGGGATTCCACGCGACGGCGATCATCGTCCATCGTGATGACGGTGCCGCCGGTGAGGATGACGTCGGGGTGTGCGAGTCGGGCTGATTTCATGTCGCTCATCTTGGCAACATCCGTGTCGTGAGATTGGCCGTTCCCGCCCTGACCTCCGACCAGCCCGTCACGTCGCCAGACCGGCGTTGCTGCGCCAACGCGTTCGCCGCGTGATCCTCTCCGTGGGCGTCGCCATCGACGGTCACGAGCCGCTGGCCGACGTCCTGCCGCGCGTGCAGGCTCTCGATGCGGGCGACGCGCTGGATGCCCTGTGGGTGGCCGATGAGCGCTTCCGCCGCGATCCGTTCGTGAGCCTGGGCGCCCTGGGCGCCACGACGCGCCGGCTCCGGCTCGCGACGTGTGTGACCGACCCGTTCATCCGGCACCCCGCGCTGACCGGCACCGCCATCGCCACGGTTGCCGACATGGCTCCCGGGCGCGCCATCCTGGGACTTGGTGCCGGCGCCAGCGGGTTCGGCGCGCTGGGCGTCCGGCGCGATCGTCCGGCGACGGCGCTGCGCGACATGATCGTGTTCCTGCGCCGCTTCTGGAGTGCGCAGGAGACGTTCGCGTTCGAGAGCGAGACGCTGACGTTCAAGGATTCGAGACTCGGGTTCCTGCCGGGGCCGCCGCCCGAGGGAGATTCGGTGCCGGCGTCCGCCACGGTTTCGGGGCGGGCTCGTGCGGCCGGCCCGGCGAGCATCCCCATCTACCTGGCTGGTCGTGGACCGAAGATCCTCGAGCTGGCCGGCGAACTCGCCGACGGCGTGCTGGTGGCGACGTTCCTCGACGGCCCGCTGCTGGCGGCATCCCTCGCGCGCGTGAGGGCCGGCGAAGCGCGGCGGGACCCCGCGCTGCCCCCGCTTCGTCGCATCTCCTGGGCGTACGTCTCCGTCGACGACGATCGCGAGGCAGCCCGCCGGGCTGTTCGCCGCGGGATCGCCGTGGCCATCTGGGGCAGCCGGCCGATCATCGAGGAACTGGGAGTGGCGCTGCCGGCGGCCCTGCGCCGCCTGATGGACGAGCGGGCGTATTCCATCGAGCCGGAGACGATCAACCTGGCCGCGGCGCTCATCCCGGACGAACTGATCGATGCGTGTTCGATCGCCGGCTCACCGGACGAATGCGCCGCACGCTTGCACGCACTCACGGCCCGGGGTTTCCACGAGGCGGCGTGCTGGCTCTTTGAGACACCGGGCGTGCCGCAGTCCACCATGGTGGAGCAGCTCGCGAACGAGGTCATCCCACGGTTGCGAGCCCTGGAAGCCCGAGATGGCGGCCCCAATCCCCGTCGCTGACGATCAACGCAGGAGGAGAACGGAATGGCCCGGTACATGGAGATCAAGCTGGAGAAGCGCGGCGTGTCGTGCGTCGCACGGCTGCTCGACTATGAAGCTCCCGAGACGGCGGAGCTCGTGTGGAACGCCCTTCCGCTGAGCGGCGACGCCTGGCACGCCAAGTACGCGATGAACGAGGTCTACTGCCTCGTTCCGCCGATCGATGGCGAGGGCCCGGGCCTTGAGAACTCCACGATCGTCCCCACCACGGGTGACGTCGTCTACTTCTACTTCCCCAAGGGCCACCTCGCCCGCTCATTCCGGGAGGAGAAGGGCTTCGACAAGGTCCCCGGCGTGGTGGACCTGGCCGTCTTCTACGGCCGCAACAACTTCCTCTTCAACCCGGCCACCGGCTACGTCCCGGGCAACATCTACGCCACGATCGTCGAGGGCATGGACGAGATGGCGAAAGCCATGCACGACGTCTGGCGGTCCGGCAGCGTGGGCGAGCGCCTCAGCTACCGCCGGATCGAGGGTCGCTCCTGAGAAAGGGTCGCTCCTGAAAGCAGAGGTACCCAATGGCAACCTTCGAGACGCGACCCCGGGTCGGGGCCGTATACCCGGACGATGCCTGGGTGGTAGCCGACGCGGCGGCGCTGGTCGATGACTTCCGGTCGTACATGCCGGAGAGCGTGGATCTGGTTGCTGCGTCGGCACCGGCACCAAATCGGACGAACACGGTCGAGTTCGGCATCTGGCTTGCGGAGAACGGCGAGATCGAGGAGGCCGCGCGACGGCTGACTGTTCGGGCGGCCCCCCACGTCCTCGCCTACTACTGCACGACAGTCAGTTTCGTGCGTGGCGTCGGCGGCGACGCGGACATCGTGCGTCGGATGACCGAGACGACCGGCCTTCCGGCGACCACCACCAGCACCTCGATGCTGGCCGCCCTGCGAGCGGTTGGCGCGCGCCGGGTCGCACTTGCGTCCCCCTACATGCCCGACGTGGAACAGAAGCTGATCGAGTTCCTCGCCGGCCATGGGATCGAAACCGTGAACAGCGTCGCCCTCAACCTGCCGCTTGACCATTCCATCGTGCCCCAGGAGGACATCCTGGCGGCAGCACGGCGCGCAGATCGCGACACCGCCGACGCGGTGTTCGTCAGTTGCACGGGCCAGCGGCTCAGCGCGCACCTCGAGGACATCGAGGCCTCGCTGGGCAAGCCGGTTCTGGCGGCCAACCAGGTGACGTCGTGGCACGCCCTGGTGATTGGCGGTTGGGCACGGCGGTGGAATGGGCCGGGTCTCAGAAATATCGCCCCAGCAGGGCCGTGATTGTCCAGATCAGGATCGGCAGCCCAACGGCGCTGACAAACCCGCGCAGGGTCTCCGGCCGCCACGGCCACGTGGAGATCTTCTCGATCGTGGCGACGACCGAGGTCGCCGCAGCCAGCGCGTTGTTCAGCTTGTCCATCCGCTCGTAGTCACCCGCGCGGATCCTCGCCTGAACCTCGGCCACCGCGGCGTCGATCCCCGTCCATGACGTCAGGTTGGCGAATGCATAGAGAGGTTCCAGCCGGAAGAGGTCCTCCGTCGCCGCGTTCGCCGTTCCCACGAACCAAGCGGACCCGGCGCCGCACGGTCGAGGCCGGCTGTGACCCGCACGCTCAGGCGAATGCGCCCGCCACCTGCTCCCCGCCCCGAAGGACCATCGCGATCCGCCGCAGATCGCTCAGGTCCTCGACCGGGTCGCCATCGACCACGACGAGGTCGGCCAGCCGGCCCGCCTCGATCACTCCGATGTCGTCTCGTCGCATGACGGCCGCCGCCAAGCCTGTGGCCGCGGCGATCGCCTGCACACTGCTCAACCCGCACTCGCGCAGGATCTCCAGCTCGCGAACGATCACGAGGCCGCCGAACGGCATATCGGTTCCGACCACGACTCGGCCGCCCATCGCGTGGAAGCGGCGGATCCACTCGCGTCGCGCCTCGAGCGAGCGGAGCGAGTTGTCCCGGTCGGTGGGCGTCCAACCGCCGCGGATGTGATTCACGAACACGGTCCACGCGGCGTGCTCCGCTGCGCCGAACAGCGCACGGAACGCCGGGTCACCCGTAAGGACCTCCGGATGCAGATTGGCTTGCTGCTCCATCGTGATGAACGTAGGGCCGTAGGCGACACCCTGGCGAACCATCGCCTCCATGAGGCGCTCTGTCGCCCCCCAGTCGACCGTCAGCCAGAGGCCCGACAGGATGCCCATGCGCTCGGGCACCGACCGGTAGGCGAACAGCCGGTCGCCCTGGTATTCGCGGCTCGCCGCGATGCGCGACGTGTTGTCCAGTTGATCGATCCCGATCTCGGCCGCCTCGCCGGCGTCCGTGTGCCAGATCTGACCCACGACCGGCTTGCCCCGCTGGTGAGCCGCGTCGACGATCTCGCGCAGATCGGGCGGCGTGACGTGCTGAACGGCGATGAGGCCGTCCGCGCGCTCCGTGTCGAGCAGGCGTTCGGCTGACCGACGTGCCTCAGCCGGGGACTCGAAGGGCTCCGACCACATTGGCCACGACGCCGGCCGTCGGTCCAGCATGGGGCCCAGGTTGAACAGCCGCGGGCCGGGGGGATCGTCGGCCGCCACCCGGGCGGAGATGGCGTGCCAGGCCGGCAGATCGATGCCGGCGAAACGGATGCTGGTGACGCCGTGGGAGAGGTAGCCGGTCATCTCAGACGGAAAGCTTGAGTGGACGTGGAGATCGATCAGCCCCGGCAGGATCGTGCGCCCGGGGAGGTCGAGGACAACTGTTTCCGGGGTCGCCCGCGCGTCCGCCTCGGGCCCCACGGTCGCGATCCGGTCGCCGTCGATCAGCACGGATGTCCGCTCCCGGGCCGGAGCGCCCGTGCCATCCACCACCGTCGCTCCCCGGAGCAGGAGGTTAGCCATGGTTCGGTCGCTCCCGTCAGCGCACGGCCGGGCCGTTCGATCCATCCCGGAACAGCGTGCCGAGCCCCTGCTGCGGCCGCAGCCCGCCCGCCAGCCGCAGCGCCTCCCACATCGTGACCTGGTTCGCCGTCAGGACAGTCTTGCCCACGGCTGCCTCCAGCTCCTCGAGCAACGCGACAGTGTGGAGGGCGGTGTCCGGCATCAGGATGGCCTCGGCCGACGGGTGGTCGCTCCGGACGGCGTGGGCGATCGCCGCGTGCCCGGCCACCTCGCCAACCTCGACACCGGTGATGATGCCGAGAGCCTCCCGCTGCACCGTCTCGACGCCCGAATCGGCCAGCAGCTGCTGGAACAGCGCCGCGACATCGTCCGGATAGGTTGCCGCGATCGACACGCGCCGCAGGCCCAGGGCCCGGCAGGCCGACGCAAAGGCAAGCGACGTGGACGACACCGGCACGCCCAGGAACTCCTCCACCTCACGCGCCTGCTGGCGCGCGCCGGCGAGGCCGAAGACGAACGACCCGCTCGTGCAGGCCCACATCGCCGCGGCAACTCCCACGCGGCGCAGTTCCTCCGCGCCCTCGCGAAGGCGCCAGGCAGCACCGGTATCCAGCAGGGCGTCCACGCGATGGGCGTCCTCGCCGATCGAGGTGTGCACGACGACCGCTTCGACGGGCGGCAACACCAGGGCAGCGATGCGCGGGTAGTCGTCCTCAGCCGAATGATCGGGGTAGAGAAAGCCGAGTCGGGTCGGTCCGTTGGCCACGACGTCTCCCTGCAGGTCAGGTCGCCTCTCAGTGCGGGCGCGGGGCGATTCTGGCGCATCCGCCGCACGTCCACAACGCGGCGCATCCGGGGCGCTCACGGACCACAATAGTGCGGCCGGGAGGCCCGGGCGATCCGCGCGCCTGCCCGCAGAGCGCCCACGGAACCTCGCCGGGCCGGACCAAGATCGGTCCGGGCACGATCCAGAACGACGCCAGCAGGAGTTCGCGATGCGCCTCGTCACCATCATCACCGAGAGCGGGTACTCGCTGGGGATCGTCCAGGACGGCCGGGTCCTGGACCTGCCGGACCTGGGTCGCTGGCCGCGGACGATGCGCGAACTGGCGGCCGCCGGGCCGGGCGCTCTCCGGGCGATCGCCGCGTGGGCCGAGGGAACCAGCGGCGGTCGTTCGTTGGCCCACGTGCGCCTGGGGGCGCCGATCCCGAACCCGGGCAAGATCGTCGCCATTGGCCTCAACTACGCGGACCATGCTGCCGAGGGCAACGTTCCCGTCCCCACGGCACCGCTGGTCTTCGCCAAGTTCCCGAGCACCATCGTTGGGCCGGACGACGTCATCACCTGGGATCGTGGGCTCACGGACCGGGTGGACTACGAGGCCGAACTCGGCGTCGTGATCGGCGCCCGTGCGCGCAACGTGTCCGAGGAGGAGGCGCTGGACCACGTCTTCGGGTACACGTGCGTCAACGACGTGTCCGCCCGGGACCTCCAGTTCGGCGACGGCCAGTGGATCCGCGGCAAGTCGCTCGACACGTTCTGCCCAGTGGGTCCGTGGATCGTCACCCCCGACGAAATCCCGGATCCGCAGGCATTGTCGATCGCCTGCCTCGTGAACGGCGAGGCACTCCAGGACTCCACCACCGCGAACATGTTTTTCGGCGTCCGGACGCTGATCTCGTACTGCTCCCGCGCGTTCACGCTGGAGCCGGGCGATCTCATCGCGACCGGCACACCGGCCGGGGTGGGCGTCTACAAGAAGCCGCCGCGGCTCCTCCGCGATGGCGACGAGGTGGTCATCCGAATCGGCGGCATCGGGGAACTGCGCAACACCTGCCGGACCACCGGCGAACCGAAACCGGCCTGACGGGAGCAGCCGGGGCGGGTGGGCCCGGTCCGCTCAATCGACGTCCACAGCGGGTGTCGGCAGAGGCCGCCGGCCCGGCCCTGGCGCCTCAGCCAGCGTGCCGTCCGGCCGTCGTCGCGGCGCCCGCATCTCGCTCGCGGCGTCCGGTCCGCAGGACGATGCGGGTGAATGGCACCCGGATCTCGCGGAAAACCTCGATGGACACCAGGAATCCTGCGAACAGGAACACCACGCCCAGCAGATGGCCGAGCGCGCGCCATTCGGGCGCCCCTGCCCGGCTGAGGCTGTCCGTCACGGTGGGGAAGAACGCCCCGATCGCGATCAGGAGGGTCGAGGGCACCCGGCTGTGGATTCGGCCCGTCACCAGTGTCCGCGCGGCTCCCGGCAGCGATGCCACGAAATTCACGAGAATCGCCACCGGCGCGATGAACAGGTTGAACAGGAACTGGTCGCCGGGCTGGTTCGGATCGAGTGAGTACGGCAGCACCCGGCGCTTGGGCATGAACACGTACGCGGAGAAGAGTGCGCCCAGTGCGAGCGCCAGTCCGCCGGTGAAGTTGAGGAAGGGCGTTAGAAGCCGGAGGCTGGCCGGGAACAGGTCGGGCAGCGGCACGCCGGAGGCCTGGTCAACCTTGTACCCCGGCGCCGGCAGGGATGCCGTGACGCTCAGGACGATGCTGAGGACCGTCGCCCCCACGACCCCGATCGCGGCCACCCGCGGCCAGAGTGCCTCGTTGAAGTAGGTCTGCAGGCCGATCGCGAGGGCGAGGATCACGGCCACGATGAAGTAGGCGACGGGCACCATCCCCGCATCGCCGTAGGCCGGGTTGTTGCGCAGGGCAAAGACGATCAGCCCTCCGAACAACATCAGGAAGCCGAAGGTGTAGCCGAACCGGGTTCGCGCGAGCAGGAACGCGGTCCCGAGACCCAGCCAGCCGGCCGTCCAGACGGCCCCGGTCAGATACCAGGTCCGGTAGAGCATCTCGTTCCAGGTGCCCACCGCCGCCAGCGTCTCGCACCCGGCCGCAACGGCGTAGAACAGCATCCCCATAGCCCAGACAAGCTGGAAGGTATGACGCCGCTCGCGCCACTGGTCCAACAGTGCAATCCCGAAGACGAGCGCGAGGATGGCTGTGAGGCCGGGCAGGACGACCGACAGGCTCATCGGCCGTCAGGCCTGCACGCGGCGGGTGCGCAGGACGCGGTGCGTGAACGGAATGCGGATCTCGTTGAAGACTTCGATCGAGACCAGGAACCCGGCGAAGAGGAAGACCACCCCAAGGAGTTCGCCGACGAAGAAGCCACTCGTCTCGCCGAACCGGTTCGCACCGCTGGTGATCGCCGGGATCAGGCCGCCAATCGCAATGAGGATGGTCGCTGGGACGCGGCTGTTGAGCCGGCCGCTCAGCAGGGCGACGAGCGCTCCGGGGAGCGACGCGACGAAGTTGACGATGACCGCCACCGGGGCGACAGCCAGGTTGACCAGGAGCCGTCCGGCCGGCTGTCCGCGAACGATCGTGTAGCGGATGAGACGGCGTTTGGGCATGAATACGTACGCGCTGTAGAGCGCACCGAGTGTCAGCGTGAAGGCGCCGGTGATGTTGAAGAACGGGGTGAGCAGTCGCAGGTAGCCTGGGAACAGTTCGCCGGTGGGGATATGTGTCGCCGGATCCACCGCATAGCCGGGCGCCGGAAGTGCAACAGCGAAGATCATCACGATCGAAAGCAGGGAGCCGCCGACCACAACCGCGGCCGCGACCGCCGGCCACCGCTCGTCACCCCGATAGGTCATCACGGTGATCACCGCCGCCAGCACCACGGCCACCAGGAAGTACGCAACCGGCGCCACGCCGCTGTTCTCGTAGTGGTACCGGGACTGGGACAGGTAGGTGAAGAGGCCCGCCAGGAGCAGTGAGACGGCGAACGCGTACCCGAACCGCGTCTTCGCAAGCAGGTAGGCAGTCCCGAGTCCCAGCCAGCCCGCAACCCAGATGGCGCCGATCAGGTACCAGATCCGATAGAGCGGTTCATTCCAGCCGAAGGCAGCCCCCAGGTACTCCGTGCCGGCGCTGACGGCGTACCAGAGCATCCCGATGGCCCAGATCAGCTGGTAGGGCCTCCGGCGTTCACGCCACTGGTCGACCAGCAGCAGGGCGAACGCGAAGCTGAGCAGGGACGAGCCCAGGGGCAATACGACGTTGAAGTTCACCGGTCTACCTCGCTTGCCCGGCCCCGGTCGGCCGCCTGGTGGGATTCCACGAATCGCAGGAGCAGCCGGTCGAGCAGGGTTGATGCGGCGTCGTAGAGGGCGCCCAGGTCCCGCACGTCGAGTGATCTGCGACGCGCCAGGCTGGACAGTTCCTCGAGGATGGGCCGCCTCGCGCTCACGAAGCGCATGAGCCCGTCGCCGAGGCTGATGCCAGCCTTCGCAATACGCGTCCCGAACTGGCCGGCCACCCGGCTCGCCTCGCCTTCAGCCTCGTCGCGCTCCGGTCCATCGACCGCATCCAGGTAGCGGAGCAGCGCCCCCAGGAGCTGGCGACCGTCATGCCGGAATACTTCGATGTCCTGCGGGCCCATTGCCGCCTGTGCGACGACGGGGGGGCGCACCTGGGAACCGGAACCGCGCCGCGCCGCGCCCGGCACCGTCGGCGGGCGCGCCGCGGCGTAGCTGCGGCGACAGGCGGCCGAAAACCGGTCGGTCGTGGCGCCAAGCCGGGCGAGGGGCGGGCGGCGACCAGAATGCCGGCTTGCCAGCGTCTCCAGAGCAGATCGCCGAAACCGGCGATGGCCACCCGGAGTGGTGAACGTCTCGATCCGGCCACGGTCGGCCCAGCGGCGCAACGTGTCGGGGTCAACTCCCAGCAGCCGGCTGGCAGGCCCGAGCGCCACCCACTCTTCGCGCGTAGTGTCGCCCGGCACGCTCTCCTCCAGAAGGGACGGGCCGTCACGCCGAAACCTATGCAAATCTAGGTATCGCGAGGGGCCTTGCCGGACGATAGGACGAGGGAACGGCGGTGTCAACCGCTCCGTCATCGCAGCGCGAGACTAGGGCTGGATGAACTCGTGGTCGTCGCGATGGATTCCGTCGCACAGGCCCCATCGAACCGCTCCTCCGGGGCCCGGCAGCGGGATGGGCCGCATGATCTCGCGGACCTCCGACCGGCGGCAGAAGAAATAGCCGCGGTCCGCCATCCACTGCTTCGCGTGGGAGGGCTCACGATGGAATTCGAACGGACCCGGATTGATCGCGCCCCGCTCCTCGGAGCTCATCGCGATCTCCGTAGCCACGGTGTCCAGGATGTTGAGGCGCCAGGGCGTGCCCTCGATGATCTCGAGGCAGCCATCGCAGCGGATCGCCACGTTGTCCTTGACGATCGTGTTGATGTTGACGCCCATCAGTTGCATAGGGGTCGATCCTAGCATCCGCGGCAGCCTGCGCGAGCCTGCGCGTAGCCAACCGTGGTCGCCAGGTGGGGCCTGAAGGCACCGGCCGCCAGGCTGGTGGGGCCACCGGCATGTGGTACCCCCAACCGGATTCGAACCGGTGATCTCCACCTTGAAAGGGTGGCGTCCTAGGCCTCTAGACGATGGGGGCAGGCACCATTCGAGTGTAGCAGCGACGCTCTTTGGGCCTCCCTGGGCGGCCGTCAAACCTTCCAGACGAGGGCGAGGATGACGGCCCAGGAGAAGCAGCCGAAGGCGACCAGCGCCGCCATTCCGCCGAGGACCGCGAAGGCCAACGCGCGCCCGCTCCGCCCTTCCCGGGCGGCACGGAATGTTGCGATCGCCCCGGCAACCCCAAGGGCTGCGAACACCAGGCCCAGGACGGCAGCGCCGGAACTCAGCAGGGGGATCTGGCTCGGGTCCCGAACGGTGATCGCGTAGAGCAGGAACGCGGTAGACCCGAAGAGCGCAAGGGCCAGCGTGACGCGCGTGGGCGTCAGCCGGAACCGGCCCAGCCGCGGCCCCGGCGGGCGTCGAGCGCCGTCGGGACTGCGCGGAGAGGCCTGCCAGCGATCGTTGACGGATTGGTTCTGCTCGCGCCGGGTCATGCGGTCGAGAGCGTACCCCTCCGCGCAACCGTGGTTCCGTGCACCTGAGTTGCGATCAGTCGGGGGCGGGGGCGCCGCCCTTCGTCCGGTGGTAGACCGCGACGTTGTGCGACAGGCGCGGCCGCCGCAGTTCGGCCCCGACCGCAGCCCCGGGCGCCCCGAATGCCGCCTCCAGGAACGAGACGGCATCCGCGACGGCGTCGAACGTCCACCAGCAATGGATGACGCGCACCTTGAAGCCCGTTCGAAGGAACCAGCCGTCGCGGCGGCCCCAGGTGGTGTATTCGGGCAGTTCCGGAGAGCGCAGCCGAGAAACGTCGTCGCGCCCGTAGTCGTGGAGGACCAGGAGTCGGCCGCCGGGCCGAAGGACACGTTCGGTGGCTAACAGGGAGGCGGGCAGATCGTCGCGGAACCACGACCAGCAGCTGACGATGACATCCGTGCTCGCGGCCGGCAGGTCGGGGAGGTTCGCGGCATGGACCGTCGTGAGCCGGGCACCAAGTGCCACGAGCTGCGCGGCCCGGAGCGTCGAATCCCCGTCCACGAGGACCACGTCTGCCCCGGCAACGGGACCGAGTGCCTCGAACGCGCGCGGGATCTTGGATTCCACGTCCATCGCGCCCACAAGACGGGCGGAGAGGTCCGGCGGCAATGCGACAGGCAGATCGGCCACGAAGCCGGGAGTATAGGCTGTGGGCCGGTCCCATTCAGGGGCGCCACCTGCGCCCGAGGCCATGCGCGTGCACGGCCAGGCGCTCGCGGACCGGATCGCGCGCCGGATGCAGGATGGCACAATCGACGCCATGGAAGCCCCCGCCGAGCCCATGCCGAACTCCGTCCGCGTCTTCCTCGCGTACGCCTTTCTGCTCCTGGCGGGCATCGGTCTCTCGCTGCGCTACATCGTGGACGAAGCGGTCAGCGCGCCCATCAGCCCCATCGGCGTCGTGTGGATGGCGCTGCTGGCCTACACGATCTTCACGATCACGCTGGTCCTTCAGCGGAAGGAAGCTGGCCGCACATTCGGATTGGGCCTGGCCACCGTGACCATCCCGGCCATCCCGCTGCTGCTCATGAACCAGCTGTTCCCGGCGGCCATTGTCGTGACCGTCGTCGCGGTGGCGGTCTTTCGGGCACTCACAGGAGCGTCCGCCCGCGCCTGGCTCCGCGAGCCGTGATCGCAGGGGGATAGCCGGACGCCCGACCGTGATGCCGGTCCGCGATGCCGGGGGCACACATTGGGTCGACTGACGCTACCCTCTTGCATCCGACCCGCGCGCCAGCCGGCCAACCGGCGAATGGCGAGACGGGTCCAACGGGGCAATCTCGCGCGCGAAGGGGCATGGCGCGCCGGGGCGGTCAGCGGATCCCGCACCGAGATTCCAGTGATGCCGAACGCGGAGGCCAACGAGTGAGCAAGCGATCGCGACGCACAATGCCCGGCGAGGACCCGGGACGACCGGCGGCCTCCGGCGATGCCACGGCCTCGAGTGCGAAATCCACGTCCGGCGGAGCCGGACGTGACGTCCTGCGCGCCGGCGGCAGTTCGGCCGCGGCCGGCACGCCGGAGACGGCCACACGGCCCGCATCGACCGGCACGGGCCCGGTCCCCGGGGCGTTCGGCTCCAGGCGGGCAGGCGCCGGAGGTGCGGGATCATCCTCGCCCACAGGGACGTCACGCGCGGGGCGCCGCGCCCAGGCGACGATGCAGCAGCAGACGTTCCTCGAGAAGAACCGCAGCCGATTGATCGGGCTCGCGATCATCCTGGGGATCGGGCTGATTGCCACGTTCGTGTTCGCGAGCGCAAGTCAGCCTCTCTACGCTTGCTCCATCCAACTGGATCCCGCGAGCCCCGCCCCGTCAGGCGCACCTGTCACGGGCCAGCTCCAGGACGACATGGGCCGCGGGCACGTCGCCGTGGGCACGCCGTTGACCTATACCTTCTGCCCGCCGGCATCCGGGAAGCATTACAACGCGAGCGGGCTTGGGCCCATCCCGCCCCGCTTCTACGGCCCGGACGACGGCACCGTGCCGCAGGGCTGGATCCACGACCTCGAGCACGGCGGGATGGTCATCCTGTACAACTGCGCCCGGAGCGGCTGCGACACGGGCGCGCAGGACCAGTTGCGGAAGCTCGCGACCACCTTCCCGGAGAGCCCGGTCTGCAAGATCCCGGGCGGACTCCTCTCGCCGGTCATCGCCCGGTTCGACCAGATGAAGACGAGTTTCGCGGCGGTCGTGTGGGGTCGGGTGCTCTTCCAGGACAAGCTCGACGTGCCCGAGATCCTCGACTTCTTCAAGAACGTCGGCGAGACGACGAACCCGGAGGCGCAGTGCAATCCGAACGCGTCGGGTTCGCCTTCCGTGTCGGGCAATCCGGCCTCGCCTGGCTCCAGCGGCCCGGCCATCCAGCCCGGGAACACCGAATCGCCCGTGCCGAGCGGAACGTAGGCAACCGGTGACGTCCGGGACCGAGCCGGCAACCCGGGCGTTCGTTCCGACCACGATGCGGGCGCTGGTCTAGGCCGCCGAGGGGCCCGGCGCGGAACTACGCCAATGGACCCGATGTCGTCGGGACGATCCGCGCTCTCACGGGCGGGGATGGCGTTGACGTGGTGCTGGAGATGAGCGGCGCCGAAGCTGCCATCCGGCAGGGCTTCGCGGCAGTCACCAACGGGGGCCGAGTGTCACTGCTGGGCCTGCCATCGGGACCCGTGACACTGGACCTCAATACCGACATCATCTTCCGGGGCGTGCGCGTGTACGGCATCACGGGCCGCCGCATGTTCGACACCTGGTACCGCACCTCGTCCCTGCTGGCGCAGGGCCTGGATCTCTCACCGATCGTGACGCACCGGTTTCCCCTCGCCCGCTTCGCCGCTGCGTTCGAGCTTCTGGCCGCCGGCCATGCTGGCAAGGTCATACTGCTGCCCCAGGAGGCCTGAACCATGACAACGAGCGCGGCACGCGGAACCACGACGTCAACGCCCGCACGTCGGGATCCGCTGGGCTTCCTGGCCGACGAAATGGCCGATCTCAAGCAGAAGAACCTCTACCGGCCGCTCCGGATCATGTCGTCGCCGCAGGGTCCCGAGATCGACGTGGACGGCCGCCACGTCATCAACCTCTCGTCGAACGACTACCTGGGCCTGACGCACCACCCGCGCATGCGCGAGGCCGCGCTCCGCGCCGTCCGGGAGTTCGGGGCGGGCTCCGGCGCGGTCCGCTCGATCATCGGGACGATGAGCCTCCATGAGCAGCTGGAAGCTGAGCTCGCCACGTTCAAGCACACCGAAGCCGTCCTCACGTTCCAGAGCGGCTTCACGGCGAACACGGGCGTGATCCCCGTGGTCACCGGCGAGCAGGACCTGATCCTGTCGGATTCGCTGAATCACGCGTCGATCATCGACGGCATGCGCCTGTCGAAGGCGCCTCGCAAGGTCTTCCCGCACAAGGACGTCGCGGCGCTGCGCGAGCTGCTGCGCGAGGCCCACGACAAGGGCCGCGAGGACGGCGCAGGGCCGTACCGCCTGGTGCTGATCGTGACGGACGGCGTGTTCTCGATGGACGGCGACATCGCCCCTCTGCCTGACATCGTCGCCGCGGCCGAGGAATACGACGACGTGGCGGTCTTCGTGGACGATGCGCACGCGTCCGGCGTGCTCGGCAAGGACGGCCGTGGGAGCGTCAGCCACTTCGGCCTGGATGGGCGCGTGGCCATCCAGGTGGGCACGCTCTCGAAGGCGGTCGGTGTCCTCGGAGGGTACGTCGCGGGCTCGCAGGCACTGCGCGACGCCCTCATCCAGCGCGCGCGGCCCTTCCTCTTCTCCACCTCGCATCCGCCGGCCGTCGCGGCCGCCTGCATCGAGGCGATCCGGATCTTCCAGGAAGAGCCGGAACTCATCACTCGGCTGTGGTCCAGCACGAAACGCTTCAAGGCAGAGCTGACGCGCCTTGGGTTCGACACCGGCCACTCGGAGACCCCCATCACGCCGGTCATGCTGGGCGATCCTGGCACCACGCAGCGGTTCAGCCAGCGATTGTTCGAGGAGGGTGTCTTCGGGACATCCGTGATCTACCCGACGGTCGCGATGGACAAGGGTCGCATCCGGACGATCGTCTCCGCGGCGCACAGCGACGACCAGCTGGACCGCGCCCTGACCGCCTTTGACCGCGTGGGCCACGAACTGGGCGTGCTGCGCGGGTGAAGCTTCGGGCTGAGGACGCCGGGGGGCCTCCGCCTCTGGTTGACGGCGCCGCCACGTGGACCTGATCGTCCTCGGGGCCGGCCCGGCATATACCAGCGCGATGGGCGCCATCGGCGCGTCCTACCTCCTGGTAGACGGCGATCACGCGCTCCTGCTCGACTTCGGCCAGGGCGCGTTCCCCAGCCTGGCGAACGCGTGGGAGCCGTGGCGGCTGGACGCCATCGTCATCAGCCACCTGCACCCGGATCACTTCATCGATCTGGTGGCCCTGCGCCACTACCTGCGCTACGAATTCCGGCCGCCGCGCCGGGTG